>JAFDZL010000031.1 GCA_018266935.1 Bacteroidota bacterium | reverse complement strand
GGAAAATAAAATGGCCCGGATAAACTAGAAATGGTGTGCAAGGGGATACGTAACGACAGGATAAAGATCGTTCAGTGGTTGACCGCGCCGTATTTACCGTTGGTGACTTGGTCAATGACCGGGCTCCAGCAAACATTCAGCACCACGACGGTAAATAGCGCTACTGCCAACTCAGCCTTCATTAATTTTCGCAACAATGGCATGTCAGGTTTGCCTTCTTTGAACATTTTGGTAAATCGCGGTATCAGTACGGGTGCTACGGCCAGTAATGGCAGGGTCGATAGTTCGAAAACTTTGTAGGCGAAACTATATTCCGCCAGCTTTATCGCTGATACAAAAATGCCGATAAATAGCCAATCGAACCGGGCAAGCGCTGATGTTATTACAACTACGCCCAATTGCGGAAGCGATTCTTTAACCAGGGCAGCATAAGCTGTCCGGTTCCACCGGGTGGCGGAGGGCATGCCCGTTGCATTTTTAAAAATAAAGTATGCGCTGATCAGTTCCAGGACATCACCGCCGGCAAATGTGTAGATAACATTTTGCAACGTAATTTGATGCTTATAAGCCAGTATGGCCAAACATACGCCCCTTACAATATTCGATATTACTGACATTTCGGCCAGGAGCCTGAAACGCTCCATGCCAATGGCCGACTGTTTGAATGGGGTTGAAAAATAAATCGCCAGCTTACCGGCAGCTATAAGTAAAAGCAGGTCGTATGTCCTTAAGGTGGATGGGAACAGCGAGTTCGTTGCGATCAGGATGACGTAGAATGCCAATCCCGTGATCAATACGTGAATCAGGTAAAGAGACAATATGAATTGTGCATTTTCCCCGGCCGCTATTTTACGCACAGCCACCTGGTCGATACCGAACGACAGGATATTGAACGTAGCGAGCAGCAGAGCAAGCGCAAAATTGATATTACCAAAACTAGTCTTATCAAGCCCGGCTGAAAGGAAATAAAATATCACCAGGCCAAATAGCTGGTTGACAACAAGCTGGATCGTGTTGGCTGAAAGATGGCTGTAAAACCGGGTTCTCATCAGGGAATCGGCATGTTATCGCTGTCAATATTCCATCACCAGGCTTTCCTTTGCAACTGGCAAGTCGGTATGAAGCCGGTTGCCCAGTTTGCGCAGTAGCCTGTATTTCATATAAGTATTCCGCGATACCATTCGCGCAATATTAAAGCCCCGCCGCCCATCAAGCAGCCCCAGGTAAATAATGTAGTTTTTAATGAAGTGAAATGCAGGCGCCAGGTACAATTTAATCATTGTGGCCTTTTTGCCTTCGCCGGAATATTTTTCGGCACTGAGGCGCGCATAATGCAAAGCTTTGGCTCGCCCTTCGTCGAGGTCTTTTATAGAATAGTGACGGATATGGCCTTTTAGTTTCTTTACCTGTATCGCCGGGGGCATTACCAGGTTTTCATGAACCGGTGGTTCATCCCATTTAACCATGTTCCGGTTGAATAATCGAATATGATGGTCGCGCCCCCAACTGCCAAAGCGCACTGGTTTTTCGCCATAATAGGTGATGAAGCGGATGTCATATACTGTCAGCGGATCATGAAGAACCGTTTGATGCAGCGATCTGACCAAATCCATATCCGGTATTTCATCGGCGTCTATACTAAGCACCCAGTCGTATTTTGCATGGAGAATTCCTTTATTCTTATTTGCCCCATAACCGTCCCAGCTTTCATGCAGGACCCTGCATCCCGATAGGCTCCCGATATCGGGTGTGCCGTCAGTGCTCCCGTTATCGATCATGATAATATCGTCACTGATCAGCTTACAAGCATTTAGGCATGCACGTATTGTTTCGGCTTCGTTGTGGGTGATAATAACAATGGATACCGGTATCATTTGAAATCTTTCTAAAAACATCACGCTGGTTGATAAGGAATGGTTGCTTTGGGCGTCAAATATTTCAGGGCTGTGTTATTTTTTGAAGCGGATAATAATTTCCGATTGAAGTAATTGAGATGGCTTTTGTTAAAAAAAATTATAATTTTATGCGAAATTAAATATTTGACAATCAGTCAATTGGTCGTAGTTTCCGAACGGAAAGCAACCTTTTTGACCGGGTCAACGTGATAGTGGATGATAAGGTTAAAATATTAAGCAAAAGGTGATGACCCTATGGGTGAAAAAGAGTTACACCAACTGATAGGCGGCTGCATAAAACAGGACAGAGTGAGTCAAAAGATGCTGTACAAGGCGTTCTATGGCTTCTCGATGGGAATTTGCCTGCGTTATGCCAACAGCCGGGATGAGGCAGCCGAGGTGATGAACCAGGGCTTCCTTAAGGTGTTCACCCGTATCGAAACATTTGACAGGACAAGGCCTTTCAAAGCCTGGCTTGGAAGGATAATGATGAATGCCTCCATTGATTATTACCGGGCAAACCTGAAAATGGCCTATACCGACGATCTGGAGCAAGCCGAGCACCTGACCGATGGCGACCTTACCGACCATAAGCTTAATTATGACGACCTGCTGCGGATGGTACAAAAACTACCGCCTGCATATCGCACGGTGTTCAACCTATTCGCAGTGGAGGGTTATACACACGAAGAGATCGGCGAATTGCTGAATATATCTGCAGGCACATCCAAGTCGAACCTGCATAAGGCGCGGCAAAAACTAAAGCAGATGATAGCGGATGCAGATTCGGCATCATCGAAGCGGAAGTATGGCGGTGGCATGGATTATTCGTCCATCGTCGCCATTAACAAAACAGATCTGCATGGGGCTTATTTTGACAAGAATATAAGAGAATAAGAATAGAAGAGGATAATGTATTGTGTGATTGTTTTCTCTGAAAAAATATTGTAATGAAAGAAAAGGACGAAGAATTAGACAAATTTTTCAAGAAAGGAGCAGACGACCTGATCAATGAGCCTGTTTACAGGGAAACTGACTGGGACGCCATGGAGCAACTACTCGACCAGGGGAAGAAACGGGGTGGTGTAGTTTACTGGTTGCCGCGTTTGGGTAGCGTAGCGGCGGTGTTGTTGCTGGCATTGTTCGCCTGGATGTTTTTCAAGCCTCAGCCTAACAAAACTAATAAGGTTAATTCAGTAGCAACAGTTACAAAACCTGATACCGGTACAAGCGGCGGGACCGCCCGGCATGAGATGGCAGATAGCAGCAAACAGAAAAGTAACCCTGCCAATATGGCCCAAAACTCCGTTCACCCCGGACCGGGCAAAAAAACAGATCGTTCTTTCCCTTATCAGCCGGATGGTAACGCCGCTAAAATGCCGGGTAAAGCCCCTGCGAATGTTCTCGCGCAAAAAACTAATGTTGATAAAAAACCTGGTTTAATAGATAAGAGGGATGCCGCAACGCCTGATGTTGTTAAAAATAACGATAATATACTTGCGGAAAATTCCTCAGTTGTGCCCGGCAATAAAAAAGATATTGGCACGGCAGATGGTAAAAAGAATAATGCTGATTCAAATACGCTTGCAGCGAATAACGCGGCGGTACCTAATGATAAAAAGGACATAGGGACCGGCGATGCTCACAAAAATAATGGTGATGCTAACAGCCTGGCTGCTGCTCCAAAACCTAAGGTAAAAACCACAGGGTTATCTAATGGCATAAACCGTCCCATATTTGCAGTAACAGCGATAGCTTCTTCTGACATGAATGGCACCAGCCCGCTGAATAGTGGTCGCCTGGGCGGAAACTTAGGCGCGTTGTTCTCCGTAAGTTCAGGTAAATGGACCTTTAGCACGGGCGGCATGTATTCGATCAAACCATATCAGGAAAGCTTCGCAGACTACCACACGCAGTATCACTTCCAAACCGCTCCGACGAGCGTAGGCGCCAATTGCAGGATGATCGATATACCTTTAAATGTCAATTACCAGGTTTACCGTAAGGGCATTAATAAATTTACTGTAGGTACGGGCCTGTCATCTTATATCATCCTGCGAGAAGATTATAATTTCAACTATACTAATCCGTATGCTTACGGACCGGCTGGTTACAGCGTAGTGAACCGCAACAGGAATATCATGAGCATTTTGAACCTGGACGTTACCTATGAGCGGCAGATCAATTCGCGGTTCGGCCTTGTTCTTCAACCATATTATAAACTACCATTGACAGACGTGGGCGCCAGCCAGGTAAAGCTGCAATCGACCGGTATTGCGGTAGGCCTTAACTGGAACCTTAATACATTCAAAAAACCAAATTAGGATGAAATATCTCAGTATTTTATTACTCGCCCTGACATCATTCACCAGGGCGGGGCAGGATGTCTATACCTGTAAGAATGCAAAGATTAATATCTACTCAAGCGCCCCGATAGAAGATATTGAAGCTAATTCAAACCAGGCCATATCGGTATATAATGCCGCGACCGGCGAACTCGCCTTCAGTCTTCCCATCCGCAGCTTACATTTTGAAAAGGCAATGATGGAAGAACACTTCAACGAAAACTATATGGAAAGCGACAAGTTCCCCAAAGCGACTTTTAAGGGTAAAATGCAGGAACACCCCGATCTAACCAAAGACGGCACTTCCCCCGTCACCGTAACAGGCGACTTCCAGGTACACGGCGTAACCCAGAACCGGACCATAAAAGGTGAATTAAAAGTGAATGGGGGAGTGGTGAGCATGTCATCCGAATTTATGGTGAAATGCGCTGACCATCACATCGACATACCAAAGATCGTTTTTCACAATATAGCTGAAAGTATCCGTGTGCGTGTATCGGCTACCTATGCGGCACTCAATTCATCCAAATAAAACAACAATGAATAAACCAATCGCTCATATCATGAAAAAATCAATAGTATTTATTACTCTTCTGGCCCTCTGCATAGGGGCGAGAGCGCAGCAAAACAGCAAGCAGTCTTCGACCGACTCGCTGATGAATTCCCTTGGCGCCGACAGCGCTAAGCATCAGCAGATACTTTCCGCTTTT
>JAFDZL010000319.1 GCA_018266935.1 Bacteroidota bacterium | reverse complement strand
TTCAGGCAATAATCGATCACTTCGGGATCGACCTTAGGATTCTGTATGCGGAAATTTCCACCCAAACCTGCAAAAGGACGGCCCTGTACGCTTGCATCCAGCTTTAGACTAACCGGCGACTCGTCAATGTCGCCGGAGACTTTTATTTCGTAAGTACTTTGAAAAACCTGGCCGTGGTGCAATTCACCTGAACAAATCGGGAAATATAACCGGATATATTTCTGTCTTTTTGAGGTATCACTTCGTGCAAAAACTGCCGACGTCGTGTCCGCCTCCACCTGGATGCTTTGAGACTGGGACGTAAACCGCAGTTCTTTGGCGTCGCCATGCCAGTATTCGCCTCCCTGGTCGGGATTCGGAAAGGCCGACTCATTGCCCGCGTAACTGAATTTGCTGTTTGCATATAGGCTAAGGGGAAGCGAAACGTTAAAATAGATGCCCTCAACCCGTGCGTCGGCATGCGGCACGCATTTCAATATGATCTCTGCCGAGCCGCGACCCGTGTTTTTCATGGTTTCGGTAAACTGCAGGCTGTCGATCATAGTACTCACCTCCTGTTGTTCCTCACTCGTGCGGGAATACTTTGGCCTTTGCATTTCTTTACCGGTGAACTTCGCCTTGTTCCAATTATCCCCGACCACCACGATCCGGCTATTGAATTCCATCAGTTGCCCCTTCACCCTGATGCCTTCGAGATTACCCCATGGCCTGAATTCGGCCTGGGCATCTGCGCGCTGCGACGCCGTGCCAATTAACAGTAATAAAAATCCGGCAACCCCGGCCGTTAATTTCTTCATTATTCCCAACCCTATTAATTGACGGTGATATCGGCACTGCCCCTGATGTCCCTTGAGGATGCACCTGCCAGTATCTTATATTTTCCGTGTTCCACAACCCATTTACGGGTTTTAACATCATAATAAGCCAGATCGTTAACCGGTATGGCTAACGTTATCCTGGCGGTTTGACCAGCTGCGATCCGCACTTTTCTGAATGCCTTGAGCTCCTTGTCGGCTCGTTCCACCGCCGAACCGGGCTTGCTCACATACAGTTGCAGCGTCTCCTTCCCGGCATATTTGCCTGTGTTTTTGATGCTCACGGTAGCCAGTATCCGCTGCCCCTCTTTATAGGATCCCTTATCGGTTTGCAATGCGGCGTATTGATATGTTGTATAAGAAAGTCCGTAACCGAAGCAATACATTGGTTCTATCTTTTTGGTATCAAACCAGCGATAACCTACCAGTATGCCTTCTTTATAGTCCTCCTTAAGTTCCTGGCCGGGATAAGCGTCTAAGGCATGAGCGGGAGAATCCTTCAGCTCAGCCGGAAAAGTAAACGGGAGCCTGCCCGAAGGGTTGATTTTTCCAAGCAGAACGTCGGCCAGGGCATTGCCATTCTCCGAGCCGTTATACCACGACCATACAATGGTGCTATTGTTTTGTTTGATCTTACCAATATCGTAGGGCGCGCCGCCGATAACCACCACGATGGTATTTGGGTTAGCCGCGGTCACAGCATCAACCAATTCCTGCTCGTGAAACGGCAGGCTCAGGTCTTTGCGGTCGCTGCCTTCGCTTTCATAGTCGCGGTTACCTCCGATAAACAGTATCGCCATATCCGAATTTTTGGCCGCAGAAACAGCCTGCTCCATCATCGCCGGATCTGGCTTATCATTTTTTTTCGCGGTGTCCCTGCGGAACGACTGATGATAAACGCCTGAATATCCCTGTGCATAGTTGATCGTTACTTTGCCTTTTAACGCGTTTTGTAAGCCGGCAAGAGGCGTAACCTCGTACCGGGCCTTTACACCTGCACCAAATCCACCGAGGTGAAAAGTGTGTGTTGCGTTATCACCGATGACAGCAATACTTTTTAATGACGATATATTCAGCGGCAATAGTTGTTTGTCATTTTTTAGCAGTACAGTAGATTCCGCAGCTATGTCGTAGGCCGTTTTGCTATGCGCCGGCGTGTTGATCGCTCCGGCAGGCGGATTGTCGGCCATGGTCGTATGATACATCACCCATAAAATGTGGCGTACCTTTTCATCGATCACTTTCATGCTTACTTTACCGGCCTTCACCGAATCCAGCAATTTATCCGCGAAGAAATAGGTGTTGTAAGGAGGCCTTGAACCCATTTCCAGGTCCAATCCATTCTTAGCGGCTTTTACGGTACTGTGTGTTCCGCCCCAATCGCTGATGACAATGCCTTTGAAACCCCATTCATCCCGCAGGATCTTCTGCAGCAGGTAAGTGTTCTCAGAGCAATAATCGCCACGCAACTTGTTATAAGCCGACATGATGGTCCAGGCATTGCCCTCCGTTATGGCCGCTTTAAAAGCCGGGAGGTATATTTCGCGCAGGGCGCGCTCATCAACATTCACATCGATCCGCCCGCGCTCGATCTCCTGGTTGTTGACGGCATAATGTTTTACGCAGGCAGCTATATCCTGGCTCTGTATCCCTTTTACCGACTGCACCGCGAGCCGGGCGTTCAGGTACGGGTCTTCCGAATAATACTCGTAGGTACGTCCGCATAAAGGAGTACGGCAGATATTGAAAGCCGGCGCCAGCATGATGTATTTTTTGCGGGCTCTCGCTTCTTCGCCCATATCATGCCCGTAACGATAAGCCAGGTCGGGGTTCCATGTTGCGGCCAGGGCTGAACCGTTCGGAAAAAAAGTCGCCGAGTCCGTGGTCAGATTTGCTGATCCCCAGCCTTCTTTGACGTCTTCGCGTACGCCCAAAGGTCCGTCGTCGGTCATCAGACCGGGTATGCCCAGCCTTTCGACCCCGGCAGTGCTGAATATGCCGTTGGCATGCAGCATCCCTATTTTTTCCTGGAGGGTTAATTTTTTGATCACCGCATCGATCTTTACATCCAATGCGGATTTTCCCTTGTTTTGTGCATCGGCCCTTATAGCCAACAGGGCGACAGCAACTGACAGTAAGCAGAATATTTTGTTTTTCATGATCAAGGATTTACAACCGGTCAAACAGCATAGCTTAGTGTATGCGGAACACAATTTAGCAGTTTTGCTTAAATTATTGACTACTAAGTTAAAATAATATTATAGTTTGTCGTTTTTGCACGACCGCTTTTCTGAAGGTAAAATAAACATGCAGATGGGTGGATACCAAACAAAAAAGCCTCCGGGCAATCCCCGAAAGCTTCAAATCTTTTAAATCGAGTTAAAAACTCAATTATTTAACCCTGCTTTTAGCGGGAGTAAGCGGAACAATGATGATCGCTAACAAAAGGGCTACTTCTAATACAGTTATCATTTCTTTATTTTTTTATAATTAATTAAACCATCTGAAGACTATCTATCATTCTGTGAGGGTTTTAAACCGCAGGAAAAATCAGTGTCTTTGGTACACCGTGCAGCTAATTAAATGCCAATCACAGAATTATTTTCCGGCACAAGAAAATCACAAAAATGTAAATTCAGGGAAAGGAAAACTTTACCTGAAAGAAATGTCAGCGTTGAAAAAAAATTTGACAGAAAAAATTCCGAACAAAAAATATTTCTTTAAAACCATAAATTAGCCGCATGGGAAGAAGAATCGTATATATCTCAAAAAATATGGCTGTATTTATGAAAATACGTTCGCAAAAAGCGGAAAATAACACAGAAATATGCCGTGAAGAGCAGTTTCCGGGTCGAAAACAAGTATTCACATGCTATTTTTCATAGAAATTATCGCCCGGCCTGCGATTTTCGGGAATAATATCACCTAATAAAATATTTTGACAATTTGTCATACTCATGCAAATCGGACAGAATGTCAGAAAAATTTAACGGCAAATCAACTGACAGATGTCTGACAAAATGGCAAATCGGGTAAAAATACCCTGGTCACTGCTATTTCACCCCTATGCCAAACTATAAATCAGATCAGGTTGAGCATCTTTTGCGTGGCTTTGATAGCCGAGACGGTCTGGTCGCTGTCGAGGCCGCGGGTTTTAAATTCCCTGTCGCCGTATTGCCAGGTAATAATGGTCTCGCATAGGGCGTCCGTCTTGCCGCCTGGCGGGATGCGCACGGCATAGTCGGTAAGTACAGGCAGCGCGAGTTTCTTTTTCTCGTAAATGGACCTTAATGCGTTCATAAAAGCATCGTACTGTCCATCGCCCTGGGCGTGTTCTTCGAACTCCTCACCACCCACATCTATCCTCAGCGTGGCAGAAGGCCTCAGGTTTTTAGAATGGGTAAGCACATAGTTCTGGATATGCACCTTCTCCTCTATCGCGTTGCTGTCGAGCACGTCGGAGATGATATAAGGCAGATCGGATTGCGTCACCACCTCTTTGCGATCACCCAATTCGATGATCTTTTGCGTTACCTTTTTCAGATCGGCGTCGGAAAGACGGATGCCTAATTGCGCCAGGTTATTTTCGATATTGGCCTTGCCGCTGGTTTTGCCGAGCGCATATTTACGCTGGCGGCCGAAACGCTCGGGCATTAGGTCGTTGAAGTACAGGTTGTTCTTTTTATCGCCGTCGGCATGGATGCCGGCGGTTTGTGTGAACACGTTCTCTCCCACTACAGGCTTATTGGCCGGTATCCTGAAACCGGAGAAGGTCTCCACCAGTTTGCTTACTGAATACAGGGACTTCTCATCCACCGATGTCTTTACATCTTTCACATAATCGTTCAGCACGGCGATCGTACTGGCCAAAGGCGCGTTGCCCGCGCGTTCGCCCATCCCGTTAATGGTCAGGTGCAGGCCCTTGACGCCAGCGTTCACCGCCTCCAGCACGTTGGCTACGCTCAAGTCGTAGTCGTTGTGCGCGTGGAAATCAAAATGGATATGCGGGTATTTTTGAATGATCGGCGTAAGGAATTCCTTCACTTCCGAAGGGATCAGTACCCCCAAAGTATCAGGCAATAATATCCTTTTAACAGGCTGTGTCACCAGGAAGTCCAGGTATTGGAACACATAATCCTTCGAATGACGCATCCCATTGCTCCAATCCTCCAGGTACACATTGCATTCAATATCGTTTTTCCGCGCGTAGGCAATCACTTCGCCGACTTCCTTAAAATGCTGCTCCGGAGTTTTTTTCAGTTGGTAAGTCAGGTGATTCAGTGAACCCTTGGTCAGCAGGTTCATCACTTTTGCACCTGCTTTCAGCATCCAATCGACTGAAATCTTACCATCCACGAAGGTCAGCACTTCTATCCGGTCGATGAACCCGTTCGCCGCGGCCCATTCAGTGATCTTCTTAACTGCCTGGAATTCGCCTTCCGAAACCTTTGCCGACGCGATCTCAATACGGTCAACCTTCACCTCGGTCAACAATAATTGAGCTATGGTCAGCTTCTCAGAAGCCGAGAAGGATACGCCGCTGGTTTGCTCACCATCCCTCAGCGTGGTATCCATGATTTCGATATGGCGTCGTGTTCCTGGCATTTTAAAATTGATAGTTTGTGCGAATTCCGGTTAAGATTATTTAAATAATTGATGGATAATTTTAACAGGAATGCAATAATCGGAAAAATGGCGCTAAATCGCTAATAATTTTGGAAATAACCGGAATGACTATGGGTTTAATGGATTTTGGGTTTACTGTCATCGCAAAAATTATTTTACATTTATCCTATGGCAGAACAATCTTGTGTGCCCCGCTGGGTACGTATCCTGGGTGGTATCAGTGGTATCGTGGGCGTCCTGATGATCGGTATTTCATTCATGATCAACCCCGGCCCTCCGCCAAACGCGACCACAGCACAATTGATAGCCTTCGGCAACAGGTATTATGATTCGATCTTATGGGGAGCCTGGCTGCAGGCTGTCGGACCGGTATTTATTGTACTCTTTGCTTTTACGTTGGTTCGGCTGGCCGAAGCACATAACCGTATTTCCGGCTGGATGACCTTCTTTGGCGCTACAGTACTGATGGCCGTCAGCCTCATCGAGATCACGTTTTACATTGCCGTCATGTTTAAGGCACCCGCGGAAGGCATCATGATATGCCTGCATATTATTTACGCCGTCCAGCATTTATACTTTATCGTGGCCGCGCCGGCATTCTTCATTCCGCTGGGTATTGTACTCGTCCGTTCGGATGTGCTGTCTAAAATCTTCGGTTACCTTGCCCTGCTGCTGGGATTGGCTTTCCTGTTGTTGGGGGTACTTTACCTCACTGTATTAGTGCTCCCCATGTGGGTAACAGCGGTCGCAGGCGTTCAGGCATTCTGGTGGCTGGCTTCGGCGATAACGTTGCTGATCAAAAGCAGAAAGACAAACGTTGTTACAGGATAGCCGTTATATCCTCCCAATACATCCAGTGCTGATTTAGGTTTCCGGCACCGTTGGCTGCGTAGAATTTTCGCGAATCGTCGTTCCCGGGATCGACGCATATCCTATTGGCATTTTGTTCCGAAAACCATTTGGCCAGCATTTTCACCAGTTCAGAAGCGATGCCTTTCCGGCGGTAGTCGGTGTCGATGTCTATCCACTGCAGTTCGCCATCGCATCCCAGGCGGCGGGTAAGATGGCCAGCGACCCATCCGACTATTTTATTGCAGTCCGCAGCCACGTAAACCACACGCGGCGCCAGCGCTTTTTGCGGGTTGGTTATGCCTTCCATATAACCCTTAATGTACGGTATCCATCCTTCTTCGGTTCCGCGGAGCAAGGTACGCAAGCGGGCGAGGGAAGGGACGTCGGATTCGGTGGCGATGCGATACTTAATCATTTCAAGCCCCACTGCGCGAATAACTTTGCGGCTTCATCATGAGTGATCGTTTCACCACGATCAGCTTCAGCCAGACCTTCAAGAATGTCCTGCTTTTGATCTTCGTTTAATTCATCAAACCAATCTGTTTTTTCAGACATAGCTATTTTTCGTACTTATTTTTTGCTATTTCACATAAATTTCAGCGAATTCCCCGGCGAAACATGTGTGGTTTTGATAGCAGGGAAGTTCTTTTTCATCCACTCGAGCATAAATTGTGAGCCCCTTTCTTCGCTGGCAATATGGCCGAGCACTATTAAGGACAAATTATCGCCTTTAGCGCGGGCGTCGCGCACATATTCGGCCGTCTCCCATTCTGATATTTCGCCGCAGAATACTGCATTTGGCCTATATTTCATAATGGCTTCTATCTGGCGCATCCCGCCTGGAGCCCCTTCAAGGAAAAGCACCCGCCTGCAAAGTTCCGACATGTCGCCGATATATCTTACCGTGTCGATATTCAGCTTGACTTTGGCCTGGTGTACCAGGTCCCTAAGCGGCGTACTTTGCATGGTAAGCAAATTGGGGAAATCCTTATCCGCATAGTCTGTCCATTCCAGTTGTTCCAGCTGTGCTTTAAGAACGCCATCCGGTTTATGCGTATGGATATAATCATGGTTGCGCCAGATGGTGATATTGTGCTGCTTGAGCAGATCGGCTTTGTATTGATAAACATCATCGTCTTTCAGCCAATCGGTATTGTCCTGGTGATTGTAGAAGGTTGGTTCATGCGCGATGATGAAATTCGCATTTAAACTAATGGCTTTCCGGATCATATCGATAGTAGCGAACATGGTGGTCAGCACACTTGTAACCACCATATCCGGGCTGCCGGATTTCAGGGTATCAACGGTGTTAGGAATATTGCCCACACCCACCTCGGCAATAAACTTATCCACAATCTGCTTAACCGTGACCGGTGTATCCGGCTCGAAAAGATTCGCTGCTTTGCCCGCCAGCGGCGCCGTTAAAGCTATACCCGCGGCAGCTACACCGGTATTCCGAATAAATTTTCTGCGTGTAATATCTTCAGGCGGATCGTTCTGGTTTACCATAGTTTGATCGGTTTTGATGTTATAAATTTAGCATTCCGGCGCTGTCCTCATCTAAAAATAAAACAGCATTTTGGTGTGTTCTTAATACAGATGCGGGGCAGCGCTCTCCCACTTCTTCTTGTAGCGTATCATGAACCGCTTTGGCCTTGTTCTTGCCGGGAACCATGCAGAAAATGTGCTTCCCGGCTATCAACGCCGGTACCGTTAAAGTGAGCGCATGCCTGGGCACCCCATCAAGCATTGTAAAACACCCGTCATTCACCTGCTGCTGCCGGCATTCGTGATC
>JAFDZL010000318.1 GCA_018266935.1 Bacteroidota bacterium | reverse complement strand
TAGTACTTAGCCTGCAGTTGGGCTTCGCGGTAGTACCACTTATTCACTTCGTTTCCAACAAAAAACGTATGGGCAGCTTCGCCATTGGTCCCTGGACCAAGGCATTGGCCTGGGCCTGCGCGCTACTTATACTCGGACTTAATGCTAAACTGATCATTGACCAGATATTCCAGTGGATCGGGCAATATCCAAATGCAGCGCTTTGGATATATATTTTAGTTATACCCGTTACCTTTGCTGTGGCGCTGTTGCTGATGTATGTTTTTTTGAGGCCGTTGCTGTTCAAACATCGCGACCAACCGGCACAGGTGCCACACGGTTTGGCTACCATGATCACCGATTTTACCCCCATAGCGTATAAGAATATCGGGGTCACGATCGATTTCTCTAAGAATGACCGTGACTGCATCCGGCATGCCATTATGCAGGGGGGCAAACACGCGCATTACACATTGATCCATGTAGTGGAAACAGCTGCAGCGCAATACTATGGCACCGAAGTACTGGACCATGAGACCCAAAGTGATGCCGACAACCTGGATAAATACGTGCAATCTATGCTCGAAAAGGATTATAAAGCCAAGGGTGTCATCGGTTTCGGCAGCCCGGCAAAATCAATAACGCAAATTGTTAAAGATGAGCAGATCGATTTCCTCGTGATGGGTTCGCACGGGCACAAGGCATTTAAAGATCTGATATTCGGCACTACGGTGAATTCGGTGCGCCACAAGGTTAATATCCCGGTGCTGGTCGTAAAACCGCAATAATTTGCATATTTGCAGCGGATGAGCCAGGACACTTATATCAAGAATAAAAAAGCCTATTTCGAGTACACCATACTGGATAAATACACCGCGGGCATCAAGCTGCTGGGTACCGAGATCAAATCTATCCGCGAAGGCAAGGCCAACCTGAACGATGCCTTTTGTACTTTCATTGATGACCAGTTGTACGTGCGAAATCTGCACATCTCCGAATACTCGCACGGTTCATTTTATAATCACGAAGCTAAGCGCGACCGTGTGCTGCTCCTCCACAAAAAGGAACTAAAAAAACTGCAAACCCGGGGCGCGGAAAAAGGATTGACCATCGTGCCGCTGGCTATGTTCATTAACGAACGAGGTTTTGCCAAACTGGAAATCGGACTAGCACAGGGCAAAAAGAGCTTTGACAAACGCGAAACCATCAAAGAACGAGATACAAAGATCGAAATGGATAGAGCGATGAAAAGATAGTTGGCAGTTATAAGTTTGCAGTTGGCACATTTAAACGCTGCAAACTGCCTACCGGAAACTGAAAACTGACTACCACGCCTTATCTCCTACCAACGGTACAAACCTAAACGTATCCAGTACGTGCCGTTCAAAATCGTTTTCAGAGGTTTTTAAGATTGTGACCATCTTTTGGGTTTCGGTGTCTCCTACAGGGATCACCAAAATTCCGCCAATATTCAACTGTTTTAAAAGTTCGTTCGGAACGGTCGGAGCGCCGGCAGTAACGATGATCTTGTCATAAGGCGCGTGTTCGGGTTTGCCTTTCGAGCCGTCGCCTAAAAAGAACCTTGCTTTGTAGCCCATATAGGGCAAAACCTGTTTGGTGCGCTCATACAGCTTTTCCTGGCGCTCGATGGTATAAACTTTTGCGCCGAGCTCAATTAAAATGCAAGCCTGGTAACCTGAGCCGGTACCTATCTCGAGTACTTTATCGCCTTTTTTAATATGCAATAACTGGCTTTGGTAAGCAACGGTATAGGGTTGAGAAATGGTTTGTCCTTCGCCTATCGGGAATGCGATATCCTTATAGGCCTGGTTCCAGAAAGTTTCGTCGAAAAAATAATGACGCTGCACTTTGCCTATAGCTTTCAAAACTGCCTCATCCTCAATGCCCTTCTTTTTGAGTATCTCCACCAGTTGCTTCCGGGCGCCCTGTTCACGATAGTTGTCGACGAATTTATAAGCCATGGCGCAAAAGTAGTATCATTTAGGTTGACAAATCAGGGAATTTTAGGTTTGTGGATATTTAACAATTTGTCAATATATCCTTCACTTCGTTCAGGATGACAAAGCAGCTATATTGGATCCACGTCTGCCTGCACAATTGAACCTTTGCTCAATTTCGTTGTTTGAAACTGCGTTATGGTATCCTTAATAATAGCTTTAGCGCGATTCATGGAAACGTTATCGCGCTCAAATTTTAGCATGATGGATTTAATGAAATAATTCCTTATCCGGCTGATCAGCGGAAACTCAGGGCCAACTACCCGGTCACCGAAGTTTTTACGCAGTTCGTTGGCCAGGTATTCAGCCTGGTTGTTGAGGACATCCGGGTTTTTATGCTTTACGTCGAGATTAACTATCCTGTAGAACGGCGGGTACTTAAAACTTTTCCGTTCTTCCATTTCAGTCAGGTACAGGCCTTTGTAATCGTTTTCAATTACCTGGCGGATCACGCGGTGATTGGGATCGTAAGTTTGGATAACTACTTTACCCTGCTTACCTCTTCGCCCCGCCCTGCCGCTCACTTGCGCCAGCATCTGGAAACTGCGTTCATTCGCCCGGTAATCCGGGTATTTCAACAGGCTATCGGCATTGATGATACCGATAACCGTTACGTCCGAAAAATCTAGCCCCTTTGCAACCATCTGGGTGCCCACCAGCACGTCTATCTTTTTTTCCTCCAGGTCGTTCAGGATGTTTTGCAAAGAATTCCGGGAACGCGTCGTATCCAGGTCCATTCGCGCGATGCGCGCCTCGGGCAGCAGCATACTTAGTTCATCCTCTACCTTTTCGGTACCAAAGCCCTTGTATTCCAGGTGCGTCGAACCGCAAGCCGGGCAAATCGAAGGCGCATCTTCTTTGTATCCGCAATAATGGCAATGTAATTTTCCGCTGCTTTTATGGTACGTAAGACTCACATCGCAATTGATGCACCTGGGCGTGTAAGCGCACACCTTACACATC
>JAFDZL010000317.1 GCA_018266935.1 Bacteroidota bacterium | reverse complement strand
TTTAAAGTTAGTTAAAACAGGCTTTCGTCTCAAATAATTTGCGTCTGCCTGCAATTAACTTTTTGTACAACTCTTGCTATGAAAGCCGGGGCGGTTTTGAAAATAGGGGATAAAAAACTCTTTTAATTAATAAAATGTCCTTATCTTTGTACCGGCAATGGGAGTATTTTCAAAAACATGTGAATATGCGATACGGGCGGTGCTGTTCGTGGCCCATAAAACTGCTTCGGGCGGCAGGGTGGGGATCAAAGAGATCGCTGCGGGAATCGATTCGCCCGAGCCATTCCTGGCGAAAATATTGCAGGATTTGAGTCGCAAAGGTATCATTCAATCGGCCAAGGGACCGACCGGCGGATTTTACCTGGATGAAGCGGCGCTTAAACGGCCGCTAAAAGATGTGGTGGAAGCCATTGACGGCGATGCTATTTTTACCGGCTGCGCGTTGGGGCTGAAGCAGTGCTCAGAGGTAAATCCCTGCCCGCTGCATAATCAATTTAAAGCGATCAGGACCGAGATCAATGACCTGCTGCAATCGACCGAGGTCGGTAAATTTAATGCTGAGTTGGCATCAGGTATCCGGTCACTAAGGAAGTAAAAAAAATTATTTCAATAAAAGATATAAAGGTGTTAATATATTTTATAACTGAAAATGAAAGACATAGAAGACATTGAGGATATACGGCTTTTTGTAGACGACTTCTATGCAAAAGTCCGCCATGATGACTTGATCGGTCCCGTTTTCCTCGAAGTTATTTCCGACTGGGAGCCGCATCTCAAAAAAATGTACGCGTTCTGGAATGCGGTTTTGTTCGGCGTTGCGGGTTTTAAAGGCAATCCCTTTGCCAGGCACGCGCCGCTGGATATCCGGCAGGACCATTTTGAGCGCTGGCTGACGCTATTTGCCGAAACTATTGACAGCTACTTTGAAGGGCCCGTGGCGGAAGACGCCAAAAAAAGGGCTGAGATAATGGCGGAAATGTTTTTAGCGCGCCTCGGGCAGTTAGCCGGAAACGCTGATAAAGTGGTGATGTGACGGTAAACGCGAATTGAAAAAATCAAAAATCATTAAATACTAAATATCATGAATACTATAGAATTAAATCACCCGATCGATCTCGCAAAAAAAGAAACCGCCGAAAAGAATGCTTCGCTTTTAAAGCGTTTCGCTGATTTTGCTGAAAGCCAAAAAGACAAGCGCCTGGGATGGTTCATGGTCTCGCTGCTTGCCCAGTCGGTATTGTTTTTGCCGGTACCTGCGGCCCTGATGTATTATTACGACGCGCCGATATGGGTACTGGCCGTTACCGTGCTCACTTTTTTTGCCAATATCATTGCCGGTATGGGCGGTTCGAAGATCAATGTTTTGATCTTCCTCGCAGGATTTAGCACCCTGATCCACCTGGCGATGATTGCGTTTTTTGTGTTGTAGGATTTGCCGGGACAGATAAGCAGGCGGGTAGCACGCGTTGCCCGCTTTTTTATTTCACAGATATCAGTATCCTGTCATATCCCTTCAAGCGCTTCTCTGCCGTGCCTTTTACGCCATGGTCGGTATAGCTTGCGGTAATGATGTAAGTCCCCGGTTTGTCAGGTGGAATGCGGATTAAGCCCGGCGTACTGTTATAATAAGTTATATTCGGATCGGACTCGTTTTTAAATACCCACTGGACAGTACTCCTGATCTCCTCGTCGGTCAGCTCGGGGTGGGCGGGCATCTTTTCCTTGCCGGGCCATAGTCCGGATGAACCTTTTTTGATTCGGCTTACTAATGAATCGGCATTAGCTTTGGTGGGAGGGTAGTGTTTGCAGATCTCAAAAAAACTCGGTCCGATGGATTTGCTGTTGAAATTGTGGCAGTTGAAGCAATTGGAGCGAGTGATGACGGCCAATCCCAGCGGATCGTCGGCCACCGGACTTTTCAATAATGCCGCTATTTTATTTTGGTCCTTCACATAGTTTACCTGCAGCAATATTTCCTTCAGGTTGATCTCGTCGAATTTCGTGTCGCCGTCTTCCTTGTCCGAAACGCTGACCTGGTAGCTTATGGGTGAACCTGCAGCGAAGGTCGCATTATTGGCCGGCGTATTGATCTTAACTACCGGCGCATGGTTTTGCTGCTGATAGGAGGAAGCCATAAAAAGGGAAAAAACTATCAACAAATGCTTAGTCATCGTAAAAACTTTAAAAGCAAAAAAATGTCATTTCGAATCTGCAGAAGAGCCTGGGCGAGTGCCGCAGATGAGAAACCTTATACGGTGCGCATAGCGGATTATGCATATTGTATAAGGTTTCTCCTCACCCCACTTCAACACCCGTGCAGTTCGTTCGATTTCTATGATTCATGCAAGTAATTTATGATAATTATTTTCGTAAGATCGGTTTTGGTTTACACAGGCGAAAATACG
>JAFDZL010000316.1 GCA_018266935.1 Bacteroidota bacterium | reverse complement strand
CGGAAGGAGAAAAAAGAGGCGCTGATTTTCAACAGAAAGTAGGAGCGTCTTCATTAGCTGATCTGCGTGCCATGCCTGCCGACAAGCTGCTCGACCTGGCATCGAAACAAGGCGGGGGCTGGAGTATGGCGATCATTGTGGATGGCTATTTCCTGCCGAAGTCGGTAGGCGAAATATTTGCTGCCGGCGAGCAGGCCCATGTGCCTTTGCTTGCAGGGTGGAACTCGGCCGAGATACCTTACCAGGCTTTTATGGGCATGGACGCGCCAACGCCTGAGAACTATGCAAAAAAAGTAAAGCAGCGATACCCGAACAACGCTGACGAAGTGCTTAAGCTTTACCCCGGAACCACCCAGGAGGAAGTGATCAAATCGGCCACCAAATTAGCCAGTGACGGCTTTATCGTGTACAGCACCTGGAAATGGGACGAACAGCAGGCCAAAGCGGGCAGCCCCGTTTATTGCTATATGTTTTCGCATCCCCGGCCGCCGATGGTAGCGTCGATGGGTAACGCGAAGCCCGGCCTTGCGGGAGGCGTAATAAAAGGCGGCGCAAATGATGCGCCGAACAAAATGCCCGCGCCCTATGTTGGCGCTTCACACGCATCGGAGATCGAATATGCCATGGGCGACCTGTGGGGCAATAAAGTATATGCCTGGAATGCCGACGACTACAAGGTTTCGTTAACTATGGAGAACTATTTTGCCAATTTCATCAAAACCGGCAACCCCAACGGCAAAGGCTTGCCGAAATGGCCGGTAAATCATGGCAGTATCACGCAGCGGATGAACATTGATGTGACCTCGAAGGCAGAACCGACCGATGACCGTCCGCGTTATCTATTCCTCGACCAGCTTAATACCAAAAAATAGATTTCGACTCTATTATTGAACTGGCAAAGCCGTCCCTGCAAGGGCGGCTTTGTTTTTAGGCCCGGCCGCAGGAATTTTTTAGATTTGTCATCGATGAACGTTACACCACCCGAATTGCGCACAGTAAATGTGGTGCGCTATGTCACCCCGTTGCGTGAAGGTGGTTCGTTGCCCGCCATTGCCGAAGCCGACGATGGGTTTCTTTACGTGCTGAAGTTTCGCGGAGCCGGGCAGGGTATCAAGTCGTTGATAGCGGAGTTGATCGGCGGCGAGATTGCACGCGCGCTTGGTTTTAAAGTGCCGGAGATCGTTTTTGCCAACCTGGACAGCGCCTTCGGGCGTTCGGAGCCCGACGAAGAAATACAGGATTTGTTAAAGGCCAGCGTCGGGACCAACCTGGCGCTGCATTATTTGTCCGGGGCGATCACCTTCGATCCGTCGGTGACGCATTTGTCCTATAAGCTGGCATCACAGATCGTGTGGCTCGATTGCCTGCTGACCAATGTGGACAGGACGGCGAGAAACACCAATATGCTTACCTGGAACCGGGAACTTTGGTTGATCGACCATGGCGCCTCACTTTACTTTCATCATTTATGGGATAACTGGCAGGAACATGCGGCTCGGCCATTCCCGCAGGTGAAAGATCACGTAATGTTGCCGAGAGCTACTGAACTTGAAGAAGTTGACGCAGAGTTTAAAGCGATCTTAAGTCCTGAACGAATAACGGGCATTATTTCCCTGATCCCTGATGAATGGATCGCTCACGAATGGGCAGACAGCCCCGACAAAGTGCGGAATATTTATGCGCAGTTCCTGGAAGCCAGGTTGCGATCATCGGTTATTTTTGTAAAAGGAGCACAAGATGCAAGAGAACAACTTATTTGAGTATGCTGTGATTCGGGTCGTGCCACAGGTAGAACGCGAGGAGTTCCTTAATGTCGGGGTGATACTGTACTGCCCGTCCATGAAGTTCCTGCAATGCCTGTGCTCACTTGATGAAAATCGTTTTGATGCTTTCGCGGGTAAGGCCGATGCCGAAGAGATCAAAGCCCATTTGCATGCCTTTGCCGAAATATGCCGCGGCAGTGAAGATGGCGGTCCTATCGCCAGATTAGACCTTGCATCACGTTTCAGGTGGCTTACAGCGACGCGCAGTACAGTAGTGCAAACTTCGAAGGTTCACCCGGGCCTGTCCGGTAATCCGGCCAAAACTTTGGAAAAACTGTATGAAGAGCTGGTGCTTTGAGCAATAGCTTACCCGATAAAAAATTGCTGGCTTACAATTTTGCCATCTTTTACATGATAAACGCACAGTTCTTCAAGATATACCCTTCCGCGAACCTCATGTGTATAGTCCATGCTTAATTTGATAGCAAAATGATTGCCGGTGACGAGCGGATCGGATATGGTGATGCTGTTTATCTGTGTTTTGGCCAGGAATTGTTTTTCACGCTCGATGAGGTTGATCAACCCTTTTGACGGCGGATGATAGGCATATAAAGGGTCGATGCTTTCGGCATCCTCGGAATATAGTTCTTTGTAGGCCTCGACGAATTTTTGTTCGCGGCAAAGGGCTACAAGACGATCGGCAATTTGACGAATATCGGGCATAAAACGAATGGGTTTTATTTGCTCAAACGCATTTTACTGCTTTAGGTTTACTTCATTTTCGCATACGTCTCAATAATGATATGATCGATATGCACGCTGCCGCTATCTACCTTTTCCACGCCGCGCTGCTGCATCGTATCGCCTTTTATCGTTAGCGTGAAGTTGAAATCGTGATTTTCCCATTCCCTTTCGCTGCAAAACTGCAGGTGCTCGGTATAGTTTTCGCCTTTCAGCGTGTAAGTTCCCGCACCTGAATCATAAGTGGCCGGAGTACTTTTATCAACGTTGTGCTGAAAAAATGCAAAGTGCGTGTCATTATAAATCTTCAGGTCCTCGATCCCTTTTTTTGGCGAGGTATCCGTAGTATCTTTCTTTACGATCGACTTGCTGTTCAGCAAACGCCAGGTGCCGTTCAATGGCGATGTCGTAGATGCGGCACTAGTTGTCGGGGTAGTGTTTTGCTTGCAGGCGGCAAGGGCCAGTGCGCCAAGCGCGATAAAGGAAAGGAACTTCATTTGCTATGAGTTAGGTTTAAAAAAGAAAAATATTTTTCTTCACTTGCAAATATAATCTTCATCTTTGCATTACCAACAGCAAGCCGCATTATGAATATCGCAGCAGCCCGCTTAAGGTTTTAAGGCCAAGGGCTCCAATTCCCGATCTTGTTTTTTCAGCATTTTCTGCTGAACCGTTCCATTTTTCACACTATTTTTTTTACACATGACAACATTTCAACCTGCTGCTGCAAGCAAGCTGTCTAAAGCATTCTCACTCATAAAACAGTCGCTCAAAGGCGGCGACCACGATTTCACTACGGGCAGCATCCGGCGGGCGGTTCTTTTATTGGCTATCCCCATGATGCTCGAAATGGTGATGGAATCGGTTTTCGCACTCGTCGATCTCTATTTTGTAGGACATCTTCCGCATAGCAGCTACGCCATTCAAACCGTCGGCTTAACCGAATCGATGCTGACCATTATTTATTCATTGGCCATTGGTATGAGCATGGCCGCAACTGCCTTAGTCGCCCGGCGCGTCGGAGAGCAAAACGCCGTTGAAGCGAGTAAAGCCGGTATGCAAACCATTACGCTGGCGCTCATTATCAATATCGTTATCGGAGCCATAGGATTTTATTTCGCGACCAATTTGCTCACACTCATGGGCGCCTCACAAAATACCGCCTTGCTGGGCACCAATTTTACGCGTATCATGATGGGCGAGAGCGTCATTATTGTATTGCTGTTCCTTATCAATGGGATATTCCGCGGGGTCGGCAACGCTGCTATCGCTATGCGGAGCCTTTGGATAGCTAATATCGCCAATATTATACTTTGCCCGCTGTTTATCAACGTTCTTGGCTTCGGGCTTACCGGGGCCGCTATCGCCACTACCATTGGGCGAAGCATAGGGGTTTGCTACCAGCTTTATCACTTGTTCAAAGGAAGTAACATCCTGAAAGCGCGCCTGGCTTACCTGCGCCCGCATTGGGAACAGATCAGGGCAATATTGAAGATCGCCCTGCCTGGTATCTTCCAATTTGTCATCGCCTCGGGCAGCTGGATATTTCTGGCAAGGCTCGTGGCTAAAGTCGGCGGTGACGAAGGCTCGGCAGGTTATCAAACCGCCATCCGCCTGGTCATGTTCTTTCTATTGCCCGCCTGGGGTATGAGCAACGCCGCCGCTACGCTGGTTGGCCAGAATCTTGGCGCCAAACAGCTTGACCGTGCCCAGGATTCGGTTTTTAAGACGATGCGTTACATCGTGATCTACATGGCTTTGGTTACATTGGTAAGTATGATTGCTTGCAGCTATTTTGCTGCATTTTTCACCAACGATGAGGTCGTAAAACATGTCGCTTCAGTCGCATTGCGTATCATGAGCCCGGGCTATATCCTTTACGGCGTGGCTATGGTAATGATGAGCGCATTCAACGGCGCGGGCGATACGTGGGCCACTACCAAGCTCAATTTTATAGGTTTTTGGATATTCCAGGTACCGCTGGCTTTCATATTTGCCCGGACGCTGAATATGGGCACGACGGGCGTTTTCCTGGCCATACCCATCGCTTATACTTTTATGGCTGCGGCCAGTTACCTGCTGTTCAGGCGCGGCAACTGGAAGAAGGTAAAAGTATGACGATCAGAAACAAAATAGTTGACAAAGTCAACTATTTTGTTTTAATTTGATCTCATGAATTCAATAATTCCTGAGATACGCTCATTCAACCGCTTTTATACGGATGTGATTGGTTTGTTGAATCGCCACTTGCTCGACACTCCTTACTCGCTGGCCGAGGCTCGTGTTATTTATGAAATATATCATAACCCTGATGTTCAGGCTTCGCAGATCATGGAGCGAATGCACATCGACAAAAGCTACCTGAGCCGGATATTGCAGAAACTGGAGAAGGAGAGCACCATTTCGAGGAAAAGGTCGGCCAAAGACGCACGATCTGTTACGATCTCGCTGACAGCTAAAGGACTTGCTGAGTTCGATAAATTGAACAGGTCATCAAATGCGCAGATAGAGGAAATGATCGGCCCATTGTCCGAAACACAGAAAAAAAATCTTATTGCCGGCATGGGTTCCGTCGAAAACGTCCTGAACGCAAAACGCAAACCGGTTACCCTGGATGAGATAATGATTCGTACGATACTGCAACCCGGCGACCTCGGTTACGTCGCTTACCTGCACGGAAATATCTACGCCGAAGAGTGTGGCTACGGACTGAATTTTGAAGCCTATGTGCTGGAAAGTTTGGGTGAATTCGCACACCAATACGATCCCGCCAAAGACAGGGTATGGATATGTGAGCATGAAGGCAGGGTGATCGGTTTCCTGGCCGGTGTTCACCGGGGCGAAAGTGTACAGTTACGGTATTTTATTCTCCTGGCTGAATACCGGGGAATAGGTTTGGGCAAAAAACTGATGGGCGCCTTTATGGCTTATATGCGTGAGCAATCTATCACTAAAGCCTACTTGTGGACAACCAACGAGCAACATACGGCTACAGCATTATACGCGCGCTATGGCTTTAAACTGACCGAAGAAAAACCATCCATGGCATTCGACAAACCGCTTATTGAGCAGCGTTATGATCTTGTCACTGCTCAATGACGCAAAAACTCGCTTGCTCAAAGAACATATTTAATTCCTGTTTGTAACATAATCAGAACTGGTTCCTGCCGCAAAAAATGCTGCGCCCTCCTGCGGATACCTGAAAATTCTCTAAGTGATTTTGTTATGACCAAAGCAAGCAAACATTATAAATTCATCAACAACGAAACGGGAAACGTAATCTATTTCCTCACCGTCTCGGGTGATAGTAACCACGTAAAGGAAACGCTTGAAAGCACCAAACATAAGCTGGCTATGCAAAACGGGATTTATATCGAAAACGTCTATTTCATCGAAGTACCGGAAAATGAATCCGCTAAACAATAAGCTCCCTCATCTTAACTGGTTAAATCAGTGCTGCGATCGGGTTTATGAAGAAAGAACCAAACAGTTTTTTGCATTCTATGGTTAACAACACAAGTACCACAGCACGTTGTCTTAATAATCTAACTGCCCGTATATGCGTATTGCCATAGAACGCCATCCGGTAAAAGTAAATCCCGATACCAAAAGAGTTATAGCCCGCTTCTTTTTCAATGGTCAGCAAAGGGCAATTGATGTTATTCAGAGGGTGATCAATTTACCTGAGGGTGAAGTTTTTGATATTGTATCGCCACTGTTGCAGGAGTTTTCACGGCGCCACCGCAACGTTACCCGGATATTATACAAGCATTGCAACAAAATAAAGCCGATCATCGAAAGCCAGGGAGTTGATTTTGACGACTTGAGCCACTGGCGCAAGCTGCTTTTAGGCTCCTATTTCACGCACGAATACTCTATCGAGTCCGCCGCTTTCTTCAACCCTTCAATAGTAGAGGACCCCGACCAGTCAGGGCTGGAAGAAGGTCAAAGGCGGCTTATCATCAGCTTCAGGGCCGTGGGCGAAGGACATATATCATCGATCGCGTTCCGCAAGGCGATAATTGATAAAGACAACAGTATCGATGTGCTTCCGGCGGGTAACTATGTTGACGAAGCCGAGGTGATGCGCGATACCATATATGAGAAGAAACTGTTCTTTGAAAAAATAGTTACCGCCCGTATTGATAAGGCAGTGGTTAAAGAACTCAAAACCAAGGTACAGGATAAGTTCGATTATGACACCCTGCTTCGTGTCGTATTGCAGATGCAGCACAGCCAGCATAGCGACAAGAAGAAAACCGAGCTGGAAAAGGTGTTATGGTTGTCTGAATCGTACAATAACATCAGCTTTTCACTCGATACCGACATTTCCGACCGGGTAATCTTTCCCATGTCGGAGTTGGAAAGACGGGGCATTGAGGATGCGCGCTTCGTAAAATTTACCAACACCGACGGAACGGTTATTTACTATGCAACTTATACGGCTTTCGACGGCGCACTAATCATGCCCAAACTGCTGCAAACGACCGATTTCTATAATTTTAGAATACGCCCTTTGCATGGCGCCGGCGCGACCAACAAAGGCCTTGCATTATTTCCGCGAAAAGTGAACGGCAGCTATGCTATGCTATCGCGG
>JAFDZL010000315.1 GCA_018266935.1 Bacteroidota bacterium | reverse complement strand
GTCCAATGAAAAACCCGGCGACTACCACCATTATGCATACTACGTAGATATATAAATTGCTGACATCCCGGCCACTCAGGTAATTCACTAACAGAACCACCCCGAATGCAAACAACGGAACGATAATAGTCAGGATATTTTTTGTCGTCTTGGAAAGGTTAAATACCGCAATGGCGCCGGTCCAGCGGCCAATCATTAAACTGCCCCAATACAAAGAAATAAACGGCGCCATTTCCGACTCTTTGAAACCGCCGAAATCCGGAGTTTTTAACAATGCCCCCATGTTACTCTGGATCGTAACCTCCACACCCACATAAGTAAATATGGCGATCATGCCGTAGATGAGTTGCGGATAATGCATCGCGCCCCAGCCTTCATTACTTTTGCTTGAGGCCGAAAGTGAACCGATAAGTGTTAAAAGGATTATTGCCAGTGCAGCATACACGAAATATGACTTGGCCAGGTGGGTATATTCACTTAACGGACCTGAGGCTAGCACCAAACAAAATGCGATAAATATGATAACCAGCGGCAGGTTGGTTTTATGGCTGGCTTCGATCTTCTCATCACTGGTAACTTTGGGCAGATTAGACACCCAAAAGAATATGGCCACAGCGATGTACAATCCGGCCAGGATAAAATACAAGTTGTTTACTGATGATATCTGGACCTGTTCAGCGGGTATCATTTTCGTGGCACTGCCGAACAATACGATACTTACGATAACAGGGCCCAGTAAGGTACCAAAGTTATTTACACCGCCTGCCAAATTCAGACGATTGGAGCCTGTTTCGGGTGTTCCAAGCGCGATCACAAACGGATTGGCCGCAGTTTGCTGCAAAGAAAAACCCAACGCTATGATAAAGAATGCTCCCAGGATAAAACCAAAAGAGCCGGAATTGATCGCCGGAACCATGATCAATGCGCCTAAAGCAGATAGGATTAAACCATAGACAATACCGTTTTTATAACCCAATTTATTTAATATATCGACTTTAGTAGCCTGTGAAGCAAAATACAACACCAGCGAGCCTATGAAATATCCGCCGTAAAAGGTGAAATCGATCAGCTGCGATTCAAACTGCGTCAGATGAAAATGCGCTTTACAGAAGGGGATGAAAATCCCGTTTGACGCAGCTAAAAAGCCCCAGAAAAAGAACACAGTAATAATTGTGTACAAGGCAGAGCCATAGCTCTTGGTTTTGTTTTGTTCCATTGTCAATTCAGGTTATAATGATCTTTTAGGTGTTTATAAACCACTAACATAGATTATTTTTTTCTATTACAGGCATACTTTCTCAATAATAAATCACAATTTTAGGTTTGGTTATTCACTATATTAAATTGCATATTCGCCTCCTGACTACGGGGGTTGGGTGTACCTTAACCTGAATTATTAATGATAGAAGCTGTTATAAGAGGTATCGGGATTGGGTTAGTGCTTACGTTTTTGACCGGCCCGGTATTCTTTGCTTTAATAAAAACCAGCATCGAAAAGGGGTTTCATGCAGGTGTTTCAATGGCTTTGGGCGTGGTTACCAGCGATATCGTCTTCGTTGGCGCCATATTATTCGGGTCACAATATTTTGATATTTCTAACCAGGATAAGCAACATGCCGGGGTCGTCGGCTGCGTCATCCTGCTCGCGCTCGGGATTTATTATATTTTCAAGAAATCAGAGGTAAACTTCGATAATAAGGTCCCTTCAAAACTTAAACGCACAGGTTATTTTTTGAAGGGATTTTTAATGTGCATCCTAAACCCCACCCTGCTTTTTCACTGGACGGTGGTGATCACAACCGCAAGTACGTTATACACGAACGATGTGCCTAACCGCGCACTAAAGATCGGTGTTATGTTTTTAACGATTCTGTGTGTACAGTTCGGCGCCGATACTACTAAGGCTTTCTATGCCAACAAGCTGCGCGCTCGCATTTCAGAAAAATTTGTACACCGGCTGAACGAGGTAGCCGGTATCGCTTTGATCATCGCTTCGCTGATACTATTCGACAAGCTTGTAACGCATTATGTCTTCGCGCCGTTTAGCGCGTAGGTGAATGGTCAATAGTGAATGGTGAATAGCGAATGAGGAGGGTGAATTTTTCCTTAAGAACTTATTGACTATTCACCATTGACCATTCACAAAATCACATATACCCCCGTTGGTTCTTCCCTTCCATCCAATTCGCAAAAGCCCGGTTCACCACTTTATTGCCGCCAGGGGTTGGGAAATTACCCGAAAAGTACCAGTCGCCTATGTGTTCGGGGCAGGCTTTATGTAAATTATCCAGAGTTTGGTAGATCACTTTCACTTCAGCATTCATATCTTTCGGCGTTATGATCTGTGCGATACGGTCTGACACTTCCTGGTCGGTGAAAGGTTCATAGATCGCCTTCACGTAATTTTCAACCTCTTCCTTAGGCAATGAAGCGCTGTCCTTACATTTTTGATACACGTCCAGGATGATCTTATCCCTGCCTGTTTCCTTCAACAGGCTCACAGCGGCCTCAAAAGCTACAAACTCACCCATGCGCGACATATCGATCCCGTAACAATCGGGGAAGCGTATCTGCGGGGCGGACGACACGACGATGATCTTCTTCGGGCCAAGGCGGTCAAGTATCTTTAAAATGCTTTGCTTCAGCGTAGTGCCGCGAACAATGGAATCGTCCAAAACAACCAAAGTATCTTCGCTTGTATTGATGAGCCCGTAAGTTGTATCATACACATGCGCCACCATTTCGCTCCGGTCGGCGTCCTGGGTAATGAAGGTACGCAGCTTAACATCTTTTATGGCGATCTTCTCCACGCGCGGCGCCATGCATAATACTTCGCTGAGTTCCTCATCGCCGATCTTGTCAGCCCGGTTCAGCAACTTTTCCCGCTGGTATTGCTTGATGTATTTATGAACGCCCTCAACCATCCCATAGAAAGCAACCTCCGCGGTATTGGGTATATATGAGAAAACCGTATTCTTTAAGTCGTAGTTAACCGCGTCTAATATTTGCGGGCAAAGCAGGCGGCCCAATTGTTTGCGCTCACGATAAATGTCTGCATCGCTGCCTCTTGAAAAATAAATACGCTCGAACGAACATGATTTCTTTTCAACGGGCTTGATAAATTCTTCCTCGCTTACCTTCCCGCTCTTTTTAACAACAAGGGCATGGCCGGGTTTTATTTCGTGAATATCTTCTATCGGAATATTAAAAGCGGTTTGCAGCGCCGGACGCTCTGAAGCCGCCACCACAACCTCGTCATTATAAAAGTAAAATGCGGGCCTGATTCCAGCAGGGTCCCGCATCACAAAGGCATCACCATGTCCGAATATGCCCGCTATGGTATAGCCTCCATCCCAATTCCGGGCCGACTTTCGCAGTATCTTGGCTACGTCGAGGTCTTTGGCGATCAGCTTGCTGATCTTGACGTTATCATCTAAACCTTCACGTTTGTATTGATCAAACAGTCCCTGTACTTCCGTATCCAGAAAATGGCCTATTTTTTCTAAAACCGTAATCGTATCTGCTTTCTCTTTTGGATGCTGGCCCAGGTCGTACAGCTGCTGAAGCAATTCGTCAACATTGGTCATGTTGAAATTGCCCGCGATCACCAGGTTACGCGTTTGCCAGTTGTTCTGGCGCAGAAACGGGTGACAATTCTCAATACTATTCTTGCCATGTGTGCCATAACGCAGGTGACCCAATAAAACCTCGCCCGTAAAGCTTACATTATCTTTCAGCCACTGGGCATCGGCCATTTTCTCGGGGGTTTCCTTCTGGATGTCCGCAAACTTCTTCTGGATGTACTCAAAAATGTCAGCGACTGCGTTCGAGGCCATAGAGCGGTGGCGGCTGATGTAGCGTTTCCCAGGCTGAATGTCCAGTTTAATGGTAGCAACACCGGCGCCATCCTGTCCGCGGTTGTGTTGTTTTTCCATTAAGAGGTACAGTTTGTTCAATCCGTACAGCGCGGTGCCGTACTTTTTTTGGTAGAATGAGAGCGGTTTCAGCAGGCGGATGAACGCCACGCCGCATTCGTGTTTTATCTGGTCACTCATGATCGGGAACGAGCACGCAAAAATATAATTTTAATGTTGAAACTCAGAATTAACAATGTCATTAAAATGCATTAATATCGATCGCCGGTCGGATGATCGGTTGACTCACAGAATGTTATTACTTTTACCTGTATTTAAAACATTTTTTCTATGAAAAACCACTGCATAATCTGTTGCCTGTTGTTCGCTGTCGGGCTGAACAATGCTTTCGCACAAGGCAAAAAACCACTTTTCACCGCGCCTGTTGGCGTGCAAGCTTATACTTACCGGAATAGTTTTCCGAACGGTGTTGCCGCCACGCTTGATACAATAAAAGCGCTGGGCATCACCGAAATGGAAGGTCCCAATCCAAAAAACATAAGCCCTGAAGAATTCAAAAAGATGCTGGATGCGCGCGGTATATCGATGCCGTCGATGGCAGCGGATTATGGGCAGATAGTTAAAGATCCGGAGCAGTTTATCAAGCTGGCTAAACTTTTCGGGTGCAAATATATCATGGTAGCCTGGATCCCTCACGGCAATACGTTTACGATTGATGATGCTAAAAAAGCGGTGGAGGATTTCAACAGGGTCGGCAAGATTTTAAGCGAAAGCGGCATTACGCTTTGCTACCACGATCATGGCTACGAATTCGGACCGTATGAAGATGGAACCTTGTTCGACTATATCGTCAAAAACACCGATCCGAAATACGTTTCCTTTGAAATGGACATGATGTGGACCTTTCACGGCGGCGCTGACCCCGCCAAGCTGCTCTATCAATACAAAGGCCGCTGGAAACTGATGCATTTGAAGGATATCCGCAAGGGCATAGCCAATGACCTGACCGGCGGCACGGATACCAAAAATGATGTTGCCTTAGGAACCGGGCAGATCAATATCCCCGAGGTATTGAAAGCTGCTAAAGCTGTGGGCATCAAACATTACTTCATCGAAGACGAAAGCGGTAACCATGCCGCGCAGATACCGGTGACAATAGCCTATCTGAAAAGTTTATAGGCTATTCCTCCACGATAACGCGGTTGCCGGCTTTACGGCGCACCGTCAATACGCCGCCGTTGGCAAGTGCCGCCCACGAGTAGCCTTCCCCTTCAGCGACTTCGTTTATCGGCTGGTCATTGAGCAAAACCACTGATGGTTTGGCTTTCATTCTGATCTCTTCGGTACCGTCGTTATCGAAAGTCCGGTAGAACAGGCGGACTTTATTGGTATCCACCTTATCGAAATTGAGGTAAATGAACTTCTTGAAAAAGCCTTTATAATCAGCCTGCTGCACGACGGATGTACTGGCAAGAATATGATCTTCTGCCGGCGCCAGGGTCGGATAAGTCGCCATCGCCCTCAGGTAATGGCGAACATAGTCGCCGTAACCATCGGTTAGCCACGGCTCGTCGAACGGGAAGCAGTTTTTGCCGTCAACATCAACGGAATAGGTGGCCCAGTTGAGCTCGCGGAGCGCATTTGTGTAGAAAGATGTATCGCCGGTAAGGGATGTATATAACAATTCGTCGGCAGCTTGTCTTGAACAGTGGCTTTCACCGGGGACAGGGTAAACGGTTTGTTCTTTGGTAACGATGACCCCGTACTTTTTCCAGCGGTCATCATTAAAATTGGTATGCACCCAATTGATGATGTTTTTAACGTCGGTTTTCCAACCGGGAAAATATTGAGAGTGTTCCATCATGTAACGCGCACAGGTCATGGCATTGATCTGCGTTTCGCTCCATTCGCCAACATCTTCAAAGAACGGCCCCCATTTATTGGTTTTGGCGGGGTATTTATTGATCCAGGCGATGATCTTATCGGCGGCGGTTTGATATTGTTTCACATTACCGGTCTTCAGCTCAATAAGATCGAGGAACATTTGCAGAGTTGGCGTCAGGTTACTGGTGTAACAGGCAGTATCTTTGGAATTGCCATATCGTTTACCTGTAAGATTTAGCAATACCACTTTCCCGGTAAACACATTCACCTTGAAGGGCAACGGCGAATGTTCATTGTCTCCCATCCGCACATGCGGCGCCAGCGTATTGGCGATCTTCACCGCGGCGCTCAAAAACATCGTATCGGCCTTGATTTTGTACAGGTGTATCAGTTCCAATCCCAGCGAACCGGCCTTGTCCAGTTGCGCCACATCCTTTCCGTTCCGCATATCGCCATCGTAAATACCGGAATAGATATAGGTATTGTACGGAAATGGGATGTTCGGCCATTTACAATTGGCGGGTGACAGGCCGTGCGTAAGGTAATATCCCGCCAGGAAACACATGTTCTCTTTCACATTTTCATCACCAGTATAGGCATACCATAGCCGCCACGACGAAAGCGCCATCATGAACTGGTCGCCGCCGATGCCGCGCGGATCGTCGAAATTCTTGTTCCAAACCTGGTGATTCATATAGTACGGCAGGCCGTTCATGTCGCGCCGCATGTTGAACCAAAAATTCCAGATGGTATGGAGGTTATGATCATAAGCTATGGCCGGGTCATCGTTATACCACGGAACGATGTTGCCGGCTTGATCTGTTTTTATGGGGTGATAGATCAGCATTTCTCCCTGTTGAGCGAAGGAACAATAGCTGATTAACAATAACGCGGCGATAAGAATGGCTTTCCTGGTCATAGTTGGGTTTATGATCGACTAAATTAAACATATCTGTTACATAATCTTTGCCGCCTGTATCTTATTTAACCTTTATATTTACCTGAACCAATTATCCTTTTACTCCTTATGACCAAACAAAAAGAGAACGCCATTAGCCGGCGCGGTTTTATCGGCAAGGCCTCATTGATCTCGGCCGCTATTATGTCGCCTCGGTTTTTGATGAGCTGCAAATCACCTTCGGACGACATCGCTTTAGGGTTTATAGGCTGCGGCAAACAAGCTATGGGCCTGCAGGACAGTTTCCTGAAAACCAACCAGGTAAAAATGCTCGCGGCTGCGGATGTCTATGAAGGCAAATTGAAGCGTTTTGCCGCTAACCTTAGCGGGTGCGATACGTATGGCGATTTCAGGAAAATTTTGGATAGAAAAGACATCCAGGCAGTCGTTATCGCCGTTCCCGACCACTGGCACGCAGCAATAGCTGTAATGGCAGCTGAGGCAGGTAAAGATATTTATTGCGAAAAACCATTGTCATTAACGATCAAGGAGGGCCGCGCCATGGTAAATGCTGCCCGTAAGCATCATAGGGTATTCCAGACGGGCAGCATGCAGCGATCATGGCCCGAGTTCAGGCAAGCTGTGGAATTGGTGCGCAACGGCTATATCGGCGATATAAAACATGTAACCGTAAACGTCGGGCCGCCGCCAAAACCGTACGACCTTCCCGCGGAACCAATCCCCGACGGGCTCGATTGGCAATTCTGGCTGGGGCCGAATGTTAAAGAATCGGCGTTTAACCATAATCTTGCGCCTGGCCTCAATGACGATTTTTGGGCGCATTGGCGCGACTACAGGGAATTCGGCGGCGGTTACGTGACCGACTGGGGCGCGCATATGTTCGATATTGCGCAGTGGGGCCTGGATATGGACGCCAGCGGACCGGTATCCGTAACCCCGCCGGACAAAGATCATCCATACCTCACCTACCAATATGCCAACGGCATTACGATGACGCACGAGCCGCCGAATAAGGATAACGGTCTAACGTTCTTTGGAACAAAAGGCCAGGTGCACGTAGTCCGCGGGAAAATAGAAACCACGCCGGAAGAATTGGCAACGCGTACCATCGGCGCTAACGAAAAGCATGTTTATCATAGCGAAAACCATTATATTGATTTCCTGGATGCGATCCGTAAACGCAGCAAGCCAATATGCGACGTGGAGATCGGCCACCGCACCGCAACCGTCTGCAATATCGGCAATATCGCATACCAGCTGAACCGTCCGCTGCAATGGGACCCGGTAAAAGAGGAATTCAAAAACGACGCTGAAGCTAACCAACTGACCGGCCGCGAGATGAAAAAGGAATGGAACGTGCTGTAATATGTTCATGCTCATGCGCCTTTCGACCATTTGAGACCATTTAATACATTGATTTCCAAAATTTTCGAAAATACACTAAGGCCGAATTTTACATAAAGTCGGCCTTTTTCGTGAACAAAAAATGACTAACAAGCTTGTTTTCAGCAATTAACAGAAAGTAAGTTCCTACAAAAAAAGTGGTCAAAAAAGGCCGAAAAATCACGATTTTACCACTTTCGACCATTTTTGTGCACTATTTCACCCCGGCAACCAGAGTTATTGTTTAAAACAGGGCTTAGTGTATGCCCCTCCTTGAGAAACCCCCTATAATTCCAGGCCGTGGCGGGGCCGGTGCGACTCCCGCCTCGGGGCGGGTGCAGGGTGGGGTCACGGATGCTTAATCTAAAACGGTATCATTAAAATCTTCGGAAAGTACAGACAGCCCCACCCCTTCCTCCACCTTCCCCCAGGAAGGAATCGCACAAGCCACACTTTTTAGATTCTACCCTTATTTGCTAAACCCAACCACCGTATGCAACACATGCGGATCGTAAATATGACCGCCTTTGATCACGGTAGTCACCTTGCGGATATCCCGGATGTTGGTTAGCGGGTCGCCATCGACGATGATCAGGTCGGCTTGTTTGCCTTCTTCTATAGAGCCGGTGGTTTTATCCAGGCTCATCACTTTGGCAGGAGTTATCGTGGCGGTTTGGATGGCGTCAGCCGGTGTTAATCCTGCCTGCACATATAATTCCAGTTCGCGCGGCACGCTGAAACCCGGAAAACCCTGGTCGGTTCCGGCAACGATGGTAACGCCCGCATCATGCAGTTTTTTGACGATCATGAGCATACTTTCAAAAATGGGCTTTAGTACCGGAGCGCGTTTCGGGTCAACGCCTGTATTCTTAAGCAGCCCCTGCAACGGTAACGGCAGCGTATAAAAGGCCGGTTCCATCCCGGTGATATCGTCCTTCACATTGCGGAAGCTCATCTCGAAAACGCCGACAGTAGGGTCGATGACGGTATGATGCTGTTTGATAAAATTGATAGCCGCGATGCTGGTCGAATCGTTAAAGTCGATCGAACGGTCCTTATTGCGCTTCATAATGGGATATACGTACTGCACATGGTTCACCATATCCATTCCCGAATCCACCCCTGCCTGCAAAGTCATATTGAACGGGATGTGGCCGGTAACAGTAAGCCCTTGTTTATGCGCCTCGTCGCAGATCGCCTTCACAATTGCCGGCTTTACCGAACTGTATATTTTGATCTGCGCGAAACCATTGTTCTTATACCGGTCAACCGCCGCTACCGCTTCTT
>JAFDZL010000314.1 GCA_018266935.1 Bacteroidota bacterium | reverse complement strand
TTTTTATTTTGCCGCCTGCAAGAAAAATAACGACGCGCCGACGATCAGTACTTCTATAGACAGCCTGAATTTCATTAATGCGTATTCGATACCCTTCAATATTTATCTGAATGGTACGCGGCTGAATGGTAATTCGAACCTAACCGCCGGTGGCTCATCGGGGTATTATACGGTGCCATCGGGCATCCAGACCTACCAGGTAAAAAAGGTATTTGATCCATCGACGAGCATTGTTCAAACCCTTTTTAGCTATTCCCCTAACCTGACGCCGCATCATTACTATTCATTATTTGTATCAGGTGCAACAGATAGCAGCGCGTTTGTCATACAGGATAATTTGCCGCTTGGCGATACTACTTCGGGCAAGTGCCAGGTGCGGTTTGTGAATGCCTCGCCGGATGCTGGAAGTCTCGATTTTTCAATAGGTGGGGTGAAATACAGCAACCAGCCTTTTAAGGCTGGCAGCGATTTCGGTCATGTGGATACGGCGGCGTTAAGCCCTATTATACTTTTTAAGGCGGGAACGACGGATACACTCATCAGTGGCCATTATCCTTTGCTGCAAGGTTATATCTATACATTTTATGCCAAAGGCAGCCTTACGGGCACAGGTAATTCAGCTCTTGGAATAGGTGTGACGGTCAATGCGCAATAATATGGAGATTAATAGCAAGCGAAAATACGGCGGATTAAAAACTTTCCTTTCCCTGGCAATATCAGGACTGTTGTTTATGGCATTCATTTCGTCGTGCGGTAAGGGAGCGGCAAATTCCACAGGCGTTTCGGCCCAAAATATACAATACCAGGTGGTAAACCTGTCGCCCGACATCGGCCCTATCAGTCTGTATATCGATTTTCAGCAATACAAAGGTCTTAGTTTTTACTACCCGGCTGCAACAGGCTACGTCGTTTTAAGCTCAATCGATACTCCATTCCAGATCAGATCGTCGCCTATACAACTGACCAATTCTATTGTAACCAGCCAGATATATTTTCCGTCTATCGATAATATCCTGCATCCGAATTTTAAATACACGCTTTTTGTCTATGGCAGTGTTGGGGACAAGAGCCTTAACTACAAACTTTTAACGGATACGTCATCTACGACCCCTCCGCTGGGTTATGGCAAAGTACGTATCATAAATTTGTCGCCGGCTTCAGGCGCGTTTGATATTTATGCCAATGGTACTTCAACCGCCCCGGGCCCGAACTCTCCGTTCAGAAATCTTCAATATGGTCATGTTTCACCGTATGTAGTTATGCCGGCCGGTAATTACACCTTCCAATTTTACCCGGCCGGGACCAACATCAGTACGAGTACCGCCGGTGCTGTTGGTTCATACCAAAACCTCACCGTGCTCGATGGAAGATTATACACCTTATATTCTTACGGCGTCGTCGGTCATACCGACAGCCTCGCGTTCGGCGTTCACGGAATAGCTAACTAATCCCGCGTTATTTATATTTTTGCCAAAATTTTTGAAAATTGGAACTCATCAAGCACCTGATAGACTTTATCCTGCACATCGACAAAAACCTGGCGGCTATCATCAGTCAGTATCATACGCTCACCTACCTGATATTATTCATTATCATTTTTGCCGAGACAGGCTTTGTGGTAACCCCATTCCTCCCGGGTGATTCGTTACTGTTCGCTGCCGGTGCGCTGATCGCTGCGGGGAACACCGGTTTGGACATCTATCTGCTGGCCATTATACTGATCGTTGCCGCGTTCACTGGCAATTCGGTGAATTATTTGATCGGCAATTACCTTGGCCCGAAAGTCTTTAAGGCCGAAAACAAGGTGCTGAAGCTGGATTATTACCTGCAAACCAAGGCTTTCTTCGACAAACACGGCGGTAAGGCCGTTATCCTGAGCCGGTTTGTTCCTATTATCCGCACCATCGCGCCTTTTGTAGCAGGGGTAGGGCGTATGCCTTTCGGCCGGTATAGCATCTACAACATTATCGGCGGCGCTTCGTGGATCATCCTGTTCCTTTTCGCCGGGTATATGCTGGGCAACGTGCCGTTCTTCAAAGCGCATTTTTCGCTCATCGGTATTTTGATCATTCTTGTATCCATACTGCCGCCGATAATTGCCGGTATCACTAACCGGCGAAAGAAAAAGGCTGTTAGCCGGTAACTTCAAACAATCTTTTCGATTTTTTTGCCCGGCGGCTGAAGAAAATAAAATACACGAGCGGTATCAGCATATAAGTATATCCTGAAGCGCCCTTGAGACCTGAAGGCAGAACAATAGTTATAACTATGCCGAGCAAACCTATGAACACATTGATCAGGTTGAGAAACATCTGGCTCCTGGTCTCGAACAACTCAAAGGGTGTCAATTCTATCTTCTCCGCATATTTTATCGCATGCCGGTACATTAAATAGAATAACAGGTAAATAAGCATATAGCCGGTATCATAGACGTACATCAGCGTAGGCACCTGGTCGTCGAGGATCATTGTAATATGGTTCCCGTGATCAATAAGATCATTCCCGGAAAAAACCAGCGTAAACAGGAATTTCAGCGGATAGGTATAGGTAAGTACCAGGAAAAGCAGGAAGCCATTGAGGGCCGTGGTCCAGGCGTCGGCTAAACCATAACGCCTGAAAAATATGTTCTGACTATTCCAGATCAGGAACAATATGCCAAAGCACGCGCCGAAAGCCAGGAAGCCCTTCATGGTCTCAAACAGTTCGCCGAATGTCTTGGGTACTTCCAGCGAAACGATAACAAGTGTCACGGCAAAAGCAAACACCGCGTCGCTGAAAGTTTCGAGTCGTGTAGGCTCGTGGCTGCGCCAGCGGATCGTGTTCTTTTTAAGCTTAGCGGCTTTTTGTCTTACCATGTTTTTCGTCTTTTAAAACTACTAAATTTCCCTTAACCCATTTATGGCGTTTTTGAAATTCAGGTCTTCTGCGCCAATAGCGCCATTTTTCCAAAGTAATATCCTGAACTCCCTCATCATCGAAATCTTCGTAGAACACTTGTAAGGTTTTCGGATCGATTGATAACCAGTAATTGGTGGCGAAACGATCCGGATGATCTGTTCCAACCTGGAAACGGTAATCTTTCTGCTCAGAATCGGGTGGATTGATCATGACGTCAAACTTGTAGTCCTTACCAGGGCGCCGGGCATACAGGTCTTTGATCTCCGGCAATGACTTTAATTGGTTTATTACCAGTTTTTCTGTTTTGGTTTTAGGCCTATAGACCGAAACAAGATCTTGCGCACAACAGTTCGTTGCTACAAATAATAAAACGGTAAATGGATAAAGCTTCATAGTGGTTTAATGTCTTCCTAAAACTAACACTTTCCCCTTTTGATACAAAGCCTCTTCTTCCTTTATACTCGTTCTTTGGACCCTTGTCATCCTGTGGGCGATCAGTTTATTTAGATCCGGCTGCCCGGCGTCCACCCAGGCCGAGTACCAATAGCTGCCGATCTCAGCAATAGATGCACGCAGACGCCTTTCCACCATACCTTTCAATGTGGCGTTGTATGCTTTGGTATAGGCTTCGGAGTAATCCTGCATATTTTTACCGTTGCGCCTTACGGTTTCATATCTCTTTTCCCGCGGGAAGTTTTTGTCGACCATCCTTTGCAACCTCAGAACAGAATCCACCTCTTTAAATGATGCCCGGCAAATTTTGAACGCTTCGTTAAGCGGGTTTTCAATATAACGGGCCTTGCCGGCATAAT
>JAFDZL010000313.1 GCA_018266935.1 Bacteroidota bacterium | reverse complement strand
GACGAAGAGGCCTGGTACCTTCCCGGCGGGTTTGTGCTGAAGGATGAGCCTATCGAAAAAGCTGCCACGCGCATATTGAAGGAACGCACCAGCCTGGATGAGATATTTTTGCAGCAGTTCCATGTTTTCGGCGACCCGGAACGCTCACGGCCGCACCGCGACATGTATAAGGACATGTTGCCTCCTTCAGAGAACTGGTTCTCGAACCGTTTCCTCACCATTGGCTACTATGCGCTGGTGGATTTTATGAACGCGACGCCCACGCCCGACCAGCACTCTATCCTGTGTGCCTGGCGCGACCTGAACGATATGCCGCCATTGGAACTGGATCATAGCATCATTTTAAAAACAGCGCTCGATACCCTGCGCCTGCAGCTGAACTATCAGCCTATAGGGTATAACCTGATGCCGAAAGAATTCACCATGCCGGAGTTGCAAAAACTGTACGAAACGATATTGGGGAAAAAGCTCGACCGCCGGAATTTTCAGCGCCGCATACTCGGCTTCGGCATCCTGACGCGCTCAGAGCAACCGCGCAAAGGCGGAGCGCATAAAGCACCCTACCTGTATTCGTTCGACCTGAAAAACTACCAGAACGCCCTAACCGAAGGGTTGAAGGGAGGATGGTGAGTTTTTGATTTCGAATGTCGAATTTTCGATTTCGAATTTGTTGGGTTCGAGTAATTTAATTTCGAAATTGAACATTCGAAATTCGACATTCGTTAATTTTGCGAGTGCAATGCGACCGCATTTCCTTCGCTATCGATAAAAAAAGCCATATAGCCTATTTCGTCGCTGATCTTTCCCTTGGGCATCGTGATCTTGCCGCCCGCAGCTTCAACTTTTGACAGGGCATCATTGAGGTCAGGGCCACCATTGAAGTAAACCTTCACCCCGTCGGCGCTGGGTTTGTGCATTTCACTCTGCACCAGGGCTCCGGAAAGCTTTCCTCCCGTCGGCTCATAAGGGAACATCGCCATCTTCATACCCATCATGTCCATTTCTTCCATTTGGATAGAGAAAACGGTCTCATAAAATTTCTTCGCTCTTGCGATATCGCTCACCGATATCTCGAACCAGTTTAAAATGTTTGCTGAAGCGTCCATAAGTTTTTGATTTTTTAAGTTTTTAAATTGAATTTGTTTAAAGCTAAAACGCGCCTGTTAAGCTCATATATCCCTGATATAAAACAATTTCACCGGCGTCGTTTACAACAAACCTAAGTCAATTTGGGTGCAGGTATGGAGTGTGAATACGACAACCTTAGGGGTTGATTGCGCCAACCTGTTAAGTTAACTTTGCTTATAAATTATCATTTTATGAAGCACGTCTCCATCATCATTCCGCAGGGGCCCATCATCCTCAGCAGCGTAATCGGCACGTATAAGGTTTTCAGCTTTGTGAACGGCTTTATGCAGGTACAGGGGAAGAAACCGCCTTTCGACATTCACCTGGTGGGACTAAGCAAGGAAAATGAATTGTATGATGGTTTATTTGCCATCAGACCTGATTCGATGCTGAGCGAAATACCCAAAACCGACCTGATCATGATCCCGGCCTTTTACGGTAACCCAATGGACGGACTGGAAAAAAACCAGGATTTTGTGCCCTGGATAGTGGATCAATATAAACACGGCGCCGAGGTGGCCAGCTTATGCACCGGCGCTTTCCTGCTGGCGGCAACAAACCTGCTCAAAGGCAAGGCCTGCACCACGCACTGGATGGCTGCGGATATTTTCAGACAAGCTTTTCCCAATATCAAATTGATGCCCGAAAAGCTGATCATCGACGAACTGGGTATTTACTCGAGTGGCGGCGCATATTCTTTCCTGAACCTGGTGATCTACCTGGTTGAAAAATATTGCGGCCGCGACGCGGCGGTGCATTGCGCAAAAGTGATGGAGATCGAGATCGACCGCGAGAGCCAATCGCCTTTCGTGATTTTCAGCGGTCAAAAGGAACATCACGATGAACCCATCAAAAAAGCGCAAATATTTATCGAACGGAACGTAGGGACCAAGATCACCGTGGATCAATTATCCGAAATGTTCGCCATAAGCCGGCGCAATTTTGAACGGAGATTCAAGAAAGCCACCTCGAACACGCCGGTCGAGTACCTGCAGCGCGTCAAGATCGAAGCAGCGAAGAAAAGCCTTGAATCGGGCCGCGAGAATGTGAACGAAGTGATGTATTCTGTAGGCTATTCAGATAACAAGGCATTCCGCACCATCTTCAAAAAAATAACCGGTTTGTCGCCGATAGAATACCGCAATAAGTATAACCGCGAGATGGCGCTGAATTGATAAAAAAATAGCAGGCCGGGTATAGTCACCGGCTTTCATTAATTATCGCTATATTGTTGTGACCAATTCCCGTCATGAAAAAGCTCGCAATAATAATAGCCCTTTTAGCAATGGCCGGCCTCTCCTGCCGCGACCACAGCAATCAGAACAATATAGATGACAACATCGACCGTAAATGGTGGAAAGAAGCCGTCGTCTATCAGATCTATCCCCGCAGCTATATGGATAGCAACGGCGATGGCATCGGCGACCTGAAAGGCATCATATCAAAACTTGATTATATCAAAAGCCTCGGCGTGAATGTGGTGTGGCTGAACCCGATTTACAGTTCGCCGAATGACGATAACGGTTATGATGTGAGTGATTACCGCAATATCATGCAGGATTTCGGCACTATGGCCGATTTTGACGAACTATTGAAAGGCCTGCACCAGCGCGGCATTAAATTAGTGATGGACCTGGTAGTGAACCACAGCAGCGACGAGCATGAGTGGTTTAAACAAAGTCGTAGTTCGCGCACCAACCCTTACCGCGATTATTACCACTGGTGGAATGCCGACCGCGGCAAACCCAATCCGCGTTACAGTCTTTTCGATGTGAACCATGATGCGTGGATGTACGATGCCAAAACCAATGCATACTACCTGCATTATTTTTCGAGAAAGCAACCCGACCTGAACTGGGAAAATCCTAAGCTGCGGAAGGAGGTTTTCGATATTATGAAGTTCTGGGCCGATAAAGGAATTGATGGTTTCCGGCTCGACGCTTTCCAGTTTGCTGCGAAGGATACTACTTTCCCGGCTTTCCCGCCCGGGTATGAAAAGGAGTTCTCCAAATATTATGCAATGGGTCCGCACCTGCACGATTACCTGGAAGAAATGAACCGCGAAGTGCTTAGCAAATACGATGTGATGAGTGTGGCGGAAGGCGCAGGAAACTCTTTTAAGGATGCGCACGACCTGGTTGATTCCGACCGGCACGAACTGAATATGGCCTATGCCTTTGAAGGCGTGGATATTGCAAAACCAGAGGGCTACAGCGTGCTGCACTTCAAACAGGTATTCTCAAAATGGGATAGCGTCTTCGCGGAAAAAGGCTGGCTTTCCATATTCCTGGCTAACCACGACCAGGCACGCATGGTGAGTCGCTTTGGCAATGACAACCCGCAATTCAGGGATATCTCATCCAAAATGCTGACAACATTCATTATGACCATGCGTGGTACGCCTTATTATTACAATGGCGATGAACTGGGTATGACGAATGCAGGGTTTACGGATATTAAAGACTATCGCGACGTATCCGTACTGAATGAATACAAACATCAGCAAAATATCGGCGCAGATATGCAGGCGTTTATGAAGCGTACCGAATTTTCAGCGCGCGACAACGGACGCACCCCATTCCAATGGAATGCTTCAGCCAACGCGGGATTTACTACCGGGACGCCCTGGATAAATGTCAACCCGAATTATAAAACTATTAATGAAGAAGCTGAAGATAAGGACCCTAACTCTGTGCTGAACTATTTCAGAAAGATTGTAAAACTGCGGCACGACAACCGGGCGTTGGTTTATGGCAAATACACCCTGCTTGATAAGAACAACCCCGATACCTATGCTTATACCCGCGAATTGAACGGCAAGAAATTATTAGTGACACTCAATTTCAGGGATCACCCGGCCAAAGTGAATACAAGGCTGGACATCGGCAAAGCAAAAGTATTGATCGGGAACTACGCGTCGCCTTCAACAAATGGCATGCTCAGGCCCTATGAAGCGGTAGTTTATAAAGTAAACTAATCAATTATTATCTGCTCAGTTTCACCACCCTGACGAAATAAACACCGGCCGGAGCCCAGCCTTCATTGGATAGTGTAGCGCTGTGCGCATCAATCGAAACCGTGCGGAAGTAATCGGCGCTCCCCATGATGGTCAGGCCGTCCTGGTAACGCGATGTATATTGCAATTGCAGCGAACCGTCTGAATTGAGCGTGAATGTTCCGGCTTCAACCGTCGTGCCTTCGTTAATTGACAAGTTTCCCTGTGAAGTAAACACAAAACGATCCGCGGCCGTGCCGATATATGTTTCACCATGAGTGCCCAATGCCTGCGAATAGGATGAAGTGGAATCACTGACGAGTTTCCAGTCGCCAACCAGGTGTGAATCGGGCTGAACCGGCTTCGGGTCGGAGCTGTTTTTTGAACAAGAAAAAAGGCCGATACAAGCGGCCAGGCAAAAAATGGTTAAGGTCTTCATTTTCTTTTAATTGGCTGTTCTTCCACCCTGATACGGCAAGTCCGGACCAGGGTTTCACAAAGTTTAGGTGATTAACGTAAATCACACAAAATCAGCCAAATAAAATACATCAACCATTTGGATAGACGTACTGCGTTGTTACCTCCTTCGTCTTTATCGGCCGGACTTCTATCCTGGCCGTGGCCGTGAAAGCAAACTCAGGGTTTCCTTTAGCGATGGCAACCGCGTGCTGCAGGTCGTTGGCAAGCACATGATAGTACCCAACGATCACCTCTGTAGTTGCGGTATAATTACCTTCGCTCCAGTAACCCGGCGTACCCGATATCATGGCACCTTCCCTTACCAGCGGCTGTGCCTTGATCAGGTTGCCATTTTTCTTCAGGTCTTCGATATAAACCTCGCAGGCTTTCAAAAAACGGGTATCTTCTTCGCTTGAGAAATGTGATTTGCTTTCGGCGCAGTTGCGGATAAGCAGCATAAATTCTTTCATACGTCAAAGGATTGATAATCAAGCTAAAATTACTATAAATTCCGGGTCGATTCATAAAAAAAGCCTCCGGAAAGGAGGCTTCAAATTTGGGTGCCATTTTTCAATGCACGCTGTCGCGCAGTTCTTTGATCTCGTCGTGCGCCTGAAGTATTTCCTGCATCTGCCCGTCGAGCATATCGATAATATAAGCTGCCAGGGCATCGTCGCTTAAGGCTTCTTCGTAGGCATTGCGGATAGCGTCCTCGCCCGACTCACATTCATCCAGTATCGTGTAACGGTCGTGCCCGTTGAATGCTTCCTTAACCGCGAGCCAGGCGCGGTGCAGTTTTCCGCTTGTGGTGGTACCCCGCTCAATATCCTTGCCCAGCGCTTGTATCTCGGTTCCAATTTGCATTTTATAGCGGCGGCTGTTGTCGATAAGCCGCAGGAAAACCGGCTCAAGGTCTTTGTCCTGCCCGTCCTCTCTGATCTCCTTCAGAGCACGTTCATAGTTCTCTATGCGGTCGTTGTTGATCAACACCAGGTCGTTCAACATCTCCAATGTTCTTTCGGTATTTTCCATAATTATCCCTCCTGGTTTTATAGGGTAACCGGGTAACGAAAGGAATTGTTTACCGCTTTTTCAGAAATAACAGCTAGTCAGCCTAAAAAAAACGCTCTTTGTCAGGTCCTCGCAAGCATATACTTTTCTATAAGCGCCGTCAGGTCGTCGATGTCGAATGGCTTGTTCAGGTAAGTGTCCGCACCGCAATCCTTCGCGATCCGGCCAAGGTCATTATGCGCAGAAATGATGGCAATGGGTATATGACTCGTTGCCGGGTTCGATTTGATGGCCTTGCACAAACTGCCGCCGAGCTTGCCGTTTATCCAATGGTCAAGCAGGATGAGCGACGGCGCTATCGCTTCGATCTCTTTTAAAGTTAATACGTCAGAGCGGGGAATGACTTGTATCTGGAGTGCTTCGGCTAGGTATGATAAGATGTCTAACGTATCCTTATCGTCTTCGATAATAAGGATGGTATTTTTCATATATGTCTTCGAAGATATACATTTAAACTCATTTTTAAGTATAAATTTAAGTATTTGCATAATTTTTACAAACGAAATAACGCAAACTAATGAAAACCAATTTGCCGGCAGGGTGTTATTTATTTAGTGTTGTTTCAGTCAAAGGAATTTATCCTGATGATTTAAACGACCCGCCCTGTCTGAGATTTTTCAGCAGGGTTTTTTATTAGGTTTGCATTATGCCCGAAGGACCCAACCTTGTTATGCTAAAGGAAAATTTACTGCCTTTCAAAGGCAGACGGGTTACCGCAGCTTCCGGCTATGCCAAAAACGTCGATCCGGCCAGACTGGTTGGCAACACACTTAAAGATATTAAAACCTGGGGCAAACACCTGCTTTTGATCTTCGAAGATTTTACACTGCGTATTCACCAGGGTTTGTTCGGCTCTTATAAGATCAATCAGCCGGTTAAGAAAAAGGCCGCCTTACACCTTGCGTTTGGTGATGAGCAGGTTAATTTTTCCATCGTCAAGGTGCAGGTGATCTGTGAGCCGCTTGACAAAGTTTATGACTGGTCGGCCGATATTATGAGTAAAAAGTGGGACGAGGCCAAAGCTATTAAAAAATTGCAAGCTAAACCGAAAACCATGATCTGTGATGCACTGCTCTACCAGGATGTTTTTGCCGGATCGGGCAATATCATCAAAACCGAAGCGCTGTTCAGGGCCCGGATACACCCGGAAAGTTATTGCGGGAATATCCCAACGGAAAAATTGAAGGAACTTTCGAAGGAGGTGATAGCATTCAGCAGGGAGTTCCTGAAGTACGGCAAAACGCACCATTTAGGCCAAAGACTACAGGCTTATGACCGCGAAGAATGTCCGCGCAATCATATTCCATTCCATGAAAAAGACACCGGGAAAACCAAACGGCGCACTTTTTACTGTGACGCGTGCCAGCTATTGTATAAATAACCTGGCAAAACCATCGGCCCGGGCTTTTGTTATCAAGGCATGAAGAAAGAAGTACTGGCGGCATCCGCCGCGTTAGCCGGCGCCGCGGCCCTTACCTGGGCAATTAAAAGCAGGAATGAACCATTGGAAACCGTACGCTATGTTGACCTGGAGCAATACCTGGGCAAATGGTACGAGATCGCCCGGTTCCCGCATAGTTTTGAGAAAGGCTGCGTTTGCTGTACGGCGGAATACAGCATGAACGAGGACGGATCCATCAGGGTGCTCAACAGTTGTATTAAAGACGGCAACCTGGATATCGCTGAAGGACGGGCGACCGTAATCGATAAAAGACACCGCTCAAAGCTTAAAGTACAGTTTGGACCCATTTTCAGCGGGCAATACTGGATCATAGCGCTCGCCCCCGATTACAGCTACGCCATGGTGGGCCATCCCAACCGTAAATATTTATGGATCCTGAACCGGGCACCCGTCATGGACAACCAGGTTTACAACTTCCTGCTGGTGCAGGCGGCAAGTAAAGGGTTTGACGTGCGCAAGCTGACTAAGACAGGGCAGGATTGTAACTTGTAAAGAATTCACGCTGCACTTTCCTGACATTTCCGTAAGCATATCTTCGGGCATTTCTTTGTTGTAAATTTTTGGTTATTCCTGCGCGGTTTTTTTTAAAATCTATCTATATTGCCTGTGCAATTATTAACCTTCACCACGTTGTGTGCCCACACACTACGACATTTATTTTAAAACCATTATGAAAAAAAACAGCGTTCAAAAACACCTTTGCCTTACCTTTTTACTCGTATTAATTGGAGTCAGCAGTCATGCGATAGCGCAGGATACCATACCTCCGCCGCCCAAACTGGATGAAACCGGCTGGCGTCAGCTTTTTGACGGAAAAGACCTGAAAGGCTGGAAAATGGTTGGCCCCGGCAGCCGTTACGTGGAAAATGGCGTCACCGGCAGCCACGGCGGTATGGGACTACTATATTGGACGAAAGAAAAGTTCAGCAATTGCAAGATCCGCATAGTTTACCGCATGCAAAAATCCAATAGCAACTCCGGTGTGTTCATTCGCATACCTATCCCTCCGCGTGAGCCCTGGATGCCCGTATTTTATGGCTACGAAGTGCAGATCGATAATCACCCGGAGACATCCAACGAGGATGAATACCATGTTACCGGTACCTTATATTCGCTGACCAAGCCGCATGCCAAACCCGGCAAGCCCGGCCCCCAATGGAACGTGATGGAGATCACGCTCGACGGCTTACGCACGATTGTAAAGGTAAATGGGGAACTGGTGACCGATTACACCGAGGGGCAGCCCACACCTGAGCGTAAATTTGATTTTGAGCCCTATCGCGGGCCGCGGCCTTTAGCCGGATATATCGGCCTGCAAAACCACGGCGATGACGATGTGGTATTCTTTAAAGAAGTTGCTGTTAAACCGCTTAACAAAAAATAACGATCGGTATGGAAAAGAACCCTAAAGACCCAAAGAACATCAGCCGCGGCGATTTCATCAAAAAGACGGCTTTGGCCACCGCCGGTTTTTATATCGTGCCCCGTTATGTTTTAGGCGGGAAGGGCTATATTGCCCCAAGCGATAAGCTGTACATCGCAGCAGTAGGCTGCAGCGGTGAGGCGGAAAACGACATTCACCATTTTGCCTCGGCGCCCAAGAAAAATGCGGAGATCGCTTTCCTGTGCGATGTGGACGATCGCGGCGCCGCACCGCGCATGAAGGAATTTCCGAAAGCCAAACACTATTACGATTGGCGCGAAATGTTCGACAAGGAACATAAGAATTTCGATGCCGTGACAGTTGCGATTCCCGACCACAACCATGCCATCGTAGGTCTGAGCGCTATGCAGCTTAAAAAGCACCTTTACTTGCAGAAACCGCTGACCCATGATATTTATGAAGCGCGCGTTCTGACGCAGGCTTCAGAAAAGTACCAGGTGGTAACCCAAATGGGCGACCAGGGCGCATCATGCGAAGGTATGCGCACCCTGCGCGAATGGTTCGAAGCAGGACTGATAGGTGATATTCAGAAGGTTTATTGCTGGACCGACCGCCCCGTATGGCCGCAGGGCATTGCCTGGCCGGCAGCGAAACCTCCGGTACCAAAAGAACTTAAATGGGACCTGTGGCTGGGAACAGCGCAATATGTTGACTATATTGATAACCTCGTGCCTTTCAACTGGCGCGGCTGGTGGCAGTTCGGAACAGGCGCATTAGGTGATATGGGCTGCCACATTATGGGCCCTCCTTTCAAACTATTAGAACTGGGTTATCCTACCGAAGTTTCGGGCAGCGCAAGTACCGTTTACAGCGGTATTTTTAAGGAAGGCATTTACCCTCAAAGCGGACCGGTATCCAGCTCGATCAAATTCAAATTCAAACTGAAAAACGGCAACGACCTCGACCTGTACTGGATGGACGGCGGCATTACGCCTGAAAGATTATCGGAACTCGACCCCGATGTGAACCAGAACGAAGCACTGGGCGATATACCGAGCGAGAATGATTTTGAGGGTTGTACGCTATTCATCGGCACCAAAGGAAAAGTTTCCTGCGGGTGGGGCGGCAGTCATCCGCGCTTACTGCCTCTCAGCCTGAATAAAGACGTGAATATCCCGAAAAAATATCCGCGCGTTGAAGGCGACATGGATGGCCACTGGTGGCAATGGGTTGACGCTGCAATAGCCGGCTACGGCAAAATGGAGGTTGACTCACCATTCGTTGGTTATGCCGGGCCATTGACCGAAACCGTGCTGATGGGCAACCTGCTGCTGCGCACTTTCGACATACGCGAAAAGGTCAAATACAAAGGTCCGGTTTACGGAGACCAGGAACGTTACCAGTTCAGCGGGCGCTATAAGGCCTTAAAATGGGACGGTGAAAATATGAAGATCACTAACTTTGATCCTGCCAACCAGTACATCCGCCGCGAATACCGCAAAGGCTGGGGCGAGGTTAAATTATAGCAAGAAAGGCTTAACGCCTTTCTTGCTATAATTTCGGTATATTACGCGTTCAGACAACATTATTTACATGGAAGCCTACAAGGACCTTAAACTGGCTGTATTGATAGATGCAGATAATGTGTCGTACGCTTATGTAAAGGAGATGTTTGAGGAAATAGCCAAATACGGCACGCCGACTTTCAAAAGAATATACGCCGACTGGACCAAGCCCACCGTTACGGGATGGAAAAATGTACTCCTGGAAAATGCGATCACTCCTATCCAACAGTACAGTTATTCCTCCGGCAAAAACTCATCCGACAGTGCGCTGATCATCGATGCGATGGACATTTTATACACCGGCAAGGTTGACGGCTTTTGTATTGTTTCAAGCGATAGCGACTTTACCCGCCTGGCCACGCGGCTTCGGGAAGCGGGCATGAAAGTGATAGGTATAGGCGAAAAGAAAACCCTTAACCCTTTTATCACCGCCTGCGACAGATTTATTTATATCGAGATACTGAAGAAAGAAAAGGCCGGACAACCAGACCACAGTATAAAAGCGGCTTCAAAAGATACCGCACCCGCCGTTAACAGTCCTTTGAACAAGATCGGACCTGAAGTGTCTGAGATCATCCTGGACAGCGTCGATGATTTGGCGGACGAAAATGGATGGGCTTTCCTGGGTGAATTAGGCAGCCTTGTGATGAAAAAGAAACCGGATTTCGATCCAAGAAATTATGGTTTTGCCAAAATGCTGCCATTGATCAGGAGCATCAACAAGTTTGAAATTGACGAGCGCGATACGGGCAAAAAGAATGTCAAACACATTTACATCCGTAAGAAGTAATCCACGTCAAGCTGCTTTATCGACGTTTCTTTATGCCATTCAAACCGATCTATATCAAAACTGCCTGGGGGCATAAGCAACCGATAAACGATACTGCTATCAACAATTTCCGCCGGGAAGGTTACAGCGGTCTTGAATTGAATGTTGCTGCTACAGGCCCGTCAAGCAAAGAAATAGCCGGATGTTTGCACGCCAACGATTTCCTGTTCGTTGCCCAGCAATGGCTGCCGCCCGCGATCGAATCTGTTGACCAATATATCGGAAGGCTGAAAGCCAACCTGGATACCATCGCGGGGATGAAGCCCAAATTCATCAATTCACATACCGGTAAGGACTATTTTTCATTTGAGGACAATTGCCGGGTGATTGAGGTTATGACGGAATTTACTAAATCAACCGGGATCGCCATTTACCATGAAACACACCGCGGCAGGTTCGCTTTTCATGCTAAAACTACACTATCCTATTTGAAACAGTTCGCTCACCTGGAGTTCACGGCCGACTTTTCGCATTGGTGCAACGTATCGGAAAGCATGCTGCGCGATCAGGAGGAAAGCATCGAACAAGTGATACCACAGGTGCGCTATATTCATGCACGGGTCGGCTTTGAACATTCACCCCAGGTTAACGACCCTGCGGCGCCTGAATGGAAAGAGAATCTGGAAAGATTTTACGGCTGGTGGGACAACATTATCCAAAGCAATAAACACCTGGGTCGTGCTGAGATGTACATCTGCCCCGAATTTGGCCCGATGCCATACATGCCCGCCCTGCCCTACACCCGCGAACCTTTAGCCGACCAGGATACCGTCAATTCGTGGATGCTGAAGGAATTAATGCACAGGTACCGGGGCATTTAGCCTATTTAGTTCGTTTGGGTTTATAATAAGCAACTTCTGCTTTTTCGACGGTAATAAGCCCGCCGCAGCCGGCTTCTTCGATCATCGCACCAACCACCTTTATAAAATCACGTATTTTTTCCTCGTGATCTATGATCTCGATAATAATCGGCAGATCCGTCGAAAGGTCGAGCAATTTCGCCGTATGTAATTTGCTGGATGCTCCGAAAGACATGATGCCCCTGGTAACCGTTCCGCCGGCCAATCCGCTTGTTTTGGCCTGCAGCAAAATGGCTTCGTAAAGCGGTTTATGATTCAGTTTGTCAAAGTCACCGATAAAAATTCTCAGCAGTTTAGAGTCTTCCCGTAATGTTTCCATAGCTTACAGATTTTTGATCAGTAAAATACCCGCGCCGGTGGCCAGCAACCCTATCACAACACTTGCCGCAATATAAACAAAGGTGTTCAGCAATTCGCCGTCGCGCAGCATGCTGTAATTTTCATTAACAAACGAAGAAAAAGTAGTGAAGCCGCCGCAGATACCCACCGCTAAAAATATCCTTGCGTTAGGGCTCAATATATTGCCCTTATCAGCCAACCCCGCAACCACGCCGATCACAAAACAACCGAGCAGGTTTACACTCAGCGTGCCGTATGGGAACGTCGACTCGAATCTTTTCTGAACAAATTGCTGCATTAAAAACCTGGCGACACCACCGAGCGCGCTGCCAATAGCAACGTAAATTATTGTCTTGAGCATATTTGTATAACTAAGGGAAAAATTGAACGTTCCATACCTGAAAAATAAATCAATATTCTTATTTCGCAGGCGTCATCAGGACTGCCTTTTCGGGCCGAACGGTTCAAATAGGTGGAACACCATCACCTTGGTTTTACAATGATAAATAAAAACTATTTACCGCCCAAATATGCCATTTTCACCTAACACCTATTTTTTTAGTTTTTTATCATGGTGATCATTAATTTTAATTACTGATCAAAACCGGCTTGGAAAATTTCAACAAAATATGGCGGGCTTTTTTTGCTATCATGCTGATAGCTATAGCCATTCAGCAACTGGTTTGTGCCGATTTCAGGCCCGTCATATTACCTCCGGATTACCCCGGCTGGCTGGCCGACCGCATTGCGTGGACCTGGATAGCCAGCCTCCTGCTGATAGCCGCCAACGGGGCTATCCTATTCGATTTCAAAGGGCGGAAAATATCGCTTATTATGGCCGACGCATTTTTACTGATGCTGCTGGCCTTCCACATACCCTACTGCATAAGTACCGGCGGCTTGCACAGCATAGGTGTGTGGGGCAACGCGTTCAAGATGCTGGTACTTAGCGGTGGGGCCTACATTGTTGCCGGCACTTTTGAGCAGGAGCACTATGAATCGAAACCGGTCAGATTTTCGGCTTACCTGTTGCCTGCCGGCAAATACTTCTTCTGCATTACGATGATCGTTTTCGGGGCCGAGCATTTTATTTATAAAGATTTTGTAGCCACGCTGGTACCAGCCTGGATACCGGGTCATTATTTCTGGACGTATTTCGCCGGGATAGCCTTAATGGCGAGTGGTGTCGTAATTGCGGCAAATTCTTTGTTATTGTTGATCATCCCTCATTTCCCGACTTTCCCGCGGCGGTATGCCGCGTTCTTATTAGGTTTTGCCATATTCTCATGGTTTATTGTTTTACATATCCCTCGGGCCATTGCCGACCCGCACAGCGGCAATGGCAACGAGTGGACCAGCGTTTTCGAGGCTTTCGGTTTTAGCGGCATCGCGTTCATCCTTTCGGGGAAATCAAGGATCAAGTATGCAATAAAGCACGGCTACGAGCGTTTAATTACCGTTTGAAAATCAAATACTTACTTTTTTTCTCGCTGCTGTGCTTTGGATACCGTTCCGGTATTTGCCAGGGTAATGTGCATGCCGATCCCCTGGTTGGCACATGGAAGGGCTCGTCCCTATGCCAGGTCAAAGATTCCCCATGCCATGATGAAGCGGCCGTTTATCACGCCACAAAGCTGACACCGACCACTTACCGGTTCCAGATGAATAAAATGGTTGACGGGAAGGAAGTAGAAATGGGCCCGCTTGTTTTTACCTGGAACGAAAAACTAAAAACCCTGACAGGAACCAATAAAAGCAGTAGGGGAACCGGTATATGGCTTTTTCATCTTGACGGCAGTAAAATGCACGGAACGCTTACCATTGACGGCGGTACTTTGTTTCGTGTTATTGAACTGCAAAAAGAATAAAACCGCTCTTTTCGCATTTAATCGCTAATTTTAGCGTATGAAATACCTGTTTATCCTGGCGCTGTTCCCTTTGATGGTTCAGGCACAAAGCGTTACCAACCAGCGCTTATATGATACCATTCCATTCATCCCGGAACACACTCCGCAACGGATCGAAAAGTTCGCCAAAGAGCCCATCGTTACCGGCAGGGTGATCTTCCTGGGCAACAGCATTACCGAAATGGGGGACTGGAAAAAGGCTACGGGCGATACCACCGTAGTCAACCGTGGTATAGGCGGAGATATTACGTATGGCGTGCTGAAAAGGCTGAAGGATGTTACTGACCGCCAACCCTCGAAACTTTTTATTCTGCTGGGGATCAACGACATCGGCAAAGACATTCCGGACGTGGTGATCGCCGACAACTACCTGAAAATAGTGAACGAAATTCATAACAAATGCCCGCAGACGAAAGTTTATGTCGAAAGCGTACTACCATTGAACCCAACGATGAAAAACTTCCCGCAGCATTATGATAAGGAGGAACACGTACTGGCCGTAAACAAACTGCTGCAGGCGAACGCGTCGATCGGCAAATACATTTTCGTTGACATATTCCATCTGTTTGTTGATGGCAACGGCCGCCTGAAAAGCGAACTCAGCTACGAGGGTTTGCACCTGAAACCGGAGGCTTATCCCATCTGGGTTGCGTACCTGAAAAAACAGCGCTATTTGTAACAATGAACTGGCGTTAAGGTCTTAATTATAAACAAGATCATGACTAAAGAATCATTCACCATAAACGGCGAAAGCTTGCTCAAAAAGGTAAAGGAACTGATAGCCGAAGGCAATGTGCGGAAGATCACCATTACCGATAAATCGGGCAAAGAGATCGCATCCTTCCCGCTGACGTTCGGCGTTGTGGGCGCGCTGCTGCTGCCCATGCTGGCCGCCGTAGGCGCTATAGCCGCATTGATCACCGAGTGCACCATCACCGTAGAGCGGGAGGAAGAACCCGTGCACGAAGAAAATAAACAATAGATTCAGAATACCAACACTTTTACTTCCCTGACCAGGATCACAATCTATCCTGATAACCATCATTTTTATCGTGTTTGACCAACCCTAACTTAGAGCTATAAACTTGAGAGAGTGATTTGGTTTTTTTGGGTGCTATCGCCCGTGTTAATTGCGCTGGCGTACCTGTTTGCGGCACCAATCTATGTTGAGATCAACACCGCCGTCGATCTCTTCAGGGTGAGGTTCCACAGGCTTGTAAGCGCAGCGCTTTTAATAACGGGCGACGGCATTCTTATAGACCTGAAGGTGGCCTGGTGGGAAAAGCGGTTCGACCTGCTGGCTCCCGGAAAAAAGGGCCGCCCTAAAAAAACCAAACCCGTAGAAAAAACAGCCCGGAGACGGCGCATCTCATTCCGAACGACATGGGCTGTCTTAAAAACATTTAAGGTAAAAAGTTTCTACCTGACTGCCGACACGGGCAACCCCGCCTTTAACGGCGCTATTTATCCGGCTTTTTATGCTATCCGAACCCTTACAGGACAAAATATATCAATAAATTTTGGGGGCAGGAATGAATTGGTCCTCGAGATAAAAAATAACCTGGCAAGGATAACAAGAGCTTTTATTTATTCATCATTAAAATCAGGGACATGGAAAACTTAGATGAAATGCTCGGCAAACTGACCGAGTTCCTCCGTACAGAGGCGAAGACTGAAACTGTTATCGGGCAACAGTTCCAACTGGGATCGTTCACCTGCGTGCCGGTCATATCGGTAGGGCTGGGCTTGGGCAGCGGCGCGGGTGAAGGCAAAGGAAAAGGCAACGCCAAAAACACCGGTGAAGGCGAAGGGTTCGGCGCTATGGGCGCGGCAGGCATCGGCCTCGGACCCGTCGGATTCCTGGCGGTAAACGGCGACAACATCCAGTTTATTTCCACCCGGCCGGCAAAAGGCTTCGGTGCCCTGGTTGAAAAAGCTCCCGATATTATGGAAAAGATATTCGATAAAACCAAAGAGAAACAAGCTTCGCACAATTGAACTAATCGTATTCAGACTTACGAAGCTGCCAAGGCTTTGTAAGTCTTCAATTAATTTCATTCAACTGGTCTATGATCGTATTAAAATCGCTCAAAAACCAGTTCCCATAAAAGTATATCTTCTTATCGTTATTGTTTTCGTCGTAATACAATATTCTGTAAGCATTGCTCAAACGCTGAGAAATTAAATCGTTGACCATACTCCACCGTTCTATACTGCCTAACTGATCCTTCGTTATTACCCGGTGATTATTTGAAAAAAGATCATATGCATATAAAGAATTATCCTGGTAATAAACACGTTTGGATTTGGATATAAAATAACCCCAAAAACCTAATGGAAGAACAAAAATAAAGGTCGCTGCCCAGGGCATGCCCTCATACATAACTGCAAAAGGCGCTCCGATGATAACTACTAAAGGCATCGCGAAGATAAGGTAAACTATATAGGATGAAAGTCTTTTCAACTGCATGGTCAAGGTTAGTTTGCCACAAGAT
>JAFDZL010000312.1 GCA_018266935.1 Bacteroidota bacterium | reverse complement strand
GAGCTTTTATTTGACCTGGGCCTGGATGACGAGATTGCCGGGGTCACCAAATTTTGTATTCACCCCGGGGATAAGGTTCAGCAAAAAACAAAAATAGGCGGTACCAAACAGCTCGATATTGATCGGATAAAAGCGTTGCAACCCGACCTCGTGATCGGTAACAAGGAAGAAAATGAACGGGACCAGATCGAAGAATTAATGCGGTATTTCCCGGTATGGATGAGTGACATTCGCAACCTGGACGACGCGTTGGATATGATCGTAAAGGTCGGAATCATTACAGGAAAAACGTCCGCGGCGGCTGATCTGGTTGCGCGTATAAGGCAACAATTTAACAATATAACTATTCGGCTATCGCCCAAACGCGCCGCATATTTAATTTGGCGCAAGCCTTATATGGTTGCCGGTAAAGAGACTTTTATTGACGACATGCTCCGAAGATGCGGTTTGATCAATGCTTTTGAGATCGAGAGGTATCCGCAAGTTTCGAAAGATCAATTAATAGCCGCAAAACCCGATGTAGTTTTACTTTCATCAGAACCCTATCCGTTTAAAGATAAACACATCAGGGAGTTCGAAACCCTTCTGCCACAAGCGACGGTCAAATTGGTTGACGGTGAAATGTTCTCGTGGTATGGCAGCAGGTTGCGTTACGCGCCCGAATATTTTAAACAGCTGATAACTTCGCTGATCAACGGCTAACGAATTTTTCGGACTTTCCGACTTATACGGACTTTCGGACGATTCAAAACATTTTTAAATTAAACGGATTTGCCTATCTTTGCCCGCTCATTACAAATCCTAAATGCGGAAGTGGCGTAATTGGTAGCCGCACCAGACTTAGGATCTGGCGCCGCGAGGCGTGGGGGTTCGAGTCCCTTCTTCCGCACATTATAAACGAGGCCGTCTGAAAAAACGGCCTCGTTTGTTTTATAGGATTTTAGGGACGTGCACCGCGGCGATGGCCGAGGCCGAACTATTCTCTTGAACACGACCGTGCCCGGGGGCGCCGGGAGCGAAAGTCTCTTCCGAAGCCCATTCTATTTTTGTAATTTGCTATTTTATAATTCTGGCATTTCCGTTGACGTCCGTTATTGCAATGCTTGCGATGTTATCATTTATTTCGATAAACCTGGCAGACTGCGATAAAAAAGAAGAACCATAATAGAATTCGCGCGTGTCAATTTTCCCGTTTTTATACCTGATGAGCGCATAAGCGTCCATGGGGCGGGCGTTAAGGATTTTTGATGCTGAATTCATCTTAAAGACCTTTAAAGAATCCTTGTTCTGGCTTGCTGCGATCAGCACATTGCCTTTGGTGTCTCTGAGCTTCACCAAAGCCTTCCCGTTTCCCGGGATGTAAATGCCGCTTTGTAAAATTGAAAGTGGCTTAAGATTGCCTTTCCCGTCGCCTCTTAACATTAAACCGTTTAAGGCATCGTACCGGCCAATTGAAACGTCAGTACCATAGTCATTGCCATTAATAATGACGTCGAGGTTCCCGTCACCATCAAAGTCGCCTGTTTCCATGCCATTCAAAACGGATACCTGGGCTTCAACCGGCAGCGGGATCAAAGCAAATTTCCCGTTCCCGTCATTTCGTAGGTAGCACGACTTTAGCATATTGGCTTTCAGTCTCAGCGCATCTTTCATTTGCTCTGGTGTAAATATATCACTCATGGTAGCGGTGGCAAATGATTTATAATTGGTGAATTTCTTTTTCAAACTGATTATTTGTTTTAAAATATCGTCCCGGCCCTGTACCGGGAACTCTTTCTTGTCGCCATTTTGATCGGGCAGAAAAAAAGACGGTATTGCGGTAAAAATTCCGCTATTGTCAAAATCTTTTGCGGTTATATAAACAGGATATTGGTCACTTGCCTGAAGCAAAGTGTTTTGTCCCACATTACCTACGATATAATCGATGCGGCCTGTGTGCCTGAAATCTCCGCCGACTATAGAATTCCACCATCCCAGTTTATTGCCAATACCGGATCCGGACGTAATGTTTATAAATTTCCCGTGATCGTTTTTAAGGAACGTTATGGGCATCCATTCTCCCGCCAGGATCAGGTCAGGCCATCCATCATTATCAAAATCCGTAAATAAGGCATCGCAAACCATTCCGATATTCTTCAACGCCGGTGCGACTTCGGCTGTAACGTCAGTAAATTTGACCTGGCCATTCTTACTGTCGTTCCTTAGTATCATGCTGGAAACCGGCTTTGGATAATGCCATGGATCAACCCGGCCCGAGACGAACAAGTCCATTTTCCCATCTTTATTGTAGTCACAGGCCCGTACACACAACTTACTGGTGAAATTTACCGGCAGAGCGGCATCGGCCAATGTAAAATTCCCTTTTCCGTCATTTATATATAACCTGTCCTGGTAGGCCGGGGTGTTGGCGGTGGCAGCATACCCGCCGCTTGCTATATAGACATCGGGTTTACCGTCTCCGTTTGCGTCAAAAATCAGCACACCTGCATCTTTGCGGTCTTTTGATTTTACGCTTTCTGCCGGCGCAAGAGCCCGTTGTTTGAACTTTCCATTTGGCAAATGAAAAAAAACTTGCGAAGCATGATCGGCATCGCCGCCAACAACTATATCGTCAAGGCCATTTCCATCAAGATCGCCTGCAGCGAGAGCCGGACTGTATTCTGACAATTTATGAGGCAACAATTTTTGAATGTTAAAGTCAACAAAGTCGGCCGCATTGTCTTTGTAATGGATTCCCAATGAATCGGTTACTTCTTTAAATAACGCGATCCGATCTGTTGCAGGCTGCCCGGGCGGGTAGCTGTTTTGGGCGTCGGCAATATTTAATTCTATTCTCTGGTTGGTTTTTACCTTCAAAAGCGTCTGTTTCTTACCCTCGGGCCATTTAACCACCACCGAATCCACCATAGCCACTTTTCCAAGTCCAAAATGTGCCATG
>JAFDZL010000311.1 GCA_018266935.1 Bacteroidota bacterium | reverse complement strand
TCGGCGCGGGCACGCGGTCTGCCCCGCGCGATGCGCTTATCGCCGGTTCGGTGCAGGAGAAGGACCGTGGCAAAGCTTTTGGTGCGGAAGGATTCGGTGATAACCTCGGTGCTTTTGTAGGCCCGCTGATCACGGTTGTTCTATTTTTTATGTTGGGTATAGGCATCAGGAGCGTCTTTTACCTGGCACTGATCCCCGGTCTGCTGGCTTTAACCATGATACTGCTGGTGAAAGAACGGCGCTCGGCAGAGATCCGATCAAAGGTAAGTTTGCGCATAAAGGCTTTTCCAAAAGCTTACCGCAGGTATCTTTTGCTGGCCGCATTATTCGGCATCGGTAATTCAAGCAATTCCTTTCTCATTCTTCAGCTTAAATCAACGGGCCTGTCGTTAATTGCGACAATTGTCATTTATACCTTTTACAATTTTGTCGCCGCAGCGATCTCGTACCCTGCCGGTTCACTTTCCGACCGCTTTGGGCGGAAGCCGCTTTTGATCAGTGCGTTGATCATCTTCGCTATTACCTATACCGGTTTTGCTTCATTGAAAAGCGCTGCGCTCATCGGCGGACTTTTTATTTTATACGGGCTTTTCCAGGGAATATTCAGGGCTATCGGCAAAGCCTATGCTGTTGATTTTGTGCAGCCTGAGATGCGGGCCAGTGCGATCGGATGGTATGGTACTGCCGTCGGTCTTTCCAACCTCGCGGCAAGCATCGTTGCCGGTATTTTGTGGGACAAGGTCGGGCATCCGGCGGTTTTTGTCTATGGCGTAATATTCGCAGTTATAGGCATTGGAGCTTTCATAGTCGCATTGCCACGTACAAATGGAGACAGCGAAATAATTTCTTAAAACTTGAAGCTTATACAGTTTTTCAGATGAACAGACTCAAGGAGGTAGCTATTGTTTTTTCGAAGCTTGGCTTTCTCGGTTTCGGCGGCCCTGCCGTCCATATCGCTATGATGGAAGAGGAAGTAGTGCGCAAAAGAAAGTGGATGACACATCAGCATTTTCTTGACCTC
>JAFDZL010000310.1 GCA_018266935.1 Bacteroidota bacterium | reverse complement strand
TTTCTACCTGACGCCGATCACCGACATTCACTTGCATACCTCGACTAAGTTCGACCTCGAGCCAAACGGCGATATCAGCTACGTGTATATTTTCGGCGCACTCGCGGCGTTTATCCTGTTGCTGGCGTGCATCAATTTTACCAACCTTTCTACAGCAAGTTCAGCCCGCCGCTCGAAGGAAGTGGGTATCCGTAAGGTAATGGGCTCGCTGAAACAATGGCTCGTAACCCAGTTCCTGGTTGAATCGGTAATGCTCACCGTATTGTCAATGCTGCTTGCTTTGGGCATGGTTTATTTGCTGCTGCCTTATTTCAATGACGTGGCGAATAAGCATATCACTATAGCCTTTTTCTTAAATTATAAGGCGATATTGACAGGTCTGGGGCTCATTTTGCTGGTTGGTATCCTGGCTGGGTTATACCCGGCGTTCTTCCTATCGTCCTTTAAGATCATCAATGTATTAAAAGGGAACTCGGGCACCGCCGAGCCGGCAAAAAAGAATTTCCTGCAAAGCAGCCTGGTGGTTTTCCAGTTCACGGTGTCTACCGCGCTGATCATCTGTACATTCATTGTTTACCAGCAACTGCATTTTATGCAGAACAAAAAGCTGGGGTATGATAAAGACCAGTTATTGGTGCTGAACGATACTTATACACTTGGCAACAATGAGTTTGCATTTAAGGACCAGCTGATGCATGATCACCGGGTGATCAACGCAACTGTTACAACCGATGTCCCGGGCAATGGCAATATGGGCGGCACCGAGATCTATGCTAAAGAAAACCGGTCGGATGAAACCAAGAACGAGATCCATTGCAATATTTACCGAGTTGACGCGAATTATCTGCCGACACTGGGCATTAAGCTGATCGAAGGCAGGAATATTTCGCCTGATTTCCCGGGCGACAGCTCGTCGGTGGTTATTAACCAGGCAGCGCAGCGTGAATTAGGCTGGAGCAATGCGGACCCCCTTGGCAAAACCATCGTGCGGTCAGGCAGGAGGGAATATACTGTGGTGGGTTTGGTAGGCGACTTCAACTATGCCTCAGTGAAGGATAAGGTTGCGCCGCTGATGATGGTGGCAAATCACCGGCATGGTAATATCGTCCTGAAAATAAATACCGCCGATGTGAGCGGTTTACTTAGCAGCATTAAAAACCAATGGAACGATTATAAAGCCAGCGGGCCGTTCAGCTATTATTTCGTTGACGAACAATTTGCTTCATTGTACTCATCGGAACAGCGCACCGGCAAAATTTTTACATCATTTGCTGTGCTAGCCGTGATCATCGCAGGTTTGGGTCTGTTTGGCCTGGCCGCGTTCATGATCAAGCAAAGGGTACGCGAGATAGGCATACGCAAAGTCTTGGGTGCATCTTCGTCGAATATCACGACGATGCTTTCCGCCGACTTTCTGAGATTAGTTTTGATCGCTGTTATCATCGCATTTCCGCTTACATGGTTTGCCATGTACAAATGGCTCCAGGATTTTGCTTACCGCATCGACATACAATGGTGGGTGTTTCTGCTAGCCGGATTCATGGCGCTGTTTATAGCATTTATTACTATTAGTTTCCAGTCGATAAAAGCTGCATTGGCAAACCCGGTAAAGAGTCTTCGTTCAGAATGAGGTGAAAGGCGAAAGGATAAAGGCAAAAGATTTTGTATTTTAGAATTTAGGATTTTAACCATGAATTCATATACTTTTCAAGTCAGCCTTTTTGATTTCGCTTTCATAGGCACGCTGTTTATCGGGTTGACTTTTGCTTTGCAGTTGTGGTTTGCCAAAAGCATTAATCGTAGTGCAAACCGGTTTCTTGCCCTGGCGCTGGTTACCATGATCTTTTGGATGACGCGGGTATTGGCCATTGATATCTGCCTTCAGACCTATCTGCCCGGCTGGGACCGTTTGCCGACGCAATTCTTACTTGCGCTTGGCCCGCTGATCTATTTTTATGTACTGAAGATAACGCGGCCCGAATATAAGTTCAGGCGGAAGGACTTGTGGCATTTTAGCCCTTTATTACTCGAGCAGACCGCCTTGGTATTGGAGATCAGGGAAAGTTTTAGAACGGGTCTGCCTACTTATGGTACGCCGCTGTTCCATTCACTGAACCCACTGTTGCAGTTGCTCATCTTTATTTCATTCATGCTCTACCTTTACTGGTCCCATAAACTGATTCAAAGGTTTTACCGGCGCCTGAAACCTGTATTAATGGACAGGTCGCTTATTGAGTTCCGCTGGCTGCATCGTCTGCTGGCCGCTACGGCTTTGCTTTGGATACTTTGGAACAGTTTTGCCGCTATTGACTACTTCGGTTACGGGAAT
>JAFDZL010000030.1 GCA_018266935.1 Bacteroidota bacterium | reverse complement strand
TCACCGCATTTTAGAAGCGCCGGGATGGGGTTGAGACGGTTCACAGCAAATCATCCCAAGCTGTTATTCGGGACGATGATCGCGGCGATTACCATTTCGGCAGCGCTGTCATTTACTGTCTTCCGGCAAAAGGGTTATCCTCCCGAAAGGAAACCGGTAAAAATGCTCGCACCCGTAACGGGCGGGATTGACAAGATCATGCAGACCGGCGATGCGATACGGCAAATGCTTGCTTTGAAAAAGCAGATCGACAGCCTTTCGTCGAAGAAACAACTAAACGCTTCAGATAGTATAGCCCTCGAAAATGCGCTCGACCGCTTCCGTCAGCTCAGCTGGAAATTCGATTCAAAACCAGCCAGGCGCTGAAGCCCGGCAAATGCGACTTCAATAGCATAATCATCTAAACAGATAAACATCATGAAACTTGATTTCAAACAACCGAAGTATATCCTGCCTTTGCTCGCACTCCCGTTTTTGTGCCTTTTCTTCTATGTCTGGCACAGCGGCGCTGCTAAACACGGCAGTGAAAACAAAAACGTCGCCGGGCTCAATGGCTCTGTAGCTGACGTTTCACCCGACGTAAAAAAACGCCGGCTCGAAGATAAGCTGGACGCCTATCGCAACCGGTACAAAGAGTCGGATGGCTCCTCACCAGTGATGCCGCTAATGCCTGAAAAGCCCGGAGGTGGTGGGATGACCCTAAGTCCTGCAAGCCAAAAACAGCGGACCTTAGACTCCATTGATAGCGTCATGAAACGCAGGTTTACAGCGCCTGGATTGAGGGCGCCACCGGAATTACCGGATAAACCGCAAGGCCGTGACCGGCAATTGGCGGACGCGTTAAGCAAATTATATAGTCATCATGCTGAAGGTACGGCGTCCACAGGAGCGCCAGGTCAGTCCGAAAAAGATCCCATGGAACTTTTCAAACAGCAGATGGCCTATATGGACAGTATGCGGATGCACAGCGATCCCGCCTGGCAAAAACAGCAGCAGGAGGCAAAAGCAAAAGCGGAGGCGAAACAGGGCGACGAAATGGCACTCGCAGTTTCCAGGGATTTGGAAGCCGGCAACGGATTTAATACTGTCCGCCCGACTGTTCCGCAGGAGTTTATCACCGCCGTTATCGATGAGAATATTACCGGGTACGCCGGTTCGCGCATTCGGCTGAAATTGCTGGAACCCATCAAAGCCGGGACGATTTCGATTCCCAAAGGAAGCTATTTATACGCCCTGATAACCGGGTTTTCCGCACAGCGTGTTGAGTTCTCCATCAAGACGATCATGTATGCTGGACACTTGTTGCCCGTAAAGCTGAGCGTTTACGATCAGGATGGTTTGCCAGGCCTGTATGTGCCTGGTTCACAATTCAGGGACTTCACCAAGGACCTGGGCACAAACTCTATCCAGGGCGTATCAATTGATAACGGGTCAAGCTCAGGCAGCCAGTTCCTGATGAGTACGGCCGATAAACTATTTCAGTCCACTTCGTCCGCCATTGCATCTGCAATACGCAAGAACAAAGCTAAGATCAAATTCAACTCCTACATCTATTTAATTGACACTAAAAATCCAAATCCATGAAAAGATCACTCTTATTACTATTTTTTCTATCATCCATTGCAGTCACATTTGCACAGGACGGCTTCGAACACTTGAAGCACATTCCCGGATGCTTCCTTCCGCCCGAAGCCGATTCCGGTTTTTGGTGGTCCGACCGCGGCGGTTTGCATACGCCCTGGGATGGCTGGCTACCCGATACACCACTGAAACCGGCGCCAATCGCGGTCAAAGGATTACCAGTTGAATACTTATCGGCTGGCACAACATTGCATTTTCTCTCACCGCAGCCGATCCAATATGTAGATATATCCGCTAAGTCTGTCGAAGGTGACCTTGCTATGAAGAACTTGCTCAGGATCAGGGTGAAAGATGGTCAAACCTTTTCGGGTGCCGTGGTAACCATCGCCGGACAGGATTTTATTGCGCAATACCAGGTCCTTCCCGGAACTTCTGCCGGTCCGCTTATGGTTGAAGTACGCCCCGGCGATACACGTCCGATAGATATGTCTCCCGGTGAATTGACAACGCCTCAATTGAAGGAATTGGCAATGCGAATGCTCTTGAATCGTGCCGGAAAGCACCGTGAAAAAACGAACGCCTATGACATCACAGCGACGCTGAATCACGTTTTTACACTCGATGAGTACATTTTCCTCGACCTGGGCTATCGGAACGCTTCGAACCTGAAGTACAATATCGAAGGCTTGCGTTTCACAATTGAAGATAAGAAGGTGACAAAAGCCACCAACATACAATCTATCGATGTCAAACCCGAGTTGTCCCTGCTTGATATACCCGCATTTAAAAATAAGTACCGGAACATATTCGTATTCCGAAAATTCACCTATCCGGGTAATAAAGTGCTGAAGATCCAGCTGACCGAGAAACAGCTATCGGGCAGGGTGATCGATATTACCATTCCCTACAAGGACATCTTGGAAGCGGATGTACTAACCACTAACTAAATACGCAATGGACGAGACGCGTGAACAGCAAAAATTGCATGGCTTTCTGCAATGCCTGATCTATGTCTCGCTTGCGCTTGAGTTTTCGGTATTCGTCTACCTCGACGCACCATTTTGGGGTGTTTTCGCGCATGCCCTGCACAAACTGGCCGGGCTGGCATTTTATCGTCAGTTACTGTACAGCAAATTGGCGACACTGCTTCTGATTTGCCTGGTGAGCATAGGCACACTGGCAAAGAAAGAAAATGAGTTGAACCCCAAAACAAGCATCCTTTACCCCTTGCTTATTGGCCTGTTACTATTCTTTGGCAGTTTGCTCTGCCATGGACGGCCATCGCCGCTGGCTTTTTCAAATACCAGTTGGTTTGACCTGGCCTATATGCTGTCCTCATTAGTTGGGAGCATTCTGCTCAGCCTGTCAATGGACAACATCTCTAAGATTATCCGTTCCGGGCTGGGCAAAGACAAATGGAATGTCGAAGGCGAAAGCTTTATGCAGCCGCTGAAAGCTGTTGAAACGGAATATTCGGTCAACATTCCCATGCAGTTTTATTTCAGACACAGGGTATGGAATGGCTTTATCAATATTGTAAACCCCTTTCGCGGTACGATATTGATCGGCACG
>JAFDZL010000309.1 GCA_018266935.1 Bacteroidota bacterium | reverse complement strand
TACGGGAGGTATCGTCGTCGATTTAGTGAATACGGTTCCTGACAACGAGTTCAAGGGCAAGACCGTCACCCTGCCGCGCATCCCTCCCGATGCCGACCCTTACGGCATGGGCAATTACGTGATCATCGATCATGGGAACGGCCAGTTCAGCATGCTGCAGCACCTGGAACAGGGCAGCATCATTGTACGGGTTGGCGAAGTGGTGAATCGGGGACAGCAGGTTGGCAAGGTCGGATTTTCAGGCAATGCCACTTTCCCGCACCTGCATTATACTTTGATGAATGGAGCGAAAGTGCAATCCGCTGAAGGGATTCCCTCCTACTTCCGGAACTTTAAGTTGTATAAAGGGAAAAATTTCTCAAATATCAAACAGGGGCGGATCGATAGCGGAGATATTGTAGAATCGGAAAAATAACCCCCAGTTCAAGTACGGACACTTGAACAGACGGGCAAAAACATCAAGGATTCTCAACAATAATTAGGTTATCGGGATTTCTTGGATCAACCAGTATATTAACTTTATCCCCAAGCTTCGGCGGCCTCCATTCGTCAAATGATTGTTTGATCGTCACACGTCTGCATACAGCACCCGCTATTTCGATTTCTAAGTCGATATTATATACCCGTTTCGCCATCGAGTCATTGCCAATCGAAACTAAAGTCTTATCAATCTGTACTATTTTCGCCACTTCAGCAATTCCATGTTTTTGCAGATAATTCCTTTTACGATTGAGAAGTTTACCTATGACATAGAATAAAACAGCGCCCGCAGATATAATAGCAACATCTTTGACTTCCATATTTTCCGATTGTGCTCCTGTCTAAAAAATTGAGTTGATTGGACTAAATACATGATGTCAATCAACGACAAAAATGAGTAAATGAATGCAAAATACTTTAAATCATCTTTCGGCAGGTTGGACATCTTTCAACCTTTACAACTTCTACAACCTTTACAACTAAACTCAAAACTTATACGTCAACCCCGCCCCGAATATCTGCTTCACCTGGAATAATGAATGGCTGGTGGTGACATTATTCACTGTTTGCGGAATCAAAGCATTCGGGTCATTAATAACCTCGACGCCAAAGTTGACGGTAACCAGTTTATTTACCTTCATATACAGGTTCAGGGCGTAGTCGGCATAAACATTGCCGGGGTTCTTGAGGTAATTTTCATACAACTTCAGGATATTTTCGAGCTGCATGTTTTTGGCGATGTTGAATTTGTAATAAGCATCGACCGAAGCGCCGAATTCGAACAGGCTCTTGTGGCCCGGCAATACGCCGAAAGCACCTACGTTGGATAAAGAGTCATTATCCAGAAAAGTAATACGCGCCGCGAAAGGCGAAATGTTTATCCTGAAACTGTCAGATCTCTTATAGGCGAAACCGGGGCCGAATGTCAGGTAAGCGGGGGCGAATGCGCCGGAGATCAGCGTCCGGTTATTATTGGCATCATAAGAATAACCATTGGTGAACTGGGTTTGGAAATTGGTATAGAAGGTGTATAACCAATATTTGGCGGCCTGGTAGCCCAGCAGGCTATTCAGGATCAGGCGGTCATCGTTCTTGCGCCAGCCGATGCCATCCGACTTGCTTAAGCCATAGCCTACTATGGCCTTATTGTCCCAGTTCCATTTGCCTTTCTTATAGTCAAAATCGTAATCGAAAAGCACGTTGAGCGCCACGGCATTCACACCACCGGCGGCCCAATTTGAGAATGACGCCTGGTTGATGAGGATAGTATTCACCCCGTGAATTTTCCATAAGGTATCTTTCTTGGTAGTGTCTTTCGGGGCGGGTGCAGTTTGAGCGAAAGCTGCAAAACCAATTAAAAGTGATGCGGCTAAAAGTAAAGTTCGTTTCATAAGCTAAGCTTTTAACAGGGTTATATGCTAATCTAAGGACGAAATTATATCTTTGTTTGATCCAGTCGCAAAATAAATTCGTTATTTAGAAACAGTCGCGATATGATATTCCTGTATCAAAGCCGGGTTTTCGGGAGTTAAGGTGAAGCTTACTTTAATATTCGCCTGTTCACCGGTCAATATAAAATAACCCCTCAGCTGATTCTCGGGGATCACTTCCCCTACATTGGTGATCTTACCCGCCTTATTGAAAATTTCGGTTGCTTCGGCCTTCAGCTTATCCGGGAAATAATCCATAAAGAAGTTCACCGCGAATATCCCGCTTGCCTTTGCGTTATTCCATCCGGGTAAGATCTTCATCAGGTCGTCGTGCCTTTTGGTCAGTATGTCTGAAGCCGGCAAATGGCGCATTTTAATGCCCGACATCCGGATCAGCGTATCGGCAACAGCCAGGTTCACGTTTCCGGCGGGAGCATATGTCAAATTGGCGAAACACACCACGCCGACACCATATTCCGGGTAAACTGTCCACTCGCTGCCGAAGCCGGGCAAGCCGCCGGTATGCCCTACGGCCGTTTCACCATCAACATAACGGCGCCAGCGCAAACCGTAGCAATAGGCGGAGGCGTAAGGAAAATACCTCCCGGTAGCCGTGCGGTAATTCGCGTTGAAACCATTCACATCCCAGGGATATTGCATCTCGCGCACTGAGCTACGCCTAACAGGCCCTGTTTCTTTATCGTCCCGCGGCGGCCAGGCCGAAAGATGGAAACTCATGTATTTGGCGAAATCTTCAATCGAGGTGATCATCCCTCCCATCGCGCCGTACGAGCCGTCGTGCAGCATGGGCTGTTCAACCCATTGACCGTCGAGCCAGCGATAGCCGTGTGCTAATTGGTTTTTGGGCACTTTGGCGTATTCATAGTAGGTATGTGTCATGCCCAAAGGTTTCAGGATATTATCGGTAATGTATTGCTGGTACGACTCGCCGGTCACCTTCTTGATGATATAGCCCAGGGTAGCAAAACCGAGGTTACTGTATTCATAGCCGATGCCCGGATCGTTCGAAAAAGAAATGCCTTTTTTGTACAAAGCGACTAACTGCGCATCGGTATTGGCGAGTTGCCTGTCGCCCCATGGGTTGTCTTCGGGATAACCCGCGGTATGGGTCAGCAAATTCCGGATCGTAACGGGCGGCGCGTCTTTGGTAAGCCGTTTCATGTTTTTAGCTTCAGGAATATAAAGCGATATCGGGTCGTCAAGGCGTAGCTTGCCTTCATCGCGCAGTTTCAGGATAGCCATTGCGGTAAAGCTTTTACTCATCGAGGCAATGCGGAATTCAGACTGCGAGTTGGCTTCTGTTTTATTGGCGAGTTCTGTATAACCAACCCCGCCGGCGTGAACCAGTTTACCGTCCACTACAATACCGTAAGCCAGACCCGGAAAATGATTCTGTTCAGCGTAATCTTTATAGAGTTTGTCGATCACCGGGTACGCAGCTTCGATCTTTTTAATCCTGTCCGGGTCGTTAAAAACCGGCGGTTTGTAAGTTTGCGCTAAAAGCGAAGTGCAGAATAACAGGCCCGGGAGGATTCCCAGCCCGGCTTTTTTCAGATTGGCTGCCATGATAAGCTAAATGTTATAGCACATATTTAGCAAAAGAAAGCGGGTTTTACAATCTTACTCTATTATCCGCAGGTCGAAATGGAACGTCGAACCCTTCCCGAACTCGCTTTCAACGCCAATAGTGCCCCCGTGCGTATTGATGATCTGGGCCGAGATATATAGCCCCATGCCCAGGCCGCCAGTCATGTATTTGCGGTCATCAACACGATAAAAGCGATCAAAAATACGAGGCTGCTGTTCCTTACTTAAACCGATGCCGAAATCGGTGACCGACACCCGGCCCCATCCGTCGGTTCTTGAGGTTTTGACGATGATTCGTTTGTCGTCCATCGAATATTTTACCGCATTGCTCAGGAAATTCATCATCACTTGTTCCAGCCGCTCGGCATTGCCTTTTACTTTCAATTCAAGGTCGTTTTCAATAATAAATTCAAACGTCCGGTACATATTCGCTGCATTTTCCATGCAAGATGCGACGAGGTTCTTAAGGTCGAGCGGTTCGAGCGAATAGTTGAGCCTGCCGGCGTTGATCTTGCTCACGTCGAGCAGATCGTCAACCAAATGCTGCAGCTTATAGATCGAATTGTTGGCCCGGTCGAGGTAGTTCTTTGTCTGCGGCGCAAGCTCATTTTTGGTATGAGCTGCCATCAGCTGAAGGTATCCTTTGAGGCTGGTAAGCGGTGTTTTCAACTCGTGACTGGCGACGCCGATAAACTCGTCCTTACGTTCAAGCTCTCTTTTCTGATCATCGATGTCGGTAGCCGTACCCACCCAAAAAATGATCTCGCCATTCTCGTTTCGCAGGGGCATAGCCCTGTTGATGTACCAGCGATAAACGCCGTCGTCCTTGCGGCGGTATCGGTTTTCTGCTTCAAATGTCTGCCCCGTCTGCAGTGCGGCATTGAACTTCGTTACGGTAAGCTCATAATCATCCGGGTGTATAACAGTCTTCCAGCCCAATCTTAGACTCTCTTCAGGTGATAACCCTGTATAATCGTACCAGCGCTGGTTAAAATAGTTGAACTCGCCGTCGGGTAAATTTGTCCATGTCATCGGGGCGATATGGTCAGCCAGCAACTTAAAATGTTCACGGCTGATCAGCAGGTCGCTGGTGCGCTCTCTAACCGTCGTTTCGAGCTTATCGTTCATCTCAGCCACCTGCTTGCGCGATTCATCGAGTTGCCTGTTCTGATGTTCAAGCCATTGCTGGGCAGCCTTTTGTGCAGTAAGGTCGGTGATAATAAGGCTAAGCGTCATACCCTCTTCCATTTCGATTACGTTGCATGACACCAGGCAGCAGGTTTTGTGGCCATTTTTATCCTGTATATAAATTTCCTCCTTGCAGTCGTTACTCCACGCCCTGGTGACCATTTCGTTATACTGCTGCATGCATTCCCCGGGTATAAATAGGTCAAATGAAAGGCCGATCACCTTCTGCAGCGGCATCCTGACCATCGACGCGAATTTGGTGTTGCTGTAAACAATGATACCTTCGCGATTAAGCGTCAAGGCGCCTTCGTTCATCTTTTCGATGAAAACTCTGAAGGTTTGGTCGGCCGTTTTCAGCGTATAGATACGGTGCCCGTCGTCACCGTTCACTACTATAGCGTCCACCTGGCCATTACGTATCGCCTCAATGGTCCCGTTGGCTTCTTCGAGCTGTATCTTCAGCTCTTTATTTTCCTCCTGTATTTTTTTAAAGTCTTTTGAAGTCTCCATTGCCATACTTTGTTAGTACACGCCAAGCCCCTTCAGAACCTTTTCTTCATCCGACATGTCGCCTACAAACCGTCTTACTTGTCCGGGCGCTTTCTTGACCAAAAGCGGTAAAGCGATCAACTGATCTTCACCTGCTTTTTCTATCTGCTGGTAAACATCCACGATCTCGAGGTCAAAGTTATTTTTCAGATGAGTTTTGCAGATCCTCCGGATATTTGAGACAGCCCTTACGGAGTTGGGCGAAGTACCTGCAACATATAATCGTAAAACGTATAACTGTTCCTCTTCGTCCCAGCTAAGGTTGGTCGCGGCTGATGTCATCTGTATATAAATGTTTAAGCCGGGATAATGTTTAACCCAACCAGCACTTTTTCCTTGTCCGAGAGGTCGCCGATGATCTTGCGTATCGGCTCGGGCACTTTGCGCACGAGCGTTGGTACCGCTAATATCTGGTCGCCCTCGGCCAGTTGCGGTTTTACCATCAAGTCAACAACCTCTATTTTATACTGGCCTTTCAGGTGCTCTTCACAGTATTGTTTCAGGTTATTGAGGGCTGTTACCGACTTTTCGGTCTTGCCGGCCACGTAAAGCCTCAACTCCCATCTTTCGGCAGTATTCATCATTTCTACTTTTTAGGTTCGACAATTGGTTCAGGTTCACCTTTTCGCAGGCGCAGCATTTCCTGGCGGGCCTTTTCGGCAACCTGTTTCTTTAGTTCGTCCTGCAGGTAAATTTTATTCAACTCTTCTTCAGCCGACTCAAACTCGTTCTGCAGGCTTAAAACTTTTGCCTCGAGGATTTTTCGCCTGCGACTGATTTCACGGTCTTTGGCATTTATCTCATAATCGTGGAGGGCAAGGCCGGTTCGTTCATGTATCTGTTGTGCTTCTCGCGCCGAACCTGTCAATACGCCTTCAGGGCCAAGGTAAACATCTACGAGGTCGAGGCCGTTATCTGTTATTACGAACTCACGCACCTGGTTGGAATGCTTCATACCACGCGCTTTGATGATATATAAGCCGCGATTGCGCTCGCCATTCGATTCGATATCACGTACCAGCAGCCAGGTGTCCACCAGCGAAGATATGCCTTCATCGGTCTGGTCGCCAACCACGGTATTTAACGCAAGCGCCGTAAACATCGCGGTAATACCCTCATCCTGAAGGAAATCGATCAGGCGTATCAGCATCGATTTCACATCAGATAGAAGCCCCACAGTGATGAGGTTTGTTATCGGGTCGAGTATGACAACTTCAGGCTTAAAATCGTTGATCATCTTGTGAATGGTAACCAGGTGCATTTCCAGCCCATGTAACGTAGGACGTGAGGCGTAAAATTTTAGCAGGCCTTTATGCACATGCTTTTCCAGGTCCATGCCTATCGACCTCATATTCCGAATGATCTGTTTAGGCGATTCCTCAAAGGCAAAATACAGGCAACGCTTCCCTTCGCTGCAGACCTGGTTGGCAAAATACGCGGCTATGCTGGTTTTACCTGTACCGGCGGTACCGGATACCAACACGCTGCTGCCCTTGTAATAACCTTTTCCGCCAAGCATAACGTCGAGCGCCTTTATACCCGTAGGTATGCGTTCGGAAGACGCGCCCTTATTTAAACTCAACGATGTTATGGGTAATACCGACAGGCCCTGCTCATCGATGAGGAAGGGGTAC
>JAFDZL010000308.1 GCA_018266935.1 Bacteroidota bacterium | reverse complement strand
TAACCCAGCTCGGTGGTGCAAACCGGCGTAAAATCCTTGGGGTGAGAGAACAGGACGGCCCAGCCGTCGCCTATCCATTCGTGAAAATTGATAGTGCCTTTTGTGGTGTCGGCTTGAAAATCTGGGGCGATGTCGCCTAATCGAATGCTCATGATGCTTTTATTTAAGGGTTTGACGATAATGATTAATTAGTTGGCTATAAGAGAATATGTTTCTTTTTGCATTGTTCACATTCAAAAACTCTCGGCCTGACCGTCCCAAATGACGCCACGCTGATCAGCAAGCTGACGAAAGTTTTTTTTTACTGTCGGCCAGGTTCCCTCCGCATATCGTACAGCGAATCCCTATCACGGTTCGTTTAATAATGATCTTGTCTAAATCCATCAATGCCATAACAGTAACGAATGTGCACCTGTTTTGACCGGTTTGGAAATAAAAGGGATGAACGCGCCCGTTTAGGGACGAACGAAAGTAAGTTTGTGAAAAAATATCACGCTTCGCTTATTCCCAAAGCCTTAAAAAGATCGTCCCTGTAGGTTTTGCCAACGGGGATCTTAATGCCGTGCACCGAAACCTCGGCAGGGAAAACATCATCGATCAGGCTGATATTCACAGAATAGCTGCGATGAATGCGCATGAATTTCTGCGTGTCCAGTTGTTCAACAAAATCGTTCAGCGTCGAGCGTACCATCACCGTTTTTTGCGACTTCAGGTGCAGGGTAACATAGTTGGCGTCGCTTTCAAGGTACAACAGATCGTCAAAAAATATCTTCCTGAAAACGTAACCGTCGCGCACGAACATGTGGTCTTTAGGCGGCGGAACATCCAGACGGTCAGGCCTGGCGCTATCCCGACGGTCCGCAAAATTGCTGAACGCGATCTCGATAGCGGCAAATAGTTCTTCGTTAGTAAAAGGTTTCACGATATAGGCATGCGGTCTTACCTTTTTTGCGCGCTCGATGGTTTCACCGTCGGTGTTGGCCGTCAGGAAAATAAACGGTATGCGGTACAGTTCATTCAGTTTTTCGGCCACGTCTATCCCGTCTTTTTTTCCGGACAATTGGATATCCAGTAATAACAGGTCGGGCTTATCCCGCGCGAGCATTTCCAGGGCTTCGGTATAATTTATGGCGGGCCCGCAATGCGAGTAACCCAGTTCGTCGAGCGTGTTCAAAATGGTACGGGCTATCACCAGTTCGTCTTCAACAACACCTATTTTCAAAACGCTCATATTTAGTCTTCTTTTTTGCGAAAGTCGCGGTTAGTAAAATTAATGATAAATAAGGCGCCATCCTTATACTCATATTTCACTTTGCCGCCTATTTGCCGGCTCAGGTCGCTGATCAGTTGCAGTCCCAGGGTTTTGGCGCGGTCGAGGTTAAAATCAGCGGGCAGGCCCGGACCATTGTCCCTGAAGGTGAGCTCATATTTCCCTTCGGCCAGTGTGTGAATTTCAAGGCTGATCTCGCCTGCGGCATCGCCATTGAATGCATATTTGAACGAGTTGGTCAGCAGTTCGTTCATGATCAGGCCCAGCGGAACGGCTGAATCGATATCCAGGTACAAAACGGGCACGTCGATATGTATCGTCACCGTGTTTTGCTTTTTAAATACGCTTTCAATCTGACGGCAAAGGTCGCCGACAAAGCGTTTCAACTCGATGCTGCTCAGGTTTTCGAACTGGTAAAGGTTCTGATGTATCAGCGCCATGCTGCGTACGCGGTTGCGGCCCTCACGCAAGGCATCCTTCGCGGCGTCATCGTGCACGGCGCTGCTTTGCAGCTCCAGCAGACCCGAGATCACCTGCAGGTTATTCTTAACCCGGTGATGAATTTCCTTCATCAGCACATCTTTTTCGGCAAGCAACCCGGCCTGCTCCGATAGCGACTGTTTTAACTGCGCCGTTCTTTCGCTTACCGTTTGCTCCAGTTTGATCTTCTCCGCCGCTAATTGTTTGGTGCGCCATTTGATGATCCAATAGACGGCCAAAACCAACAACACGGCGATCACCGTGATGAACCACCATTTGAGATAAAATGGCTTCAGCACAAGCAAAGGGATGGTCAATTCGCTTTTACTCCATGCCCCTTCCCGGTTTTGCGCTTTCACATGCAGGATAAATTCGCCATAAGGCAGGCCGCTGATACGTATGGAATTCTCATTGATGTAGTTCCAGTCCTTATCCACGCCGTCGATCTTATAAGCGTAGTGGTATGCCTCGTCTTTTGCATAGTCAAGCAGCTGGAATTCGAGCGTAAAGAAACGATCGGCCGGCGCCAGGGTGATCTGCATGGCCTTCAATAGTCCGGCGGTTTGGTTAACCAGCTTATTTTCGCTGCCGATGAATTGGTTAAAAGCGATAATGCGCAGCGGTACGTTGAGCGAACGGGCATCGGCCGTAAAATCTTTCGGATTGAATGCGATGATGCCGTCCAGCCCCCCGAAATAAAGTTGTCCGTCTTTCGCCCTAGATGACGATGTCCGGTTAAACTCGTTGTTCGTGATACCGTCAGCTGTGGTGTATGTATTTACGGCGTATGTTTTTTTATTAAAACGTACAAGGCCGTAATCTGAGCTGATCCATAGGTTGTTATATTCATCCGGCTCGATCCTGTACAACACGTCCGAAGGAAAGCCGCCTGCAATGTTAAACTGCTGAAAGGTGTTGGCTTTCCGGTCCCAACGATACAGGCCCTCGCCATTGGTTGCCAGCCAGAAAATTCCGTCGTCATCCGCATACGCATCCAGCAGGCTCAGCCCGGCAATAAGTGGAGAAGGATCATGGGTCACCGTACATTTTCCGTTCCGCAAAGTATTTATCATATACAATCCATTCTCTGCAACTGCCCAAATACTACCGGTCTTGTCTGTAAAAAAACGATAAACAAATTCGGCGTCCGGGCCTTTTTGGGATGAATAAGTTATCGAATCAAATTTTTTGCTGTTGGAATTGAATACGGAAAACCCATTTGTCCGCCCAAGAAGGAGCAAGCTGTCATTCAGCGAAAACATTGACCATATTTCGTCTTTTCTTACGTCAGGATATTTAGTGATCGAATTTTTATTTACATCATAAGCAGACAAGTTATAGCCACCGCTATACAAGGTGCCGTTGTGTTCCGCAAGCGCATAGTTGTACTCATCATTGGCAATGCTTTGCATTTTATCGCCCTGTTGCTGAAAAATGTGCGTCCAAATATTGGCCACCACCCGGTTTCTGTCGGCATAAATGCCGCGGGCCTGGTTGTTGGCTTCAACTGATTGTTGTTTGGTGGTGAAATATGGCCTGAAGCCGTTTTTTTCTATTTTCAGCTGTAAAACCCCCAGCGAGGTGCAAAGCCACATGTTGCCAAAACGGTCGGGGAAAAGCTGGTATAGAAACAGGTTTTCAAAGGTTTTGATATCAGGCTTCGAAGCTATCTTAAGGAAGGTGTGCTCACTCCAAAGGTAGAGCCCATCGTCTGCCTTATCCAATACGCTTGAAGAACCATCTGCCGAGCAGATCACCTGGTCCCAGTATCTCCCTTTTACATCTTCTGTAGAGAATTGCCGGTTATCGGCCGGGAATTGACCGGGGCCATTGTGCATTACCGCCCCTGCATCAAAAGCCTCCAGTTTCGCTGAGGTGTTATAGATAATTAGCAGATCACCGGCGCTGTTAAACCCGATAGGCAGCGATCGGAGCGCATCCTTTTGCCGGAACGTAGTTACGGTTTTGCCCGAGACCAGGTATTGGTTAGATTGGTTGAAAAACTTTAAAAGCGCCTGCCCTTTTGCGAACAGGCAGAACGGACCTGTGCGGCGATAATCGATAAAAGGGAATATATCCGTTTTGTCCGTCCAGTCGTTAACCTGGTAACGAAGCTTAAAACCCTGCCTCCGCGAATATTTCCATAGCCTGAACGGGTGGGCCGTAAGAAAATTTACCTCATCGGTGCCGTCGTTAGCTACCCAGTAAACGTCCTGCTCTTTAAAAGGAAGCTTGGGGAACGCGGCTGTCAGCGTTTTTACTTCTTGCGTTACCGGGTCCATAACATCCACCTTACCATCGGTAGCAAGCTGGAAACCTGTGCTGCCATATTCAATGAACAAGTTGCCGGTGTCGTCTTTTGCCAGGTGCACCACTTTATTCTCCTGCAAATGGTTTCGCTGGCTGGTAAAGAGCAGGCAATTTTTACCATCGTAGCGGTTCAGCCCGTTTCGTGTGCCAAACCACATAAAACCCTGCTTGTCCTGCAAACCGCAGAATACTTCGTGCGAAGCAAGGCCATCCTCGATCGAGATCAGCCTTTTAGTAATGGTATAGTCCGCATCGTTCCCTGGTGTGCCCTGCCCGAAAGCAAAAACACCGGTCATCGCTAAGACCAGGATCAGGATCATGTGAAAAAGGAATGGGCGGCTCATTGCAATGTTGAAGGTACGTTATATTGTTGAATTGCGCTGAGCCCTCCCTAAATGATGTATTTGCGACCAATTCGCACAAGTCAAGGCCTGTTATTTTCCGAAAATCTCAAAAACCTTCGGGGTTAAATCCCATCATATCATTATCTTAGTACAGGCAATTTCACTTAAACTTCCTAGCTATGCCCAACCATCTTTCAGTCCTCGGTATCATTCACACCGCCATCAGCGTTATCGCGCTTATTGCGGGTTTTACTGCATTGTACAAAACGGGTAAGATCGACCCAAGGAACAGCGTGGGCCGATGGTATGTACTGTTAACCGTGATCACCTGTATTACCGGCCTGCCGATCATGAAGACCGGCCATCTTAGCGGCGGGCATTATCTTGGGATTATGATACTGGTTTTGCTACCCCTGGGCATTTATGCCGGCCGTATCTTCGGAAGGGCCGCAGGTTACCTGCAGCTCTTCATCATGTCAACGACGCTTTTTCTGTCGATGGTACCTGCGACTATCGAGACATTGACCAGGTTGCCTTTGAGCCAGCCTTTGGCAACCGGGCCAAATGACCCGCTAATACAAAAAGCTTTGTCGGGCATTCTCGTGATCTATGTCGTAGGGGTTGCATATCAAATGGTTAAGCACCGGGCACTGCGAAAAGCAGCACGGGTAAGCGCCTGAACCTTAAACAAATTGTGGTGATGCGCCTGGATCAGAAATATCGTTTAGATAAATATTTTAACCTTTGTGTATCGGTTGACGCGTTTTATCCGTACGGATGGTGTACAAAGTGTGTGAGAAATGAAAACTAATTCTATCGTTAAAAGAAAAATTATCCTGCCGGCAGCCGTTCTTTGCCTCGTATCGCTGCTATCTTCTTGTTTGAAAAGCACCTCAACTGATTATGCCCCGCCGGTGGCGCTGGTATCTTTTTTCCAGGCTTCGCCTGACGAAACCGCGCTCGATCTGTATTTCAACAACAACAAGGTAAATGTGGGGCCTATAAAATATGGCACAGGCCTCGACTACTTCAGGGCCTATGCCGGTTTGAGGAATATCAATTTTTATACTTACGGCGTAATGAGCCAGGTATTTTCAGATACGGCAACCATTAAGCCCAACCAGATTTATTCCATTTTCCTGACCAATAAGTCCAATAAGCCCGAGCTTGTCGTGCTGAAAGATACCATCAACCAGCCTCAGCCCAACACCGCGAGCGTACGTTTTGTGGATCTTAGTCCCGATGCGCCGAATGTGGACCTGGTGCTGAGCAACGATGTTACGGTAAGTAATAAAACCTATAAAGGCTTTTCCTCATTTTTACCTGTTACGGGGAATTCCACCTACAATATACAGGTAAAGCAGGCCGGCACCAACACCGTTTTGGCCACATTGAGTAACGTAACCTTTAACACCAACCGGGTTTACACGATCATATTCTCGGGGCTGGTGTCCGGTGCAACTGAGGCCGATCAGCCCGCTATTTATTATGTGACCAATGCATATTATTAACAGTACTGTGTTACAGTTATTTAAATAAACTATTATAAAGTAAAATAATTCGCTGAAAAACAAACATTGGCAGCAAAATTGCTGTATTATATCTATCAAAGCAGCTTCCAATGACAACGATATACCTGGCGCTTAAAGTAAGTGCGTTATTATTGACTTTAACACTGCCTTTCCGCCGGCCGCGACGGAGCAGTAAAAGCAATAGAGAATTAGGTGATTGGGCCATAAACGCCAAGGGCGAGATCGAAAACCTTGCTGAAACCGAAGCGCGCACCCATCCTATCAAGATCAAACACTAAGAGTTTGCCTGCAATGCCTGGGCCCCTTTTTGGGGCTTTTTTATTTTGCGGGTTTAAATTCCTGGTTGCTTACCGGCAACGCCGTTGGGGTAACGATCACATTAAAACCATGCCGGTTGTTTTTGTGGCATGAATTACAATCAAACGTCAGTTCTGTAAAGCCTTTCTTAAACGCGGCTTCGTCCTTTTTTTTAATAGCATCGCTGATATGCGCTATTGCCGGGTCGATCATGGT
>JAFDZL010000307.1 GCA_018266935.1 Bacteroidota bacterium | reverse complement strand
TCGGACCAAAAGATGTAGGCGTAGAGCTTCCTCCGCCCTTTAACCATTTATAGCTTTGAGCAAATGAGATAGAGCTAAAGCAGAACAGTAATAAGAATAAAAGAACGGCTTTCATGATAGCAGCTTGATTATGTAATTTACGAAAAATACAGCAAGGCGGCTGTTACCGCCCTGCTGGTAACGGGTCATCAATGGGTGATCGCTAAATGCGCCACCTGTATCGTCTTTCCTTCTTCTTCCATCCGCACCACATAAGTCCCTGCCGCTAAGTTCGCAACAGGTACACTAATCGTTCCGTCCATATCGGTAACAGGAACTTGCGCGACCATCTTGCCGGTCATATCATAAACCTGGATATGGCGAGAGACATTTCCGGTATAGCCAAAATTGTAATTGACGTTCGCGGTTTTGGTTGCAGGATTAGGATAGACCACCATGCCGGTAGCTACCTGTTGCAGGGTATCGAGCGGCTGGCCCGGGTCAGGGTTCGCCTGCCTTTCCGGCGCCCAGCCGCACGGATAAGGTGCTGTCAGGCTGAGCGTGTCGTAACATATCTGCCCGGTAGGCATGGTATAGGTGATCTCTAAGAAAATAGGATTATAGGGCGGCGTATGCAGGGTTGTAAAATGCATGGCAGGCAGCGTGGCGCCTGATGCCGTTATGCTAAAGGGAACTATTGGGCCACCGTTGACCCCAACCGTCATTTTAGTGCCCGGCGGTGGCGGCGAAACAAACGAGATATTGGTGATCACATAGGCCGCAGGATTAGCCGAGTCGCAGATCACATGGTTGCCGGGCGTATGGTTCAGCACCGGGCAGCCGGATGAACAGTTCAGCAGTGTGACTGCCATCGTGTCTGACGTGTCCAGGCACATGCCGTTATTGAGCGCCAGCCGGTAACTACCCGAACTATTGAACGTAACCGGCTTGGGGGTACTGTTCGTTCCGGGCGAACCATAGGTAGTGCCATTTTTCATCCAGTCCCAATAGGTGAATGTTGTAGGCGGCCCGTACAAGCTGTCTTTGATCGATTGGGTGCATATCGGGTAGCAGCCGGTTGGGAACCATGCCAGCCAGCTATCGGTTGAGTAGGGCATCAGTGTGTCCCTATGGCTGGTGCAGCCAAAGGTGTCGGTGGCAAATACCCGGTAAGCGCCTCCGTTGTAGACCGTATCAATAGCCCCATAATGCCCGTCGCTCCAGTTGTATTTAAAGCCGCCTTCGTGCCCGGTGTCCGCGGCGGTCAGCTTGATCTGGTATTCAGGGCAGTTGAGCATTGTTACATTGGTAATATTTGGCGCGGCAGGCGATGGATGGATGATCACCGTATCCGGCGCTGAGGTATCGGGTGTGCAGGTATAGTAACAAGCCACCAACCGGTAGACATACGTACCCGGCGACAGGCCGCCATCGACCACATAGCCTGAATCGGCAACTACGGTGCTATCGCGTAGCCACCAGTACACATACGCAGGGTTAGGGAAGCATTGCAACGTTACCGCCTCCCCATCGCAGTAGCTGGTACGCCCATGTATAGTGAGGTCTGGCACAGGGATTATGTTCACATCGGTAGTTATTTTGTTCCAGCATCCTAAATGGTCATATACAATGGCATCGTAATAACCGCTGCCGCTGACATAATCGCGGGTAGCAGTGCTGCCATCGAACCAGAGGCAACGGACAATATCGCTTCTACTGGCGGTTGCATATAAAGTATCAATGGTGCCCGGACAATACCAATAAGCCGTTGGTAAAACATTCAAGACATCAGCCATATCGGGGGAATAAACGGAATCTTTTGCAGTAGCACCCCATTCGCAGCCAATCGAATCTGTGACGATTAAGGTGTCCAGTATTGGAAGCCCGAAACCGGATGCTGCACCTGTCGGAAAAGCTATTTCAGGATCAGGAAGTATGCTCACAGAGGTTTCAAAACCGCCTGCTGAATTATTGAACAGCCATAGGTAGCGCGAGATCGGCACAGTCGAAGGCGTCACCTGCGCCCTGAAATAATTAGGCACGTTGTTGCAGGTAGCCTTAAAGGAATCCCGTATGCTGAGCCCGGTGATCGGTATGGGTATATAAATGCTGCCGGTGCTCACACAGGTATCTTTCACGCTGCCGCAATGGGCATACACGGTCTCTGTAATGGCATACGTGCCGCTGGCCAATGAGCCGTTCCATATCTGTCCCGACCCATTTATAGTTATGCCTCCATTTACCAGCTTCCATATGGTACTATCCCTCGTCCATGTCGGCAGTATGCCGGAGTTATCTACCAGTTCAAGGCCGTACTTGTTCACCGTTGTCGGGCAGGTAATATTGGTATAGTAACTGCCGATGAGCGGCACACTATCCGTATAGGTGGCAGATGCTACGCAGCCTCCGCTGAATGTCTCACTGAAAGTTATCAGGTAATAGCCGGGCTTGTTGTAAGTAATGGTCGTGCTGGCTGCCAATGAATCGGCAACAACACCGCCGGGGGCGTGCCAATGCGGGCTGGTACCACCGCCGCTATTGGTTCCTGTTGCATAAACCGTATTGCAGGCTGTACGGAAGGTAGCGCTGACCGTGCCGCTGCATGGCGGATGGCAGGTATCCGAATAACCGATATGCAGGGTATCGTAGGATAGGCAGCCATATACGTCCGTCTCCTTTATATTGTATAGCCCCGTATCAACCACATAGATGTTGGTGCCCGTGCCAATGGAATCCGCCCCTTTGTACCAGGTATAGCTGCTGGCAGCCTCCCCGGTATTGGCCGCATACAGGGTATCGCTGACCGAGAACGGTGTGCCGCAATAACCAAGCGGATCAGGGGTATGTATCTTAACGTCGGAGGCTACGACATATACCTGCCTGAACCCTGTGCCATAGCTCGGGCAGATGGTAGGTGTATCGGTTGTATCATGTCCGGTTACTTTTACGATGAATAGACCTTCATGCCCCGGTGGAAGCGTATAGCTATGATAGGCATTGAGTGTTGGCGTGGTGGCCGTAGTGCCATCCCCAAAATCCCAGGTGTAATAATCAGAGCCGGACTCCGCACCGAAATTAAAATAATTGGAACCGTTGCAGCCAATTGAATCGGGCAGGATAGTCGGTATCGACATGGCAGGTGCGTAATTAACATCCACCCATAATCCTCCCGTTTTCGTAACGCCGCAATAAGTAAAACTTCCTTCCACTACAGCGAGCCCCAATCCTGAACTATAATTCCAGGCTACCTGTACGGTCGTCCCTTCATAGCCTTTGACTATGCTGCCTGCTCCGTCAGGCCAAATGTCCCAATCTACTTTTACATCCGGGCCATCGGGGGTGTTGAGCGTATACGTTGTGGTGCTGTTGGCACATACTATTGTCGGCCCGTAAACAATAGGTGAATCAGGCCTGCCGGTAACTTCCATTAGTAATTCATTGCCTTCACAGTAAGGGGAATCGGCATCCACACGGCGGACACCGAGTTCGCCTGCTGAACTCGACCACAAAACAGTTACAGAATCGCCGGTCGTCTCATACAAGGTGCCACTGCCAATAAGCCGCCATTTGAAGGTATAGCCAGGAATATGGCTCATGGCTTTATAGCGGTAGGTATGCCCGGCGCATACGATGGTATCGCCCTTGATGCTGTCCACCGCCGGCGGAAATGGCGCAACGGTTACTGTATATGGGTCAGGGGGACAAAAGGTAGGCGTGGTATATGGTGTAACCGATAGCACGGAGGTGCCTGCCCCTCCCATGTGTATGATAAACCGGTTGCCCGAGCCTGAGTCAATGCTCAGATCAGGCTCATGGCATATCCACTTGCCCCGGTAAGAGCCGCTCAATGTAAAGGTATCTGTTGACCCTGCACATGCCAGCACGGGGCCGCTGATGGTTGGCGGGTTCTGTACCGTAACAGTAAAGGTGGTATCACCGCCGCAGAGCTTGATGCTGTTTTTGTACCAGGCGTGTATCTTGTAGGTGCCAGGATTGGTGAATTTCACAGCGACAGTGCTGTTATGATGGCCGCTGATGATGGCAGAGGGGTCGTTGATCACACCCCAGTCGTACTGGGTTGCAGGCCATAACGGGAGCATAAATTGGTATGGAACGCCCGTGCATAAGGTAAACACGCCTTTTATCGTCGGGTGTGACTGCACAATAGGCACTTTTACGGTAGTAGTACCATTGCAGATGATGGCACACGGAACGCTTTCGGTAAGGCTGACCGTGCCGTAGCCGTCACTATTGGCCGTGTTCCATTGTACAGTGATGCTTGCGCCGCTTGTTGAGCGGGAGATAATGGTATTGCCTGCACTGACACTCCAGTTGTACACCGCAACCGGGCAGCTATCCGGTGTATAGTAAGTGGCAACGTCGCCCTGGCAAACGATGGATGCGCACTCCACTCTTGGCCCCTGGCTTGCATTGACCGTTATAACTGTCTTAAAGGTATCGGTACAGCCGCAGGCATTGGTCACAACCAGTTTGGCCGTATCAACTCCTGCGGTCATGTATTTATGGGAAGGATTTTTCTGGCTGGAATACGATCCGTCGCCAAATATCCAGCGATAGGCAACAATAGACGAAGTGCTGTCCACTGTAGACTGATCCTGGAATAGCGCATTGCCGCCTATGCAAACGGCATAGCTGCTGACCGGCACCCTGTTGCTATCTATAAAAAATGAAGCATGTGGTTTGGCAATGATGTCTATGCACACTCCGTAGGTCACGAAGCAGCCTCCGGTCGAGGTATCAACAAGTTCGATAGAGCCGCCGCCGCTTAACGTGCTCCAGCTAACGGCAACACTGGAACTTGTCGATGAGCCTATGATGCTGCCGCCCGATACGACCCATTGCAGGTGGTCGCCGGATGTGCCGCCATTAGCGTAATAGGTCACGGTACTGCCGGCGCATACTTTGACGCAACCGTTTTTGTCATCGAGCACTTCGGGGCCCGGCTGCGCTGCCGATGTATCAAATGCCTGGCAGGCAACGCGCTGGTTCGTAGTAATGAATGGTTTTGGCTTGGCAAAAGTGGTGACGCTTGTCATGCCTGAATCCACTACGGTTCCGCTGACGCCCGTGTCCACATACACTTTAAGGTTGGCCCTGCCAATGCTGCTCCAGGTCACGGTAGCCGATACGCCGCCGCTGATAATGGTTCCTATGGGGCTGGATAACGTCCATCGGTAAGTGGCGCCCGGGTAAGTTGTTGAGGAGGTGAACGTGTACACGGCAGAATTGCCGACACAGATGAGCGTAGGCCCGTTTACGGTTAGCGTTGCATAAGCGGTACTAGCGGTAAACAGCATACATAATGCCGCCATCCATGCGCACAGGTGTTTTAGTCTCATAGGTATGTTTGTTTTAATAGATGACTGATGTTCGGGGATAGATCAACCTATACATACGATGAGGAGCATACGGAAACCACATCAATTAGAACGGCAGCAGGTTCGGCCGTAATAATGTGCCAAACGTACGGTATGTCTTTAACCACTACAATGGTGTTTCGACTGATCGTATCCCGTTTTTTTCACGGGGCATGGTTTATTGGTGTTTTACAACAGGCCGCTTCAATACATCTTTGCTGATATCCCGCACTTTGTGTTCAACTAACCAGTTGTAAAAGGCAACATGTTCGATACATTGATGATGGATTATGGTCCGGTCTTTTAACGCAATAATAAAATGCTCTTCGCGATAGGCGAATGCCGATAGCTTGCTTACAGGTACGGGAAAGCCAGGGAAAGGCTCTGGTTCAATGGAGGGACGCTTTTTGGGAAAAATAGTTTTCAGAATGCGGATCATGGTTCAGGTAGATGTAGTGCGAAAGTATTACCATTTTTCCTGTACGGGCAAATCGCCGACTGGATATTTTATGCGAAAACTGTTATATCTTACGCCATATATTATTGATAATATATGTTATTGATTAAAGTGTCATTATGGTTCATTTAGGAAATAATATTGCCAAGCTCAGAAACTTTCGACGTATTCCTCAAAAAGAAGTCGCATCCCGATTGAATATTTCCCAGTCCGAATATTCACGATTAGAAAGCAAAGCAGAGATCAGTGATGACCTGTTGGAACACATCGCCGACGTTATCAATTATCCTGTGGATTTGATCAAGGAATTAGATAATTCGTCAATCCAAAGTGTTCATAATTCCGGTAGTATTTCAGATAGTATATTCTACCAGAATAATCCTAACGAAAAAATACAGGATCTCTATGAACGCCTGCTTAAAGAGAAAGATGATATTATTAAAAGTAAGGATGAAGTAATCGAGATGTACCGCAAGCAGCAAAAAGCTTCCTGATCAGACTTAAGAAAACATTGAAGATGTTTTCATATTTGAGTTTATAGGAGCTGGTTTGTTTTCAGACCGGCTTTCTTATTTACCAATGTCTGTGGAAGCCTTTCCTGTTATGAGATTTAAGCATAGTTATGTATATTGGCATTGCAAGGATATACGACCTAATTATTTATTGTTATAGTGTATGATAGGTACTCGCCTATAGCATCTGCTAAAGATTTTTCATGGTGATAGGGTTTATAGGGGCTGACCTGTTCCCAGGTCGGCTTTATTTTGCATGAGACTCTGCTCTAAAAGCAATATTTAAACCTACTTGTGTATATTTGTGTTACGACGGTTATACGACATTCTTGTTGCTATAGTGTGATAAGTGTTCACCTGTAGTATCTGCAAGATTTTCATAGTGATAGGGTTTATAGGGGCTGGCCTGTTCTCAGGTCGGCTTTTTATTTGGAAACGTAAAATAGTACCCTTTGCTTCTTATTTAATTGATAAACCGCTGTAAGGTTTGTACGATCCCACTTTTATTTAATGGTTTAAGCAGGTAAGCATCCGCGTGTATCTTTTTTAACGCCCGGTGGTAGTCTTGCGCTCCCGATAGGATGATGATCGTTATGCCTTGCGTTTGCGGGTCCGATTTTAATTGTAAACATAAATCATTTCCATTCAGGCAATTTAGATGGCAATCGATCAAAACGATATCCGGATTGAGCATTTTCACTTCCCATGCATTTAATTCGCCTGGTGAGCTGAATACCTCCAGTCCAAGTTCATGCGCATAATAGTTAATCGTATTTAAAGTGGGTATATCCTTATCTATTGCCAGCACTTGTTTCATTTGTCATGCAAATGGCTAAAGATAAATAAGCGCAGGATATGTTAAAATGACAAGCGTCATAATATGAACTGATATAAATGGATTTTTTTGTGCTATCTGAAACCTTATTAGATTCAACCAGGAAAATTCTTTTGTTTGGAAGGGCACTGAACCGTGCCATAACTACAGAACACGCAGCAGTCGCCTTTCTTGGGCTTTAACCTTGTACCGCAATGTTGGCATACATAAAAATATTGGCAGGCAGCCTGCGGCATCGTTTCTTCTTTCTTGGCGCTACATATAGGACACGTAATAATAGACTTAAAAATCAAAGATGCACTTTCGTTAAGTTTCATACTTCAAGATACAAATTGTTAAACAGCATACATCGCAAATTATATGACATTTAAACTCCCCATAACCGGGTTAAAGAGGCACAATGAGCCCTGCTTTGATCATCACGAAAGATTGCGGCGCAACACAGCCTGTCGGCAGAGTTGCTTGCTGATAACTTTCAGTATTGGGCGGAGCGCATAACGTTTAAGAGAAACATGGCGGCACAGGGCTTAAACGTGATGCCCTCCTTTCCTTTTTTAGCTATTGCGATACTGCCACCGGCCTTTACAGCAAAGGTATTGCCGGACATCCCGCCAGGCAAGGTCTCGTGCCGCATTCTCATTGCGCACGGCCACAGGTTTCTGAAAAAAATCTTCCTCTGTTTTTCAACGGTGTCCTGCGGACGGGTTTATCCAGAGCGTATTTTTTTACAGAAAACTTTGCCTGCCGGTCTGCTCCGTCAAGGATAGGTGCGTACAAGGTCAATGGCTTCTAATGCTGATTGACAAAATACCGTTAAAACACGGGTTGACAATCTACGTCTGGATGCCCAACTTTGTAAAACCTTAATAATTTAATTATGCTCCAGGAAGGAAAGTCGATGCGCAAGCTGGTGAGGCTTGATAAATTCCGCCACGTGTTCGTAACATTTACCGGGACATATCCTGTTCCCAATTACACCGCGAAAGAAATTAAGCGTTTAATGCTTCGCATTAGTGCCTTAAATTACGATTACTCAGATCACCATTATGAGTTAAATATGAGAATTTCAAACAGAATAATGTATTGTCACCAGAAAAATTAACCGCCGTATCCCAAATGAAACATTGTCACAATAATGGCAGAACGCACAGCATCCCCAAGCTGTGCTAATAACATCTAGGTGCCGGCACGGTAAAACCATCGTATAGGTTTTTTTATTATATTTTTATGCCCGCCGCTCGATTGAGTATCTTTGCATACGATACTTAATCATGAATTTTAATTACTTAAAGGATTACAAAAAACATCCCGATGCCAAAGTAAATCCTTCGCTGCTTTGGGAATTTGACCTGTCTAAGTTTGATTATCAGGAATGCAGAAATGTAGTTGTTCAAAGGGTGATTGAAAGGGGTTGGCCGGAAGATTGGTGGGCTATATTAAATCTTTACGGTGAGGATGGCGTAAAAGAAGCTATCAGAACTATGCCTTACCTCAACGATGGCGACATGAAATTTATGAGTAGAATATTTGAAATCCCACTGACGGAAATGAACTGTTACCACAGAAAAAGATATCGACACCAAAACTGGAACTCTTAAGTGTGATTGGCAATAATATCCTATTCACCTTTGGCTCTCTTGACAGCTGTGTTTACCAATACCAGCCAGATTATTGAAAAAAAGACTGAAAACTTTCGTCTTTAAAAAAACATTTAGCTATAATTGTATAAAACGTAGTTTTTTATGCTACGTAAAATAAAGTTTAGGCTCCGGCACGGTCTATCCGCCGTGCCGGTTTTTTTATGTCTATCCATTTTTATCAGCAACTCTTGTATCTGCTTCTTTTCTGAGGTCTTTTATGATTTTATTGACCTCTTCAACCAATTCCTTTGCCTCCCGCTGCGGATAGTATTTTGTTAGGTATTTGTCAAAATCTGTTATCGTTTCCGGTTTTTCCCACTCCATAACAGAAAGGCTAAGCATAGGCCACTTTTTTATCTGCTGCGTGAAAGCGTTTAAAGGCAGATAGGGAGGCGCATACCAAAGCGAATTTTCTACCAGTCTTTGATATATAGGTTTCTGGAAGGCCCGTTTCATATCCCGCACGACATTTTCCGCTCCCCGGTATTTCAGCCCTTCCCTGATTGCCGCCGCAAGATCGGGCATTCCTTCATCCTGGAAGAAAACGTATAGATATTCGATAAACCCAGGCTCCATTACGTCCAAAAGGTCATTACAATAATAGGCGTATTCTTTTTTGAACAGCTCTAAGGAAAAATCAGCGGCATGTTTGTCAATAATATAGTCGAGCAGTTCCTCTTCCTTTCCGATGATCTGTTGCATGCTTGGCCCGGTATTGATGTCCGTACCTGGTACATGCAGGAAGTATTTGGGCTTGGAAAACAAATCGAAGTAATAACTTTTGAAGAAGATGCTTTTTCTGTCAAACGTGACTTGTACGTACAATGGGTAAGTCATCGTTCCGTGGAGATACACCTCTTTGAGCCTGTCGTTAAGGTAGGTCTTATAGCTTACTTTATATGACTTATCCATATTATTTCCAATGGGTTAACCTGTCAAATCAAACTAAAATTAAAGGATAAAACAGGAGATTTTAAAAAATATACACTGAATGGCTTCAAAGATAAATAAATGATTTGATAAAAATTGTAATTACCAAAACATTTTCATATCTTCGTTGAAGAGAGCTTTCCAAAGCTGTGTTTTGTTGGGATTTAAATTGGGGGGAATGTAAATGGAAAAACTTAAACCTGAGCAGGCGCTGGAAATATTGCGTAAAAATGGAATTGAAGTTACGATGGAGCAGGCTGTCCAGATTCTCGAATTTCTCCAGCTATTGGCTACAATTATTATTGCTGGTCATTTAAAAAATCATTAGTGTTGCCTTTGAAGTTTTCTTTGATAGCCCAAATTAATACCTATGAGAGTAGCAGATATATATTGCCGGGTCAGCAGTGATGAGCAGGCAAAAGGATATTCATTGCGCAGCCAGGAAGAGTTACTGCGCAAATATTGCGACATCAATCATATCCAGATAAGACAGGTCATCTTTGAAGATCATTCGGCAAAGACCTTCAATCGTCCGGAATGGAAAAACTATTTATCGGAGCTGAAGAAGCATAAGTCTAAAACCGACCTGGTTCTATTCTTAAAGTGGGATCGTTTCAGCCGTAATGCGGGAGATGCTTACCAGATGATTAATACCTTGCGCAAATTGGGCGTTGAACCGCAAGCCATCGAACAGCCACTAGATTTATCCATTCCCGAGAACAAAATGATGTTGGCCTTTTATTTGGCCGCACCTGAAGTGGAAAATGATCGCAGGGCCTTAAATGTCATTCATGGGATGCGCAGGGCAAGAAAAGAAGGGCGTTACATGGGTTTAGCGCCTGTTGGATATACGAATAAGGCTGATGAATCAGGAAGAAAATACATTGCCGTCAAAGAACCACAAGCAAGTGTGGTACGGTGGGCTTTTGAGGAAATTGCCAAAGGTGTATATAATACCGAGCAGATTTATAAAATGGCTAAGGAAAAGGGATTTAGGGGCGTTAAGAGTCTTTTCTGGTTTGTCATCCGCAATCCTGTTTATTGCGGTAAGATATTTATCCCAAAGTATAAAGATGATGAAAGCAGGTTTGTAAAAGGGTCACATGAGCCACTTATATCCGAGGATTTGTTTTACCAGGTGCAGGATGTGCTTGACGGAAGGAAACGTAATCAGTACAAGCTAAAGGTAGTTTCCACCGCCACGCTTCCTCTACGCGGCTTTTTGATTTGTCCGCAATGCGGAAAGATATTAACGGGGAGCGCATCCAAAGGCCATACCAAGTATTATTCCTATTACCATTGTTTTGGGGGTTGCAATTTTAGGCAGCGTGCTGATGATATTAACTTGCAATTTCACAATGAACTGAAAAGATATATTCCTAACCCAAAAATTGCGGAGCTATCGAGGGTTGTTTTAGAGCAGGAATGGAATAGCCAAACTGCCTATTTACAAGATGACCGAAAACAAACATTGAAGGAAATAAAAGACCTTGAAAATAAGTTAGGCTACATTCGGGAATTATTGGTATCAAAACAGATTGAGCCGGAAGATTTCAGGGAAATAAAAGCAGATTATAGCCTCAAACTGGACAAACTGGAGGCTAAACTGA
>JAFDZL010000306.1 GCA_018266935.1 Bacteroidota bacterium | reverse complement strand
TTCCCTTCACGACAGCCCTAACATGAAACCATGAAGTTGAAGGCAAAGTAGCTTTTGCCTGGTATTTATCCGCTTCGTAATCCCACCAGTTAAACTCGGCTTTCTTTTCGGGCATGTACTGAACGGCATTGATAGTATTGGAGGAAGCCGGCCTGAAATAGAGCGACTCATAATGATTCGCATCTACAATGCGAAAGGCGAGGCCGAGGTATTCCTGGCCGTTGCTCGACGCCATATCCAATTCGATCTCGCCGTCCTTAAAGTTCAGACCTTTAGGATAGGCTATATAAGCTGTTTTGGGGCTGTTAAAATTCTTTTTGATGATCAGCGCTTTTGATCCCTTATAATCACTCAAAGCAAAGCTGACACCGCCGGAGTTGGGAAGGGTCCATTTGGCGGGATCGACTACTGAATAATCATGTGTCTTTTGCTGTGCAACCGAACCAAAGGCGATTGCCAGGAATAATATTGTTACGAGTCTTTTCATGACATTTTAGTCTTTTTTGATCTTCAGGTTTGCGAAATCAGCTGTTGTATAGTCTGCCCATAAACCTATCTGACCACTAGCCCGGCTTTGCAGGTTTTTGGTTACAAGCGATGGTTTATCCATGCCGTTCACGTAAACTTTGATGCTGTCTTTGCTGATGACGATTCGGGCGTGAATCCAGTCTTCGGGTTTGGGATTGGGCAGAATTTCGTTTTCGAATTGACCAACAAATTCTTTCCTCAATCGCTCGTAAGAGTAATCGGGCAAACTACAATACTGGACCGACCAGGTACGATGAACCGAACTGGTATCCCTGAATCTGAAAGGCCGGAAATAAACGACGTCGTAATTCTTCGAGGTGTCCGCGGCATGAAATGCTATTCCGGGGAAACTATGCAGAAACTCATTCCGCCCCCTGATATCCACCTCGATCGTTCCATAACCAAGATTGCTGCCGGTGAGCCAAACATTGTTTTTGATCGTGATGCCTTTCCTGTCACCGTCCTGCATGGGCTGTATGTCACTCGCCGGGACACCCGCCAGCTTGCCCGAAGCAAGCATTTTCTGCAGGTTGAATTTTTGGCAGAATGCAGCATTGGCAGACAAAAGAAGTCCCATTAAAATGGTCGTTTTTCTCATGGCCTTAATCTTTTAAATTTTCCTTCTTCAATTTGGCCAGCAGGTTATCAAACCGAACCCACACGATGCGGCAATCCTGCGGCCCGTGACCTGTTGAGTAAAACAGGTATTTGCCATCCGGCGAAACGTATTGTCCCCAGCGGTGCGCCACGCCGTTATTAATGTTTGGACCGAGACTTACAGGCGGCGTCCAGGACCCGTCCTTTTTATGGAAACTGATCCACAACTCGCATTCATAGGTTTTGCTTTCCTTGTCGCTGAGAATGATGTATGATTCGTCTTTAGCTACATAAAAATCACCTTCATAACCCGGGGTGTTGATGGGCGGGCCAAGACTTTTTACCACGGTATCTTTCCCGGCTATTTTGATAGAGCAGATATCCATGTCCTTCTTATTTGGATCATCGGTACCGCCGATGTAAGCGATGCCGCTCTGCGTCGGCATATAATCATACAGCGGGTAAGGCTTTATCAAATAAATCTCCGGCTCCGACCAACCTTTTCCCATCCGGCGCGATTGCCATACAATGGCATGTTTTGCAACCCGTTTGGTGCCGCCTTCGAGGTATATCGATTTACCATCGACCGAAAATGTCGGTGCGAAATAATGCGGGAATAAAACGAACGGGCCGTTCCATTTGCCGTTCTCATATTTAAAATACCGCACAGCCGCGTGGTCGGTATTATACCAGGTGATGTTTGAGGGATAGTAAAATTCTTTCCCATCAGCTGAGAATGCCACCCGGTCCATCGGGAAAGTATCGCGTTGTACCAATAAGTTTTCGGCAAAAACCTCGGGCTTGTCGCCGGGCGGCTTCTGCCCCAGGTAAGCATTTTTACTTTTCCAGAAGCTACCTTGCGCATACAAGCAGGTATTTGCTGTAAGCAGCAGGATTGATAATATGATTGATTTTTTCATGTTTATGTTTTTTGCGGTGCTAATCCGTTAACCAAACTTACCGGACGCTGAAAAGAAGGGCAATTCATTTTCGGTTCAAGTTTTTTCAAGATTTATTCACCTGTAAATGAATGGCTTAATAAAACTCAAAATCGACATCGGATTTGTAACAAAACGAGCGGTTAACGCGTCTTTTTTCATATTAACCGTATCTTAGAGGTAACATGAGCCAGGCCGATCTGAAACAACTGCTGCTGATCATCGAGCACCAACTCGACTGGGGCGAGCCTGCGACCTGGCAGGGGAAAGATTTCGAAATACTGAATGAACTAATCCTCGAAAAAACGAAGGTTTCGCTAAGCGCCAGTACGCTCAGGCGCATCTGGGGGCGGGTAGAATACAATCACATGCCCAGCGGCACCACGCTGGACACTTTGGCGCAGTTCGCCGGCTTTGAGAACTGGCGGGCCTTCACCCGCCAAAGGAAAGAGCCGCCCAAAATTTACGAGACCGCCATACGGGACATTCCCCGTGCAAAATTCAAACGCGGCGCCTGGCCCGCTGCAGCGTTGGTTGTGATTGCGCTGGCGACTTTGGCGCTGGTGGGCATGCACGTCCGCAGCACCGATGAACCGCTTAACGGCGCCGTTATCTTCAAAAGCAAGCCGGTTACCCGCAGCCTGCCTAACTCCGTAATATTTGACTATGATGTGAAAACCAACCCCGGCGATTCAGTCTGCATCCAGCAAAGCTGGGATCCTACGACGAGTACCATAGTTGACAAAGCGAAACACCAGTTTACCTCCATCTATTACGTGCCTGGATTTTATCACGCCAAATTGCTGGTGAACAATAAGATCGTAAAAGAGCATAAACTGATCATCCCGACGGATGGCTGGCTCGGGCTGATCGAGAACAGGCCTGTACCGGTTTATTTGAGTGATAACGAATACATACGCAACGGCATTTTACAGGCGCCGGTATCGGTAATAACCAGTAAAAACTTTAAAATGGAACCACGGCAGCCGGCTGTCTCTTATTATAATGTCGGGAATTTTACGCCTGTGCCGCTAAGCAGTTTCTCGTTCAGTACTGAAATAAGAAATGATTACAACTCGGGTTCAGGGGCATGCCAGGCAGTGCGTATCATCCTGTTCACAGACAATGTTCCGGTAATCGTCGAGTTATCAGCCAAAGGCTGCATCTCCAACCTGCGGTTGCTAAATGGCCGCTATTTTGAATCCGGCAAGGATCATGATCTATCGGGCTTTGGAACCGATCTTTCCAAATGGGTGAAGGTTGAATGTAAAAGCATTAAAGACAAGATCGAATATTATGTCGATGGCAAGCTGGCGTACCAAACCGATCTGCCCAAATATACGGAAAGCATTGTCGGCATGGGCTTCACGTTCCAGGGAACAGGTTCGGTAAAAGGCATCGACCTAAAGAAAGGTGATAGCGTTATCTTCAAAGCTTATTGACACCATCATTTTCTGATAAACTAAATTTTCGCAGGCATTGCCTATTTTAGCCCGATGCGCATCATAGCCTGGAACTGTAATATGGCTTTTCGGAAAAAAGCTGAACTGCTGCTGGAATACAATCCGGATATCCTGGTGATTTCTGAGTGCGAAAACCCCGGCGCGCTGAAATTCCCGGCGCCGACCAGGCAGCCGGACAGCGTTATCTGGCATGGGGACAAGCCGCACAAAGGCCTCGGCATATTTGCTTATAATGGTTATAAGCTAAAGCTTTTACCCGTTCATGAACCGGCTTTCCAAACTATCCTGCCCTTAGTGGTGAAACGCGAACGGAAAAGCTTCAACCTGTTCGCGGTGTGGGCGAACAACCCTTCGGACAAGAAAAATCAATACGTGGGCCAGGTATGGCAGGCGATACACCGGTATGACGCTATAATCAAAAACACAAGGACCATATTTGCCGGCGATTTTAACAGCAACACGATATGGGACAAGCCTAAACGCATCGGCAACCATTCCGATGTGGTGCGCGTGCTGAGCGAAAAGAAGATCAAAAGCACGTACCATCATCACCACAAACAGGTGCAGGGTAAAGAAGAGCATCCTTCCTTTTACTTATATCGCCATTTGGATAAGCCTTACCACCTGGATTATTGCTTTGCTTCCAACGATCTGTTAAAAAAAATGACCCATGTCGAAATAGGCACCCATAAACAATGGTGCGCCTACAGCGACCATACGCCGCTGCTGGTTGATTTTGAGATTTGACAGACTCGTTATAAAAACACGCGGAAATTTTACCGAAGTTAGCCCCTGATCGAATTATAATACCCTATGGAAAGATTTCTCATTCTTGTGCGTGAGCCCGACGGCCGCGCGGTTACACCCACCGAAGAAGAAACGAAAGCGCACCGCGCCAACTGGAACAAATGGTTTGAAAAGTACGGCAAAAGCGGCAACCTCCAGGGGGGCAGCGCACTGTCGCTGAACGGCAAGATGATCAAAGGGCGCGACGCCGCGATTATTAACGACATCCACAAAACGGGTACTGAGATTGTCGGCGGATATTTATTGATACAGGCTGAAAACCTGGATGAAGCTGTCGCCATTGCGAGGGAAATCCCTGTATTTGAGGTAGATGGCTACCTTGAGGTAAGGGAACTAATGGTAACAGGATAAAGCAAGAAATAATACCTGTTTGCGTACCATTTAGCGAACAAAAAACGAAGCGACCCCAAACCGGCGGGTATTTGGAATTTGAAAGCTGCCCCGCCGGCCGGGATCACCTCGTTCCCCGCGCTATATCAGTCGATAGTCTTGAGTCATAAGTATGAAGTCTTTTTGCAGGACCCGGGACTTAAGACTCAAGATCAATGCTATAGCAAACGACCAGTCTTCACGGCTTCCTGCAGGTTAGCCACCCTGAGCTTGGGCTTATAAATGCGGTTGGCCAATTTTTTGACCCAATTGTAGCGATATCCGAAAATCGTCCTGATCATTTCCACCCCCATCGAGCCCTTCGGGTAACCGTACTTATACCAGGTGAATTTGGTGTTGTCGATACGGAAAGTATCCGCAAATTCGGCCAGGAAAAGGTCGGCTTCTATATCGAAAATGTCCAGGTCGAGGTCGATGCTGGTATCAACTGTGAGCGCCTCGGGGTCAACCTTTCGTATTTTATACCTGTCGCAATAACCGGCGATAAATTCCTTCAATTCGGGCATTAC
>JAFDZL010000305.1 GCA_018266935.1 Bacteroidota bacterium | reverse complement strand
ATGTAATATTTTGAAGGCTTTGTCATCTAATAATTATATCTAATATTAATTTTTACCGATGAACGCCCGAAAATTTCCGATGAACGCCTTTGCCGTCATATCTGGCCGTTCATCTACAAATCCCGTGCGTTGGTCTAAAACATTTTAGCGGTCCGATAATTAGCTATTCCTTTGTTTCATCAAAAAAACGCTCACAATGAAAAGGCTGATCAAAAACTCGAATCCATTTATCCTGCTGCTTCTACCGGTAGTATTCGCTTTAGTGATGGGGGTTAGCTACCAGGTTCAGCAAAAGAGAGACTTTTCAATTGGCAATAGCGAATCGGTTCATGCTACTTCACTTTTTGTTAAAGGTGTAACGCTATTTAAAACCGTTTGCTCTGTCGCCAAAGAAAAACTATGGTAATTGAAACACAAGGGCTAAACTTCCATTTCGGCAACCAGCATGTAGTTAAATCGCTGTCGTTGCAGGTACCGGAAGGAAGTATATACGGATTCCTGGGGCCAAATGGCGCGGGGAAGACAACAACGATAAAAATGCTGCTCAACCTGTTGAAAACAGATTCGGGCAGCATTCATATTTTTGGGAAGGAGCTAACATCCAACCGCATTGAAATACTTTCGCAAATAGGCTCACTTATCGAGCAGCCGGCCATTTACGGACATCTTTCAGGAAAAGAAAACCTGATGAACCGCGCCCTGCTTTTGCAAGTGCCTGAAAAGCGCGTGGACGAAATGCTTGCTTTAGTGCATTTGAAAGGCGCAGAGAACAAAAAAGCAGGCAAATATTCATTGGGAATGAAACAGCGCCTGGGCATTGCGCTGGCATTGCTGTCGGACCCGAAACTTTTGATACTTGACGAACCTACCAACGGCCTTGATCCGAACGGGATCATCGAAGTGCGTGAATTATTGATACGCCTGGTTAGCCAGTATAAAAAAACGGTTTTTGTCTCCAGCCACTTATTGGCCGAGGTAGAACGCATGGCAACTCATGTGGGCATTATAGACCACGGCGAACTGCTTTTCCAGGGGAGTATCAAAGACCTGGAAGCGATCAGCCAGCCGCAGGTACAGATCGGCGTAACTAACACAGTCGATGTGGCCAACTTTTTGAAAAAGCAAGGCATTACGGTAAGCGATGTGAACGACGACCACCTGCTGGTGCCCTTCGTTTCGAAAATGCAGATGGCTGAACTTAATACTTTGCTTGTAAAAAACAATTTTCCGGTCTTCAGCATCAATAAAGTGCAAAAGGACCTGGAGAAGCTATTCTTAGACATTACTCAAAAAGCGTAAACCAGATGAAGGGATTTATACTATCGTTCCGGTCCGAGTTTTACAAAACGCGTAAAACCATGGCTTTCTGGAGTGCAGTGCTTTTGCCGCTGACGTTGACCCTGCTCATTTTTATCGGATTCTTTACGCATAGCGATCAATTGGCTTCCAGGCCCGGCATGGCGCTTTGGCTGAATTTCGCCGGTGCGATACTGGGCGTTATGGGCATATTGTTATTGCCCATGCTCATTATCTTTATCGCTTACTCGGTCAACAACATAGAACATAAGGCCGAAACGTGGAAGACGCTGTTCAGCCTTCCCATACCCAAAATATCGATATACGCGGCCAAATACGCCTATGCCTTTTTCCTGGTGGTTCTGTGTCTCGCGTTATTCCTGCTTTTTACACTCGGTTTCGGTAACCTTTTAAGTATCGTAAAACCGGCATTGAAGTTCAATGAGTATAATATCGCGGGTTTCTTATCGCAGATCTATCTCAAACTCTTTTTTTCAGCGCTGGGTGTACTGTCCATCCAGTTCCTGCTTAGTCTGCTGTTCCGCGACTTCCTTAAACCGATGGGTATCGGCTTTATAGCTACCGTGGCAGGGATCATTGCCGCTAACGTCGGCTGGCAATATGCATACCTTATCCCATATTCACATGCTATAATGACCGTAAAAAGCATACACCAGGCCAACGAGGGCAAACATGCTGCCATGCCCCAGCTTACGGTCGATCTTTTCACCAAAGATATCGTGGTGAGCCTGGTTGTGGCTGCGGGCGTCTTTCTTCTTGGTTATTTCATTGTGCTGAAGAAGAGTGTTAAATAGCCATTTGTTAAATCTTGTTAAATAACACTCCTTAACATTTGAGCATTGTCTTATTCGTGATATTTGGTCTAACCAACTCAACCATCATGAACAAAGCGTTTGTATTTCTTACCCTGATTTGCTTTTGCGGATGTACGATGCACAATCCGGATCAACCCCGGTAT
>JAFDZL010000304.1 GCA_018266935.1 Bacteroidota bacterium | reverse complement strand
TACTGGCCCGAAGAATTTAAGGGAGAATGCGGTAAGCTTAACGATGAGTTTGTTTTCAGGTCGGGCGGCGGTACACATTATTCAAGGCACCTGGTAACCGAATTTGTGCCGGGCAAAAAAGTGGTCTGGCTGGTGACCGAAAGCATACGCAAAACCGACAATTTTGACTGGACCGGGACGAAGATGATCTTCGACCTTGCACCCAAAGGAGAAAGCACCCTGATCGCGTTTACCTATGATGGCTTTACGCTTGAAAATGAGTATGACAGGCTGGTTCAGATATGCGATTTCGTCGTTAAAGAAAGCCTGTACAATTTTCTCACCAATAGTTAAAAACCAAAAGCAATAAGATATGAAAACAGCAACATTAACCTCGCAGCAAGACTACCATAGCAGTATTGCTGCCGGCATCAGTCCCGAAGATGCTCTTGACAAAATAAGCCGCGTAAATGAGTGGTGGGCGCTTGATTTTAAAGGACGCGCCAAAAACATCGGGGATACTTTTACCGTTCACTTTGGCGATACGCGGGTGGATTTTAAAATAGCCGAGGCCATCCCCGGTAAAAAAGTGACCTGGCTTGTTACCGATTGCTGGCTGCCCTGGCTGAACGACAAACACGAATGGACAGGTACTGAAGTAGTCTTTGACATCGTACAAGAAAATGGCCTTACCAAAATCGACGTTACGCATGTTGGTCTGACGCCGGACATAGAGTGCTACGAAGGCTGCAAACAGGGATGGGACCATTTCATCAAAGTGAGTCTCCTCAAATTCCTTAACGGGGGAACCGGCGGCCCCGTTCCAAAGGGCCAGAACGCATAAACCAAAAGACCAGCCCGTAAAGCTGGTCTTTTGGTTTAATTCAACGAAGGCCTATTGTCTGTTCATCTCCGCGAACCGTTGAATATCATCTTTATTGAAGGTCACCAATTCGATAACATTGGCATGACGTCGTAAAAAAGGCGGAACGGTTTGCAGCGCCTCTTCCCTGCTGTCGAACTCGCTGATAAAATAGGATTTATGAACACCTGATTTGCAGCCCCAGTAAGCGTGCGAAAGCAGGTGCGAGCCTGACTCGACGAACAATTTGATCACATGCTGGCATTCCACGGTGTCTTCAGAGTGAGGGATCTCTATTAAGTACGTTGTCATTTCCTTGAGTTTTAATTTGATCGTTTAAATTTTTACTATAATCCAAACCAGCGGGCTTTGCGGCTTGATCCGAAATGTTCCTTATCGATAGTCAATGCCTTGGAAGCGTCGTGGTGGATGCCGAACGGTTTCGGGCCCGAGAAGAAATCAACATCGACGCGTGCCACCTGTCCCTTGCCGAACTCGATATAACAGGAACCGGCGCCGGTATAGCCGGCTTCACTTTCCTTCCCGTGCCAGGCATCGATGATAGCAGCCGCGGCAGTTTTCGCGGCGCCCTCGGCAAATACGCCAGCCTTCGGTGTGCCAACGCTGGTCACATCGCCGATGGCATACACACCGGGGTACCTCGTCATTAGGGTTTGCCTGCTAACCGGTATCCAGCCGTTCTCGGCCAGGCCGCTTTGCAGCACCACGTCGGGCGCGACATGTTTGGGAATGCCCAGGAACAAGTCGAAGGGCATTTCGGTACCATCGTCCAAAACGGCAGTTTTTGCGCGAAGCGATGCGATCTTGTGCTGCGGGATAAATTGAATACCCCGTTCCTCAAAAGCTCTAAGCAATGCTGTGGACGAATCGGGTGAAGGCGGAATAGGCGAACCGAACGGCATGACGATGCTTATGGTGCAGGCATCGCGACTACCGCTGCTGACGAGATGATCGTGCAGCATCAATGCGGCTTCACTGGGCGCCGGAGGACATTTGAACGGAGCTCCGCATACCCCAACGATGGCATGGCCACTCTTAAAATCCGGGATCACATCCCTCAGCTTCACAGCGCCGTCAAATGAATAGTATTCATTGCCGTGCTGGTTCAGCCCGGGCGTGGCATCGAAATCATAATTGGCGCCGAGCGCCACCACCAGCACATCAGCCTTGTGGACACTTTTGTTCGTAGTGACGGTTTTTGTTTCCGGGTCGATCGCCGTAATGGTCTCTCTGCAAAACCGAACGCCCGGCTTCACGATTCCGCTGTAAGGAATTTTGACCGAGTCAGCTTTTTTATGACCGAACATCACATCCAGCTTGGAAAAGCCGAAAAAGAACGCATCGTGCTGATCGATCAGGGTAAGATCGAGATTGTCGCCTACGGCCTCAGAAAGCATAGAAGTGAGCTCCAGGCCGCCAAAACCGGCGCCCAGTACTACAACGCGTAGTTTCATGTTGTTTTTTTAAGATGTGAGATTTGAGATTTGAGATATAAAGAGCTTATGGCGGGAAAACATCTCACCTCTCATATCTCAAATCTCATATCTGATTAAATTAGTTCATCACCGTTTCAGGGGTGCCGGGTTGCGCAACGTAGCGGAGATACGGTTTTACCACCTTTACGCCGGCCGGGTATTTTGCCTGGGCATCTTCTAAAGACAGCGCTGCAGGGATGATCACGTCATCTCCATTTTTCCAGTTTACCGGGGTCGAAACGGAATACTTTGCCGTTAGCTGCAGGGAATCCAGCACGCGTAATATTTCGTCAAAGTTGCGGCCGGTTGACATGGGATATGTCAGGTGCAGCTTCACTTTCTTATCGGGGCCAACGATAAAAACCGTACGAACCGTTTGATTGGTAACCGGGGTCCTGCCTTCCGAGGTGCCTGGTTCTTCGGCCGGAAGCATGTCGTACAGTTTAGCGATGGCCAATGTCGGATCGCCGATCATCGGATAGTTTATGGGCTGGCCCTGTACGTCCTCAATGTCTTTTTCCCAACGCAAATGGCTCTCCACCGGATCAACGCTAAGGCCGATGATCTTGCAGTTACGTTTTGCAAACTCGGGGGCC
>JAFDZL010000303.1 GCA_018266935.1 Bacteroidota bacterium | reverse complement strand
TCGTCGATGCAATCGAGATAGGTTTTATCAAGGCGGAACTTCACGTAGGATTTGTTTATCAGCCAGTAAGTTAACGCAAATATGCCTGTTTATAATCGTCAATACTACGACACGGCCTGAACTATAAAAATGACCCTGATCATTAAAGACTTTGATACTAAAACATGAAACGTTGTAACATTTGCCCGGGCATTACAGTCAAAGCAGGAAAATTCGGATGGAGCCACTCATTACCATTAAAGATATCGGGCGTAAATATGTGATCGGTGCTGAAACTATACATGCTTTAAAATCGGTATCGCTGTCTATCAATAAAGGTGAATTTGTAGCTTTAATGGGCCCTTCCGGCTCCGGAAAATCAACCCTGATGAACATCCTCGGCTGCCTCGATACCCCGACCAAAGGCGAGTACATCCTTAACGGAATCGATGTCAGCCACATGACGGACAACCAGCTTGCCGACGTGCGCAATTCGGAGATCGGTTTCGTTTTCCAAACGTTTAATTTGCTGCCGCGTAATACCGCGCTCGATAATGTTGCGCTCCCATTGGTTTATGCGGGGGTAAATAGAGAGAACAGGCGGACACGCGCAAAACAGGCGCTTACCAATGTTGGCCTGGAGCACCGCGTAGATCATAAACCGAACGAACTTTCAGGCGGACAGCGCCAGCGTGTGGCAGTTGCCAGGGCGCTCATCAATAACCCTTCTATCATTTTGGCCGACGAACCTACGGGTAACCTGGATACCAAAACTTCGATCGAGATCATGGGCCTACTGGAAGATATCCATGCCAAAGGCAATACGATCATCTTAGTGACCCACGAGGAAGATATCGCCAAGCACGCGCACCGTATCGTACGTATGCGCGACGGGTTGATCGAGAATGATCAGCCTAACCCGGATATTCATCGCGTAGAGCGCAGCGCTGCCGTTGCTCATTAACAATTAGAGCATAATCTTACCACGAATTCAGCTAATTGCAGCGAAGCATCGGGTGATGACGGGTGGTTGTAACCGATGATGAGCGTATGATCAATGATCTCGATCACCACGCCATTGTGCCGGACATCCATCACAACATTGCGGAAATCGCGGTTCATGGCGGCTTCGGCCTTCCAGCGGTCATTGGTCAGCACGTACCAGGTATCGCTAAAAGCTTTATCTTCTTCAAAGTCCAGTTCGACGGGATGAACAAGTTCTATAAGCTTATCCGCCAACGTCTCTGGCCTGATCAATACCCGGCCGAAATCCTTTTTTAGGTAAGCCAATGCCCAGGTTTGATATTCGTAGTAATCATAAGTTGGCCGGGTGGATTTGGAAGTCGCCCTGCCAATTTTATGCATCTCGATGAAAAGGACGTAACAATCCGTACGGGCGTTTTTAATAACGAATGAACCCTTGAGATTTACATTTTCGCAACCCCTGAATACTTCGAAGTCCTGTAAATGAAAATCGATATTGCCGGTGAGTTCGACGTGAAATTTCGACTTCAACGTTTCATAGGTTTCCTGGTAAAGGTCGATCTGGTCTGAGGTAAGTCCGACGGTATCAAAGGGGTAGTTCATATACAAGTATAGAACACGATTGCAGGATTTGAAAGATTTTGAAGATTTTTTGAGAAATTTCCGCCTGGTCCGGTCAAAAGGTTTTGCACATTTATTTTACACTAAGTACGGTTTGATGGATGAAAAAACAAAAAAGTCGCAAATATTATCCAAAAACGAGGATGCTTCCAGACGTATTCGTCTGGACGTGGTGATTTTGTGTGTAGGTTGTTCGATGATCTAATCTCCTGTTATTCAAATTTTTATCATTGTGGTGTTCACGAAACAGGCCTGGTTTATGTAAAATCGGGGCTTAGTGTAAAAGGCAAAATGCTCATTGCCATTTGTTTAAATAGTTAAAAATGGCCGGAAGTGGTATAAACGTGAACAAAAGCGTTTCAGTCCGGTCAATTGCTGTATGGCGCCATGCTTCCGCATGAGCAAACACAATTCGGGTCGCTGGCACCAAGCTTTTTGAGAAAATACTGGTAAAAGCCGATACGGTCGTTCATACTGAAAATATTTTCGCCCT
>JAFDZL010000302.1 GCA_018266935.1 Bacteroidota bacterium | reverse complement strand
TGATTTTTTTACAATACGGCCGGCCACAGGCGTGACACATTAATCAAGTGGCGATCAGATCGTTGTCACGGTTACCTATAGTAAGTTTGGTACCATGTTTGTAACACCTTATAGCAATAGGCTGCATGCCAAAGCGGTGGGCGATTATTCCGGGTAATTTTCCCTACGTCCCAGCTGTTAATTGATTATAATATTCCCGATTTTGGGCAATAACGACATATCGAGACCTGAGTACCGCATTGATGCTATAAATTTTATTGACCATTACGAATATGACCGACCATTATATCGAACACAATGCTGAGAAGAAAACCTTTTTGAAAAAAGGATTGATCGTCATGGTCGCGATTGCAACAATTTCGACCGTATTTATGACGAGGTACGCCCTGTCTGGTTCTCGTAAGGGCATATCGGATAATGCTCCTGACTATGATGACGCTTATTTAATGGCGAAAACATTCATAAGGCCCACAATTAAATCGGCCGATATAGTTTTTCCTGTGTCAGGTTACCAATGCGCACAAAAACCCGATTCTGTGTTTATCGTAAAATCATATGCCGAGAAAAAGGGCAAACAAGACCCCAAAAACATTACCTCGTTCGAAATCACCTTAAAATTTACCGGTGGTAAGGTTGATGATAAGCATAATTGGAAGGTAATCAATGTTATTGAAGACTAAAAAAGCACCCCGATCTTTTGACCAGGGTGCTTCAATCACTCTAAAACAATCACCTCTAAATTAAGAAGTATCTTTAATAACTATATCTTCGGATATATATTATTGACTAATTTTAAACAATAGTCAAATATACCAACTAAAGTGTCCGTTTGAATACAATTAACACCAATTTGACCTCTGGCTGACAGTCGGTTAATTCTTTAGTCCGCGCACAAATATATCGACCAGGATAAGGCGCTTTTGATGAATCTCATCCAGATATTCCTTCTTTGGGAATATGTTCTTTTTATGCCCCATTGCAGCCACCCTTACACCATTAAGTGCATCAAGAAGCAGGCTTACAATTTCGCCGGGATTCTCGACGATCCTTATTTTGCCGCGGTTAGCTTCTGCTATCATCACATCGCCGAGCAGTTGCATTTCAGATTGCCTTATCTCATCCACAATTTCCCATATCTGATCCGGAAGACTTTGCTCGTTCAGCCGGATGAAATCGAAAAAATTATAATTGTTAACGATAAAATTGTGATGTGTATCGATCTGGAAGACTATTGCATCCCTGAGATCTTTTATCTTCGCCAGATTGTCTTTCAGTGTGTTCAAATATTCATTGGCCAGCTTGCGGGTAACAGCTATGTACAACTGGCTTTTATCGGGAAAATAATAATACAGCAGAGCCTTAGACATTGACAGCGCTCCGGCTATTTCGTTCATCGTGGTTTTGGAGTACCCGTAATGCAGGAATTGCTGGTATGCAGCTTCTAAAATTTTCTCCCGCTTTATATCCTGCTGGTCGGCGACTGTGCTCACTTAATGGGTCCTGACTTTTTTAACAAAATTATCAAATATTCTACAATTATAGTGTCATATTTACGGTTACAGACTTCCGAGGTTAACACCAAAAGAAAAGCCGCCTCCAAACAGAAGCGGCTTAGCTATTATATGGTTTGATTAAAATCTCAAACGGTTGTCATTTCAGGCTCCTGTGTATGAACTTCTTCCTTCTTGCGACCGAACAATGCCGATTTCATACGCACCCTGATAATATACATACAAGGCACCAGTATCAATGTGATGATGGTCGCAAAGCCCAGTCCAAAGATCATCGTCCACGACAGCGGCCCCCAGAATGCTACGTTATCACCGCCAAAGAAAATGTGCGGCTGGAAACGGGAGAACAATCCGCCAAAGTCGATGTTAAAGCCGACAGCCAATGGTATTAATCCCAGTATTGCGGCAGTTGCGGTCAGTAATACGGGCGTCATACGGGTACGGGCAGCTTCAACCACCGCATCGTGCAGGCTTGCCCCCTGCTCGATAAGCATATCCGTGAACTCGACGAGTAGTATCCCGTTTCGCACAACCACACCAGCCAGCGCCACGATACCGATACCTGTCATGACGATAGATATGGTCATTTTAAATATTGCAACGCCAAGGAAAACACCGATGATGCTAAAGAATATCTCGGTAAGGATGATAAATGTTTTTCCTATCGAGTTGAACTGTGTCATCAGTATGATCAGGATGATACCGAACGATATCAGTAATGCAGTGCCAAGGAATGTGGCAGCTTCCTGCTGATCTTCCTGGCCACCACCCATGTGTATCGTCACGCCGTCCGGTGCTTTAAAATTACCTATGGTCAGCGATATCGCCGCATTGACATCGTTAGCATTAAAAGGCTTGAT
>JAFDZL010000301.1 GCA_018266935.1 Bacteroidota bacterium | reverse complement strand
CGGCAGGAAAGTTAAAAGGCGCTGTCTCCGGCGCCTTTTAACTTTTATTTTATCCCGTAATGATCGTTCATCAGCTTGACGAACAGGCCGCCGGGCAGGATAGCTTTCAATGTCGGTACGATGGTTTGCCCGAAAGCACCCACCAGGTAACTGTGCGCCGGTTTGGATTTATTGACAATGCTGCAAATTTTAGCCGCAAGCTTGTCAGGGCTTGCGCCGATGCTTTCGTCTTTTTCCATAGCGGCAACGGCGGGTTCGAATTCGCCCTTTAGTTTTTCATTGTTCAGCGGGAAGGCCAATTTTTCGCGGTTACCTGTAAAGTCCGTCTTGAAATCGCCCGGGTTCAGTACTGTTACGCGAACGCCGGTATTTTGCAGCTACATGCGCAAACTTTCGGAATAACCCTGGATGGCGAATTTCGATGCGCTGTACAATCCCTGGTAAGGCAGACCAAATAAACCGGCCAGCGAACTGATGTTGATCACCAAACCGTGTTTATGTTCGATCATAGATGGCAGCACCGCACTGGTAACGCGCACCACGCCAAAGAAATTCACCTCGAATTGTTTCTTAGCAGAGTCAACAGGCATGGCATATAGTGGCCCGGTAATACCGTTACCGGCATTATTGATAAGCACATCGATATGGCCCTGTTCTTTGATTACTTTATCCACAGCAGCTTTTACCGATGCATCGTCGGTGACGTCCATTTGCAGGGGCGTGAACGAAACGCCCGTGATGCGTTTAATGTCGCGCGATGTACCATAAACAGTGTGTCCCTGCGCAGCAAGCGCTTTCGCGGTGGCTAAACCCAGGCCAGAGGATGCCCCGGTTACCAGAATTACTTTTCCCATGATTTTTGAAATTGAGCGTGAATATAAGTTCGGATGCCCATACAAAGAAATGATTTTGCAGATAATTTATAACACCCCGTCGATAATTCTAATCATTTCATCGGGAACGAATTCCCCAACATAAGTCGTTCCCATTCAGCAAATTGGTATATAAATCCACGCTTACTAAAAGGTCATTACTTTAAAAAACATTTTGTAACCATTTGAAAATAAAGACTATGTAGATTATGGTATTAAAATTGCCTTAACCAGGCTGCACACAGAACCCTGATTAATGAAAACACCGGTAATGCTGCTCGCAGCGATATGTTTTTTAGCCGCCTGTAAAAAAGATTCGATCCTGGCATCGAAGCCCGATACCAAACCGAACTCGTCTTTGATAATGGCAGGTCAATCGTTATCTGCTTTGTCTTCCCACAAACATAACCCTGACCCGAAATCGAAGTCGTCAAAATTTAAAACGACCGCTTACGATACGATTCCCGACCAGACCGTACTGAGGCTGAGGCTGGCAAAAGACAGCATCAATTATGACGAGACCCTGTTCATGTTTAACCATACTGCCGGCACCGCCTATGATCCCAACTATGATTCGCCGTACATGTCGGGCTACGGATTGGAAAGCCTGGCCAGCCTGTCAAGCGATGACCATGACCTTGTCGTTAATACTATACCTTATCAGCCCGGCTTGCCGGTAAGACTTGATGTGGGCGCCACGGGCGACGGTTCATTCGCGCTGCAGATCAGCTACCTAAGCGCCAGCATGCCCGCCGATATACAGGTATTTATAAAAGACAGGTATTTAAAGGATAGCGCCGACGTGCGCACCGGCCCATACAAATTCAACATCGTTAAGTCGGATACGGCATCTTACGGGGCCAGCCGCTTCAGCATTGTGTTCAGAAATCAAACCCATTAAACGAAAACTGCCCCCGGGCAGCTGTTAACCATTCTACATAACAAGGGCGTCCGCCCCGTGGCAATAGCTGCGGGGCTTTGGACTTTTATAAATTACCGAAACTATCACGCCCCCGATGCAAAGCCCCTGTCGTCGGCGGAAGGGCCATAGATGGACGGCACCGGAATATCGTTCAAGCGCATATAAACCGTCAACTGTCCCCGGTGGTGGACCATATGATTGATCGATGATTCCACCTGTTCTTTTTTGTTCGAAGTGAACACAACATGCCCGTTCGCCTTCAGATAGAAAGGCGCGGACAGATCCCCATCTTTTACGCTCAGCAGCGCCGCCTTTGCTTCGGCCACATTCTCATTAAAATTTTTTACCAGTTCCTGTGCGGAAGCGGCTTTTTTATGCTGGAAGGTTACAAAGTCGATCTCGGGTTCCTTAATAATGTGGGCGATCCAAAGCGGTATCTCGGCTACCAGCAGCGCCAGGTAACCAAATTCCATCGATTTCTCATGCGGTTTCCAGGCCGCGCGTTCCATAGGGATACGCTCAAGACATTTCAGGGTGGCGGGTGCTTCGGATTCCAGCTCTTTGGCAAATGCAGCGGCAAATAATTGATCGTTCATGGCTCATCGGAATTTCAAGCAAGAACAGCCTGCAAACCAATTGGTTTACATACTTAACAAAAAAACCCGGCCGGTACGGTCGGGCTTCTTACAATGAATCAGAGAATATTAAGACTTGGCTGTCTTATCCTCAGTGATCTTGGTAACGGTGATGGTATCATTGTTCACAGTGCCATCCACTGTTACGTTCTTTCCTGCAAATTTCGTGACGTCCTTCTGATTGGCTATTTTGTAAACTTTGTCGCCAACGATCAATACCGCATCGGCGCCGCCCTTGATGCATTTCTTCACGCATGCCGCACGCGCTGCCGGAGAGCCCATATCGCTGGCCCCGCACTTTGCATCGCCTATGTAGCCGGTAAGGTGCTCGTCAGCCAGTTTAAAGGAAAATAACGCGGTAGCCGACAAAATCATAGCGGCCATCAATAATTTCTTTTTCATAGTATTCAGTTTTAATTGGTTAAAATCAAAGTTAATAAAGTTACCGCGAGAAAATCAATAGTAAGACGTTATTATTTGACGCGTTTCCGATGAACGTTTTTCGTTAAATTTGTTTAGCTAATAAAAGCCGAATGGAACGCCCGAGCCGCATCGTTCTACGCGAGCGCAGTACACCGCCAACGTACTGGCTTACCCGTTTTATGATCCTGCGGCTGCTGGGCATTGTGTATGCCGTGGGCTTCTTAGTAGCTGTCAACCAAATATTGCCTTTGATCGGCTCGCATGGGCTTTTGCCCTGGGAAGCTTTCCGCGGGCAGGTGAGCAGCGCGCTCGGGTCGGCGGGGTCGGGGTTTGTGCGGCTGCCGTCGATCTTTTGGCTATGGCATTCCGACGCAGCGCTGGTTACGGTAGCGTGGTTGGGCTTTATCCTTTCGCTGGTGGTGGTGGCAGGATATGCCAACGCGCCCATACTTTTCGTGGTGTGGTTCCTGTACATGTCCATCGTGCACGCAGGGCAGGACTGGTACGGCTACGGCTGGGAAATACAGCTCACCGAAACCGGCTTCCTCGCCATTTTCCTGTGCCCTCTGCTGGACATGCGGCCCTTCCCCAAACGGCCGCCGCCGTTCATCATTATCGTGTTGTTTCGCTGGCTTATTTTCCGCATCATGCTGGGCTCGGCGCTCATCAAGCTACGCGGGGATGCCATATGGCGTAATGGTACGGCCCTCTATTATCATTTCGAGACGCAGCCCATTCCCGGGCCGCTGAGCCGCTTTTTCCACTTCCTCCCGCGCTGGATATTGAAGCTTGGCGTTTGGTTCAACTGGCTGGCTGAGCTCATTGCGCCGTTCTTCGCGTTCTGGCCGGGGATAGCACGCCACATTGCTGGGGTGCTTATGATATTGCTACAGGTGGTGCTTATATTCAGCGGGAACCTGTCGTTCCTCAACTGGCTTACCATCATTCCCGCCCTGGCCTGTTTTGACGACGGTTTCTGGACGAAGATAGTGCCCAAACGCCTGGCGCTGAAAGCCGAAGACGCCGAGATCAACTGTGAAGGCTCGGTGCCCATGCTTACCACCAGTTGGGTGGTGGCGGTCATCATCGCTTTCCTCAGCATACAGCCCGTGATGAACCTGTTCTCGCCCGCGCAGGCCATGAACGCTTCGTTCGACCCGCTGGACCTGGTGAACACCTACGGCGCCTTCGGATCGGTGGGCAAGGAACGCGCGAACGTGGTTTTTGAAGGGACGGCCGACGACACCACCGGCGGCAAAGCCACCTGGAAAGAATACGCCTACAAGTACCTGCCCACCAAACCTGACCAGGCGCCGCCGCAGATAGCGCCTTACCAGCCGCACCTCGACTGGCAAATGTGGTTTGCGGCCATGTCCTCGCCCGACCAGTATCCCTGGGTGTATCACCTCACGTGGAAGCTGCTGCACAACGACCCCGGCGCGCTGAGCCTCTTCGCGAACAATCCTTTTCCCGGTAAGCCGCCAAGGTATGTGCGCGCTATGCTGTACCGCTACCAGTTTGCGCCGCCCGGTAACCCGCAGCACCTGTGGTGGCAGCGCGAAAACCTTGGCCCCTGGCTGCCCACGCTTTCGGCGACCGATACGACGCTGATCAAGTATTTGCAGTACCAGGGCTGGAAGTGAACCAGGTTGTTCACATTCATGCGTCTTTCGGCCATTTCTGACCATTTATTGCGCTGAAAGTTAGATATTTGCAGTTTACACTAAGTCCCGAATTTACATAAACTCAGCCCTTTCGTGAACGCAAAAAATACAAATCGCTGCTTTGCAGTTGTTTATCAATTCTAAGTTCCTGCAGAAAAAACCCCGTTTTCTAAGCCAAAAAACCACTATTTGCCATTTTTATACCATTTATTGCAACCCTTAGCGCCGAGGCGCCAATTTCAGGGCCTGAAAATGGGCTTAGTGTACCTTCAGTCTTGAGGAATTGGTTCCAGGCGCTTGCTTTTTATGACAGTAACTCGCGCCAGTTTCGGGGCCGGTCTTACAAATACATCGATCCAGTTAACCGTAGCAAAACTTACAAAATACAATCCTTCTTTATCCATGAACTTATATTTTCTGCTCATGCTTTAAAGCTACAACTATTTATCTAAGCAGATTTACTAAAATGGCACACGCGGCACGCGTGCGAGACCCTGCGGAGACTGAAATCCTCAATATAAAGCGTCAAAACCGCTTAATAACCAGTAAAATAGCATTACCGCCGGTTAAAATTATCAAAAAAGAAGCGCCGGCGATCAAACTTTCCGCTCATTTTTCCCGTAAAAAGCGCCGTGGAGAATACGCGGTTTTACAAGCTGTTGACGGGCGGGTTTATTGTTGTTTTATCACTGGCCGGTCTGCTCACCTGGTACAGCTGCCGCACCCTTACGGTTATGGAAAACGCCCAGGAGTGGGTGCGTCATACCTTCATCGTCATCAAGCAGGCTAACGAGGCCAACGCATCGCTGCTGAACGCCGAGTCCAGTCGCCTGCAGCTCACTATTTCAAATACGCCGCTGCGCCGGCGCATTTTTGATGACGACACCAAGCAGCTTGCGGCGCAGATCAGGGATTTAAAACAAATTACCTCTGACAATCCTCTGCAGCAGCGGCGGATCGATTCACTGGCAAAATATGCTGACCTGGCGATCGGTGATATGAACACCGCCGGTATCACGGATCATTACAAAGAAGCAACTACAGGCTGGCTAAAACGGATTATATCATCTGAAGAATTGTTGCTCGCGTCGCGGGAGGCGCAAAGCGAGCGTTCGGGCCTCATCGCCCGTATCGTCATTTCAGGCAGCGCGGCGGTATGCTTTGCTTTCCTGGCGATTTTTTTCGGGCTCATCTGGCGGACCTTCAAAGCTAAAAGAGTTGCGCTTGAACAATTGGCGTCAAGCGAGGGTAAATTCCATAGCGCTTTTGAATATTCAGGCACAGGCATGGCCATTGTCTCGGCCGAAGGCAAATGGATGAATATCAATTCGAGGGTCAGCGAAATGCTGGGCTATTCGAAGCAGCAATTGCTGAATATGACGTTCCAGGATATTACCCATCCCGACGATCTCAATGCCGACCTGGCATTGCTGAAACGGCTGCATAGCGGCGAGATCAACATGTACCAGATGGAAAAGCGATATATCCACCAGGACGGGTATTTCGTTTGGGCCATGCTCACGGTATCGCTGATACGCCATGCCGATGGCGCCCCGGATTTTCATATCGCCCAGATCGCGGACATTACGGAATATAAGAATTTGCTCGAAGAGCTGCAGCTGAAAAATGAGGCCTTGTCCACAACCTCGGATCAGCTGAATAAGGAGGTGCAGCAATTACATGATTTCAACGGGATCGTGGCGCACAACCTGCGCGGGCCATCGGCAGCTATCGTCAATATCGTCGAGCTGCTGAAAGCGGAAACCACGGAAGCAGGTAAAAAAGAGTTGCTTGACCTGGTGGATAGTTCAGCACGGGCGCTGAACAGTACGCTGAAAGACCTGATGGAGCTTTTGGAGATCAGGCTGAACAGGAACATAGTCAAAGACCCCTGCGAGATCAAAGACGTGATGTGGCGCACAACGCAGCTGCTGCAGGCCGAGATCGTTAAAAGTAATGCCGAAATAATGGTCAATTTTGAAGCTCCGCGGGTAAACTTTCCCAAAGCTTACCTTGAAAGCGTTTTTTATAACCTCATCAGCAACAGCTTGAAATATCAAAGCAAAACCCGGAAGCCGGTGATCCGCATACACTCCCGGGCCGAGGCGGACAAGATACGGATCACATTCGAAGACAACGGCATCGGCATCGACATGGAAAAGAACGGCAAGGATATGTTCAAGTTCAGCAAGGTGTTCCATAAAGGTTACGACAGTAAAGGGGTTGGTCTGTATATTACTAAAAACCAGGTAGAAGCATGCGGCGGCACCATCACCGTGGAAAGCCAGCCCGACGCCGGTACGCAATTCACCATCACTTTGCCTTACTCAGAGCCATCGTCTGCAAGTTCGCAGGTGAAAACGCCGGCACTGGTGTAAAAAAGGAGTGACATCCTGCACTCGCCATCAGACCTCGTCCTGCTATAACCTTTTGTCTCCGCCGGGGCGGAAACTGTGACCTCCGCCCTCCGACATCGGACCTCTTATTTCCTCAAAATGATGATTTCGACGCGGCGGTTTCTCTGTTTGTCGGCCTCCGTGACTTCCGGATATACTTTAGGTCGGCTGGCCCCTACGCCGGTATATCGCATTCGGGCGGTGTCAATACCATTCTGTATGAAATATTGGTAAATCGCTTTCGCCCGGTTTATCGAAAGGCGGTAATCATGGGTATCATAATCGTAGCCGTCGCTGTCAGGAGGCTCACAGCAAACATGACCCCTGACTTCAAAATACAAGGTTTTGTGTTCGGCCAGGTAGCGGGTCAAAAGCAGCAGGTACCGATGTGACCCGGAATCGAGTATATGCCGCCCTCCTTCGAATGTCAGCTCGTCGAGGCTAATGCTTTTCCCGACATCAAGCGACGACAGGCTGTCGACCTTTTTTGTAAACTTGATCATAGCCTGATCAAGCGGATTTTTTGCAACAGCAATTTTTCTGTTATAGATGATATCGACGCGGCGGTCATGCGGTTCGCCCAGGGCGCTTTTTTCACCCGGTTCGTCTATCTGGCCTTTGCCTTCAGTGTTCAGGCTGATCTTGATCCCAAGCGAAAGGATATATGTCCTGACCTCGTTCGCCCTGCGCTCAGAAAGGGCCTGGTTGTATCGTTTGTTCCCTAAATAATCGGCGTAACCCCTAATGGTGACAGGCCGATCTTTTGTGGCTGAATCCGCGACGCCTTTGATCTTCAGTTTGTCTTGACCGGATAGCTGATAAACGTCGATAGCGAAGTAAAGGCGGAGGGTATCAGGCGAACCGAAAGAACGGCCCGCAAACAACAAAAGCATTCCGGCTAAAACCAGTTTTTGCATGATGTTCCCTGGCAAAAATAGAGCGACGGCTTCATGACCGGTCGTAGGTTGTAAAACGGTTTTGGTCTATAAATGGTTTACCCCGGTCTATTTCCTTTTCAGTGCTCCTATTTAACCTTTTGCTTTGGGCATTGAAAACATTTGCCGTTATCTTAACTTTGATATACACCGCTCACCATCAAACCAAAACGCCATGAGACCACTTCAATACTCCCTGGCATTCGCAGCCCTGCTTTCTGTAATGAGTTGCGCTGCCCAAACCACCGGCCAATTGCTTGCCCTTTCCAAAAACGACCATACCCTGGCTATTGTCGATCCGGCGACGCTTAAAGTAGTCGCCAAAATGCCTGTCGGAACCGACCCGCACGAGGTGATTGCCTCGGCTGACGGCAAAACAGCCTATGTTTCCATTTATGGTGGCGGAAGCCTGCACGAGATCGATGTGCTCGACCTGGTAAACCACAAGGCCCTGCAGCCCATCGATTCCAAACCTTTTTTCGGTCCGCACGGACTGGCGTTCGCCGGCGGCAAGCTGTGGCTCTCTGCCGAAGGTTCAAAATCCGTAGCACGTTTTGATCCCGCTACCAATTCGTTCGACTGGGCGATGGGAACCGGGCAAAACCGCACCCATATGATCTATGTAACACCTGACTTGAAAAAGGTTTACACCACCAATGTGAGCTCGGGCACGGTGAGCATTCTGGAAGACACGCTTATACAACCCGGTCCGCTGCCCGGTGGCCCGGTACGCCCCGGCGCTAACCCGCCGCCAGGTTTCAGGCCGCAGCCGCGGCGCGACTGGATACAAACCATAGTGCCCGTTTCGAACGGGTCGGAAGGTTTTGACGTGACGCCTGATGGCAAACAGCTGTGGACGGCCGCAGCCGACGACGGCACCATCGCAGTGATCGACCTGGCAAGTAAAAAAGTGACGGATAAGATCGATGCAAAAGTTGTCGGTGCGAACCGTCTGCAATTCACGCCCGATGGCAAACTAGCGCTCATATCGAGCCTCCGCAACGGCGACATTGTAGTGTATGACGTTGCATCGCATAAGGAAGTAAAGAAGATCAATATCGGGCATGGTGCGGCGGGTATTTTGATGCAGCCCGATGGCGCAAGGGCGTACATCGGCTGTACGCCTGATAACTACGTGGCTATCATCGACCTGAAAACGCTGACCGTAGCCGGTCATATCGACGTGGGCGGCGGCCCCGACGGTTTGGCCTGGGCGGTGTCGCAGTAAAACAGAATTTTTACAGAATGGCAAAATAATTTGCCTTCAAATCCCTGGTTATGAAAAGATCGATCTTATTAATCCCGGCACTTATCGTTTTATGTGCCGTTACCGGCTATGCGCAGCAGGCCAATTACCGCATCACCCAAACATTCCATATCAAAAGCGGCGGAGGATATGACTATACCACTGTCGATCCTGAATCCAACCGCCTTTATGTGTCGCATGGCACGCAGGTGAATGTGCTGGATAAAGTCACCGGCGATTCCATCGGCGTCATCAAAACCGACAAGGATGTGCACGGCATAGCACTTGTTCATGCCTTAGGAAAAGGTTACATCACTAACGGTGGCTCCAACAGTGTAGCGGTATTCGACCTGAAGACCTTCAAAGTACTGGCTCATGTACCGACCGGGCAGTTTGCGGATGGTATTTTGTACGATGATTTCTCTAACAAGATCATCAGCTGCAACGGCCGCAGCAAGAATATGACAGTGATAGATCCCGCGACCGACCAGGCTGTGGCGACAATCCAGCTGACCGGCTGGCCCGAAACCGCTCAGAGCGACGGTAAGGGACGTATCTATGTCAACAATGCTGAAAAAAGCGAGATGGACGTGATCGACGCTCAGACCTTCAAGGTGATCCATCGCTGGCCCATAGCGCCGGGCAAGGGCGCGTCGGGTTTGGCCATCGACCGTAAAACCATGCGTT
>JAFDZL010000300.1 GCA_018266935.1 Bacteroidota bacterium | reverse complement strand
CGTAACCTGCAGTTCCTCCTTGGAAACCATTGAATCGGCTAATAATTGGTGTCTAGTTGACGGATAATAGAACAAAGTTACCGCTAAGGTTTGTTTTATCCTAATAATATTACCATAAATATTTATTGCAGCGTTTACAATAAGTTTATAATCAGGTTATTTCCTGCGCCTGCCGGCGATTTTGAGGTTTTTGCCGGCAAAAGTCGTAACCGTACCAGAAGGTGTTATCTCCCGTATTTGATTATTTCCTTCGTCGGAAACATAAATATTACCCGAAGCATCTATGGCTATCCCGGCCGGCACGTTGAAAGCGGATGACGTGCCTGTGCCGTTTCCCGCTCCCCGGAGGCCGCTTCCGGCAAAGGTTGATACCGCGCCCGCAGAGGTGATCTCACGGATCAAATTGTTGCCCGAATCAGCCACATAAATATTGCCCGAACCGTCAACCGCAATCCCGAAAGGCGTGTTGAACGAAGCCGACCTGCCTGTTCCATTCACGCTGCCGGGCGAGCCATTACCTGCAAGCGTGGTCACCGTTCCGCCGGGTGTTATTTTTCGGATAGCATCGTTCCCGGCATCGGCTACATAGACATTGCCTGCCGCGTCAACCGCGAGGGCCTCGGGCAGGTTGAAGCGGGCTGCGGTATCCACGCCGTCTGTAAACCCTGATATTCCTGCTTTACCGGCAAGAGTGCTTACCGCCCCTGCAGGAGTTATTTTACGAATCAAATGGTTCTCGTAATCGGCCACATACACATTACCTGCCTGATCGGTTGCAACGCCCATCGGCGAATTGAAGGTCGCCGTGTCCGTGCCGTCAGCCGAGCCCGGAATACCGGTTCCCGCGAAAGTGCTCACTATACCTGACGAACTTATCCGGCGGACCATATTATTACCCGCGTCGGCCACATAAACGTTGCCGGAACTGTCGGCAGCAACACCAAAAGGCCCTCTGAAGCTTGAAAGCGAATCAAGGCCGTTGGTTTCGCCCATTACCAGGTATGTCCCGGCATAGGTGCTTACTACGCCGGCTGGTGTTATTTTACGGATCAGGCTGTTCCCCTGGTCGGCGACATATAAATTCCCCGATTGACCTATGGTGATCCCAAAAGGATGGTTGAATCGTGCAATATTGGCCGCGCCATTCACATAGCCGGCCGAATCGCTCCCTGCGATCAGGGAAGAATCTTTGTACAGGGTCGGCGGCAGCCACTCTCGTTTGCACCCCGGCATGATCGCCCAAAAAAATGCGAATAAAGCAAAAACCAAAAGCGGGGTAAAGTATTTTCTCATTCGTTTTTTAAGCTGAAAGCTTAAAGACCAAAGCTAAAAGCTTTTTATCAGATATATGTAAATAATGCTGCTTATACGGGGGTTTCCGCCTATCGTTTTAATCTTTCCGCGTAAAAAATTATCTTTATCCTTCCATGAATCGCTTCCGGCTTTTCTCTTTTTGCATTTCGCTTTCTGCTTTCTGCTTTCTGCTTTGCGCGTTAGGTTGTCACAGCGATAACGCCGGTTCGCATAAAACAGTCTTTAATATCAACCTCGACGAAGGTCTTACCTCGCTCGACCCGGCTTTTTGCCGCAACCAGAATACCATCTGGATGGATAATCAGCTTTATAACGGCCTGGTCCAGGTTGATGACAGCCTGCATGTCCGGCCGGCGATAGCCAAAAGCTGGGATATCTCCCCCGATGGCCTGCAATACACCTTTCATCTGCGCCACGATGTCTATTTTCATGACGACCCGCTTTTCAAAGGCGGCACAGGCCGCAAGGCTGTCGCCTCCGACTTTGTTTATAGCTTCGGCCGGCTGCTCGACCCGAAAATAGCGGCGTCCGGATCGTGGATATTCAGCGATAAGGTAAGCGGGAAAGAGGCTTTCATCGCACTGAACGATACCACCTTCCGGATCCAATTAAAAGAGCCCTTCCCGCCGCTGCTCACGCTGCTTACTTCGCAAATCGCGTCGGT
>JAFDZL010000002.1 GCA_018266935.1 Bacteroidota bacterium | reverse complement strand
TGGTCCGACCTCAAACAGGGTAAGGCAAATTTGTACAGATGCCAATAAAAACGTCTATATAACAGCAGTCGTCGATGACGATAATATTACCGCAGACACCTTTTACAGGGCAAGTTCAGCTTACCCGGCAGGCGGTTATCGCCCCCGCATCCTTTTAGCGAGCTATACCTGCAATGGCATAATGCGGTGGGCAAAGATGCTGCAATCTGAACAAGAAGACAATAGTTACGGCTTGGGCTATGCAAACGGTGGTATCTACTTTGCAGGTGTATTAATTGGCGGCGACATTTATATAGGCAATGATACATTGATCCATGCCGGGTATATGCAGGAATGCGTTGTAAGATTTGATACGCTTGGTAATTTTAAATGGGTACGTTTTATAGGAGGTGATTCAGCATATAGCTATATTGCAACTGGCGTCAACTCTCAATTTTCCAATCCATTTGCGATAGATGGGCAAGGGTACGCACACTTCTATCCTGTTTTAAGAAGTAATCTTGAGGTAAGGCCAGGCGAATTTACTACTGAAGGCACTTATGATTTGAAATATGATACCGCAGGCAATTTGCTGAGCGCTATCCGTTTCCCTATTGACAGCACGGAAGAAATGGACTTCGTAGCTATTAATCAGCAAAGCGGAGTCGCGTATGCTGCATTGGGATTGAATGTTTTGCCCAGCAGCAGTTATGCTACACCTATTCCTTATGTGGCAGCGTTCAATTCTAACGGCACTCAATTATGGAACGATACGGCATGGGCAGGTAATGACTGGTTTACCGGGATTGCCTACGACAACTACGGAGGTATATATACAACATTATTTGGAACATCCCCCAGTAATTTTGGCGGCGATTCAGTTGGTGTACCAGATGGAGATGGGTTAACGGTATTGTATCGACTGGACACTAACGGTCACCTTAAATGGTATTATGACCTTGTCGCAAATGGCATAGGTTTTTATGCAGTTGGAACACAGCCAAACGGTCATGTTGCTGTAACCGGATTTATCCACAATGACAGTAAGCACGGGACGGATATTTTTAAATTTGTAAGTACAGGTGCCGTTTCAAACCCGATCCTTTTTATCTGGGATAGCAGTGCCAACCTTTTGAACTGGAGCCAGTTTGCAGGCGAAGGCCGGTACCATTTTGGTTATGCCATAACATCTGACAATGACAATAACCTCTATTTGGGAGGTATAATGGAGGATTCAATTACGGTCAATAATCTCCCTGCTTATCATAGTCCCTTTCATATACAGAACTTCTGGTTTGCCAAATATGGTTATAACTGCAACTGCACGATTGCTACCGAACCTACACCCATGTTTACGGTCAGCGGCGATAGTATGCATGTCCCCGATAACGTAACATTTACTTATACAGGCAGCAATACACCCGACAGTGTGAGGTGGAATTTTGGCGATGGCAGCAGCTCGACAACACTCAACCCAAGCCACAGCTATACAGATACAGGTATCATCAAAGTATGCCTTACCGTCTATGGCTGCGATAGTGGCACATACTGCAAGTACATAACTACACTGCCGCCACTGCATGTATGCAACCTTGCAGCGTTCCCTAATATCAGTGTTTATCCTAACCCCATGAGTAATGCCCTGTTCATTACTGGTATAAGCACAGGCACACAGGTAAAAATATTCGATATATTGGGCCAGCTTGTTTATAGCGGAGTTGCGAACAACAATGAAAAAATCATCAACACGCAAGAACTTACAGTAGGCACTTACATCTTGCAACTGACAAACCCGAAAGGGCAGCGCATGAGTATGAACGTGGTCAAACAATAAATGATTTTTAGCGAATAAATAATTGCATTGATTACCCGGCAAGATGGTTGCGCAAATCCCTGTTACGGATATGGACGGAACGATTAGTGTACCTGTTGCGCACTTAGCGGCAGGCACTTATGTAGTGCGGATGGAAGAAGAAGGAAAGACGATACAGGTGGCGCATTTAGCGATCACCCATTGATGACCCGTTACCAGCAAGGCGGTAACAGCCGCCTTGCTATATTTTTTGTAAATTACATAATCAAGCTGCTATCATGAAAGCCGTTCTTTTATTCGTTTCATTTGTTTGCCTGGTACAAGCCGGGTTTGCACAGAACTACAAATGGCTAAAAGGAGGCGGGAGTTCAACGCCTACGTCTTTCGGCCCCACGTCTAACAGGGTGAGGCAAATCTGTACGGACGCTAACAAAAATATCTATATTACTGCGGTTGTTGATGATGACAATATAACTGCTGATACATTTTATCGAGCAAGCTCCGATTTTCCATCTGGCGGGTATGTTCCGCGGTTGCTGTTAGCCAGCTATACTTGCGATGGAACATTGCGCTGGGCGAAAATGCTACAATCGAGAGGAGAAGATGATAGCTATGGTTTAGGTTACGCAAATGGCGGAATTTATTTTGCAGGTGTATTAAATGGTAGTTATATATCCATTGGCGATGATACCTCGATTAACTCCGGTTATATGCAGGAATGCGTTGTAAGATTTGATACTTCGGGCAATTTTAAATGGGTTCGGTTTATAGGAGGCGATTCGGCATATACTTATGTAGCTACCAGCGGTAATGCATGGTATGCAACGCCATTTGCGGTAGATGGACAAGGTTATGCGCATTTTTATCCTGTTCTGCGAAGCAACCTTGAGGTAAGGCCAGGTGAATTTACCGTTGAAGGTACCTACGATCTGAAATATGATACCGCAGGAAATTTACTGAGTGCCATTCGTTTACCAATTGATAGCACAGAAGAGATGGATTTTGTGGTGATTAACCAAAAAAATAACGTAGCATACGCTGCTTTGGGATTGAATGTTTTGCCCAGCAGCAGTTACGCTACTCCTATTCCTTACCTCGCTGCTTTTAATAAAAATGGCACACTGCTATGGAGTGATACAGCTCGTGCAGGCAATGGTTACTTTACCGGCATAAGCTATGATAATTCCGGAAGTATTTACGCAACAACATGGGGACAAGACCCTTGTATATTTGCCGGAGATTCCGTTGGCGCGCCCTATAGCAAGGTGCTAACTGTCTTATTTGATTTAGATACTAACGGTCATTTAAAGAGGTATTATGACCTTGTTGGCAATGGAATTGGGCTTTATGCCGTCACTGCACAACCTAACGGGCATGTAGCAGCGACAGGTTATATATCCAGGGACAACTGGCATGGAACAAAAGATACGTTCAATCATATTAATACCGGCGCAACAGCCAATCCAATTTTATTCATATGGGATAGTAGTGCCAACCTACTCCAATGGAACCAATTTGCTGGCGGAGGGCCATACCATTTTGGTTATACCATAGTGTCTGATAGCGATAATAATTTGTACCTCGGCGGCATGATGCAGGATTCGATCACAGTTGATAATTTACCCAAGTATCATAGCCCGTCTCACGCGCAAAACTTTTGGCTCGCTAAGTACGGCTACAACTGCAACTGTACGATTGCCACACAACCGACACCTATGTTTACGGTCAGCGGCGATAGTATGCATGTACCCGATAATGTAACATTTACTTATACTGGCAGCAACACACCCGACAGTGTGAGGTGGAACTTTGGCGATGGTAATAGCTCAACCATACTTAACCCAACGCATAGTTATACAGATACCGGCATTATAAAAGTTTGCCTGACAGTATATGGCTGTGATAGCGGTACTTACTGTAAGTACATTACTACACTGCCGCCACTGCATGTATCCAACCTTGCAGCGTTCCCTAATATCAGTGTTTATCCTAACCCCATGAGCAATGCCCTGTTCATTACAGGCATCACCAAAAGGACGCAGATAAAGCTATACGACATACTCGGCCAGCAGGTTTATAGCGGAGTAGCGAACAACAACCAAAAGGTCATCAATGCACAAGAACTCACTGTTGGCACCTACATTCTACAACTGACCAACCCGCAAGGGCAACGCATGAGCATGAATGTAGTGAAGCAGTAAAGTCTGTCAAAGGGGGGCGTCTTTATATTAAATTAAAAATTATATAATTTTATCCCCTATGCCAATGAGTAGGCACGGGCATGACAGTTAACACCACCGATCAGACTGGCGGGCAACCGCTCAATATGGGGCACGATGAGATATTTGACGATCTGTACCGTGCTTATTTTGCGCCCCTGTGTTTTTTCGCCACCAACATCATCTGCAATGATGATGATGCTAAAGACCTGGTGGAAGATGTTTTTTTAAAACTCTGGCAACGCAAGCAAAGATTTGAGAATGCTGCCCATGCACAAGCTTACCTGTACCGTTGCGTCCGCAACAGTTGTATCAACTTGCTGAGACATGGTAAACGGAAGACAGCCAAACTTGATCTGCTGATAGCTGAAACGGAAGACTTCCAGGAAGCCTACCTTGAAGAAATGATCCGTGCTGAAGTGGGGGGCGAGCTATACCGCGCCATTGAAAACCTCCCTTCCCAATGCAGCAAAGTGATCACTATGAGCTTTATTGACGGCAGCAGCAATGAAGAGATAGCCCGGGCGCTCAATCTCTCCGTTCAAACTGTCAAGAACCATAAAGTAAGAGGCATGCATATCCTTAAAGACACCTTGCCGGGCAGCCTCTTCGTCCTGTTATTGTTACATCCCTTCATAAAATAATTTCAAAAAACATTTTTCAATAGGTACGTTTCCTGCTTCCGGGTGTATCAAGTGCAAACACACCGAAAAATGGCAGCAGAGGAACGCCCGCCGGCGCAACGTATTATTTACCTGGTGTCTGGTTATATCAATAGCCGGCTGACAGCAGACGAGCAACGTGAGCTGGACGCGTGGATCAACCAAAATGACCACAACAGGCAGCTATTTGCCGAACTCGTTAGTGAAGACAGGCAGGCAGCAGCTATTGCGAAGATGGAAAGTTTCGGGACGGAACAGAGCCTCCTGCATGTTACATCACAAATGGCAGCTATCACACAAAAGCACCGCCAGCGCATTAAATACTCCTGGTATGCAGCGGCCGCTATCCTGGTCTTTTCTGCGGTCGCGTTGTTCACTCATACCAGTCACCGCAGGCAATTACTCACCGTAAGCGTGCCGTTCGGGAAAGTACAGCAGCTTACCCTGCCGGACAGTTCCAAAGTATGGCTGAATGCCGGAACAACGATTCAATACCCTGAAAAATTCGATAATACAACAAGGCAGATACTGTTGAAGAACGGACAGGCATTTTTTGATGTGGTACATGACCCCGACAAACCATTTGTGGTGGAAGCAAAAGGCATCGATGTTACGGTGCTGGGCACCAGCTTCGAGGTTAAGGCATTTGCAGATGAGCAGGAAAATAAGGTCGCGGTGACTACCGGAAAAGTGGGGGTATCTGCAAAGGATCAGCCAACCGTCATGCTGTTGCCAGACGAATCGGCTGTTTATAACACTACTACACATCAGATCAGCGAGCAAAAGACAAGCGCCGCAGATATTGCATCATGGCGTACTGGCAGGCTTGTCTTTGAACAAGAGCCTTTTCAATATGTCATCCATGCGCTTGAGCGTAAATATAATGTGCGGATACAAAATGAAAAACCACAGCTGTTGCAGCTGAAAATAACCCTGCGCCTCAACGACCAGCCTTTAAAGAACGTGCTGGACGTGCTGGCCTTTTCCAACAACTTTAATTACCGGCAGGAAAATGAGCAGTTAATAGTGATCAGATAACAGCAGCGCTTCCCAGGGAAGGCTGCAAAAGGCCGGTGTCCCGTAAGGGACGCCGGACACTTTTTTGGATGCCGCTATGACATTGTTTTCGACGCGCTGTCTTAGCAGGCCGGTTTAACAGTTCACCCATTAAACACAAACAAAGATGGTAAAATTTTACCTCAAAAGATGTATGCGTATTACCACGCTTATCATAGGCATACAAACCTGTTGCGTAGCGCTGGCGCTGGCAAGCGGGACGAAAGCGCAGAGTATTACCCTCAACGTGCAGAAAGCCCCCGTGACCGAAGTGTTTCGGAAGCCCGAGCGGGAAGCAGTAGTAACTTTCCCTTATAACGCCCAGGGAGCAAAAACC
>JAFDZL010000029.1 GCA_018266935.1 Bacteroidota bacterium | reverse complement strand
CGCCGAACTGCACACCCGATATATCATAAACCGGGATCTGGGGCATTTCACGATAAGCCATCGAGATCGGGTCGCCTTCATTCTGGTTACTGAAACCATTTTGTCCCGGGTAAACGCTGGTGCCTTCCGGAGATTCTCCGTAGTTGATGAAGCCTGTTTCACCAACCCTTAGATTTTTTGCAATATTGAAGGCTGTATTGATACGGGTTTCATAACGTTTATAATAGGTATAGACCTCTGTACCCTGCTGATCAAGATAACCTAAAGAAAAATAGTACGTATTTTTGTCATTACCACCGCTGGCAGTTACGGTATGATACTGCTCAGGCGCTGCCTTAAACAATTCATGGAACCAGTCGGTGCCTGTCTGATTGAATTTTTGGATCAGGAAGTCGTTCGCCGGGTTGTTAGGATCAAAATTGTATTTTGCAAGTATATTTGGATCCACCGCAGGAGCGCCAGGCCCCCCCATAACGCCCGAAGCGCCCGGGCCCTGATAACCATATATCGGCAATGTACCGGCTCCCCCCGGATATATCTTCAGGTAAACGCTCTGGTCACCGGCAAGGTATGCCAATTTCGACATGCCTTGTGGCGACAAAATGTTGAACACATTACCACCCTTAGGAACCTGCGAACCGTAATAACCGTCGTAAGAAATGGTCGATGCGCCAGATTTACCATGCTTGGTAGTAATGATGATTACGCCGTTACCGCCGGATACACCATAAATAGCACTCGCGCCCGCATCCTTCAAAACCTGGATGCTCTCGATGTCGTTCGGGTTAACAGTCGACATGTTATTGCTCTGTACACCATCGATAACGTACAACGGCGACGAGTTATCCGGGCTCGAGATACCGCGAATAAACACCGCGCTACCACCACCCGGCTGGCCCTGGGTAACAACCGTCACACCTGCAGCCTGACCTTGAAGTATTTGGTCGGAGGCGCCACCGGTTGGGATCTTTTTGGCGTCGGTTACATCGACCACGGACACTGCCGCAGCGATATCCTTTTTACGCTGAGATTGGTAGCCCGTTACCACAACTTCGTTCAGCGTGCTGTTGGTAACGTCCAGCGTAATGGTACCAAGCTCGGCCGATGTGACTGTGATCGTTTTGGGCGTGTAACCGATATAGGATATGACTAAGACATACCCTGTTTTACCGGTCAAAGTAAAGTTACCGTTCACGTCTGTCACAACACCTACGTTTGTACCTTTAATTTTTACGGTAGCCCCGATTATCGGCTGTTTATCATCGGATCCGATGACTTTACCGCTAATCTTTGTTTGGGCCGTAACTACCAATGAGGATAGGAGGCATAGGATCAGTATGCACATCGTCCTTCCTTTTAGAAGTAAACTTTTAAACATGAGATTGAGATTTAGTTGATTAATTTATTGATTTAGTTGATAATTGAATTCTACGGAAATAAAATTGACGCCACCTACTGGCTTGGTTCAAAAAGCCTGACGCGGTGCCCCCTGAAAGTGAGATGCGGGGTACGCGAGAAGCAACCAAAAAGGGAAAAATGTAAAAGTTTTATCATTTAAGTTATTTAATAATAAATACTCAAAAACAATCGCTGTCCTTTTTGCCTGTAAAACCCTGGCGTTGTTTTGCCATGATTTCATCGGGATTTTTATTGTCTTATTATTATATAGGTCTGCAGTTTCTCCGCTCCACGGCGAAACTAAATTGGTACTGCATCTAATTTAAATAGAGTGTATTGTTTACACAAGAATAATTTCACATTTTATAAATTAATTATTTTTGTGTGCTTTAATTGTAAAAGTTATTAATGAATTGAGCTTTTGTTGACAATAATTACAAATCAATATTTACTTTTTAAAAAAATTTAAAATCAAAAAGGGCTATTTTTATAAACATTGCCTGTTAAAAACTGCTTTTTGATGCCATAATTGGCAAAACGAACGCTGATTATTGGCTTTAAACGACCTGAACGCATGATTTTCGTTTGTCATAAAAAGAAGATCATATCTTAAAATATCATCACGTTTATTACGATCATGATGCTACATGTCAACCTTTAGCATCAGTCACTTAAATTGAACGATAGCTATGACGGCCGCCGTCATTACTTTTTCCACTGGAGTGCAGCTGAATGTGTGTCGCTTGAATTAGTGCCGATACGCACAATAAATTCACCGGGTTCCCAGTCGTATTTCAAATTGGCATTGTAAAATTTCAGATCGGCTGTGGTGATCCTGAAAGATACTTCTTTCTGTTCGCCCGGCTGCAGGGTGATCTTTTTGAAATCCTTCAACTCTTCAACCGACCGGCTGATGCTTGCAACAGGGTCGCTGATATATAGCTGGACGGTTTCTTCACCTGCGTATTTGCCGGTATTAGTAACCATAACGGTGGCGGTGAGCGTTTCGTCGCCTTTTAGCCTGGTTTTGCTCAGTTTCACGTCGCCATAGCTGAAAGTGGTATAACTAAGGCCATAACCGAAGGGGTAAAGCGGCGAATTGGCTATATCGATATAGTCTGACTTGAATTTTGCGGCCCCTTTATCATCAAATGGCCTGCCGGTGTTCTTGTGCGCGTAATAGATCGGCACCTGGCCCACGCTGCGCGGAAAAGTCGCCGTGATCTTGCCCGACGGGTTATAATTTCCGAATAATACATCGGCTATCGCATTGCCCGCTTCCGTTCCGGGCGCCCAAACATCCAAAATAGCATCCATGTGCTCGTCTTCCCAAGGGAGGGTAAGCGGACGGCCGTTGAACAAAACCATAACGATCGGTTTACCGGTTTTCGCCAGGGCCTTTAATAAGGTGCGCTGTGTTTCGGGTATATTGATGTCCGAACGGCTCGCCGATTCGCCCGACATATTGGCCGACTCCCCTACCACGGCTACAACCACGTCGGCTTTTTGCGCAGTGGCAACAGCTTCGTCTATCATTTCCTGCGCCGGGCGCTTATCTCTCTCCTGCCTCATGCCGAAAAACCAGGCGCGCGCGTTCAGCAGTGAATCGTCGGTAATGTTCGATCCGCGGGCATATAAAATATTAGCGTTTGAACCTACGACGTTTTTAATGCCGTCGATAACGCTCACCGATTTCTTCGGGTCGCCGGCTATCACCCAGGTACCCAGCATCTCGGAGTGATTATCGGCCAGCGGACCTATCAAGGCAATGGTACCCGATTTTTTAAGGGGCAGTATTTGACCCTTGTTTTTCAGCAGAACGAATGAATGTTCAGCAACTTCTCTAGCAAATTTGCGGTTTTCATCGGTAAGCTCAGCTTTTTTCTCGACATCCGGGTTGATGGATTTATAAGGATCGGCAAACAAGCCCAATTTGTATTTGGCCTCCAATACACGGCGGCAAGCCAGGTCTATCTCGGCCTGGGTTACTTTACCTTCTTTGAGCGATTTTTTTAAAGTCGCTAAAAAGCCTTCGCCCACCATGTCCATGTCGAGACCGGCTTTCAAAGCAAGCGCCGATACGGTTTGCAAATCGCCGAGGCCGTGGTTCGATAGCTCGTTCACCGCGGTATAGTCAGATACCACAAAACCCTTGAATCCCCATTGTTTGCGCAGTAGGTCGGTAAGCAACCAATGGTTAGCCGTCGCAGGCACGCCGTTAATGGTATTGAACGAACTCATAAAACTACCCGCGCCGGCATCGACGGCAGCTTTGTACGGCGGCAGATAATCCTGGTACATCTTGATCAGGCTCATGTCAACCGTATTATATTCGCGACCCGCTTCCGCGCCGCCATATAACGCGAAGTGTTTCACGCAGGCCATCACGGCATCGCTTTTGGTCATATCACCATTCTGATAACCTTTCACCATCGCCTTAGCTATTTGCGAGCCTAACCAGGGATCTTCACCATTGCCTTCTGAAATGCGTCCCCAGCGCGGATCGCGGGCGATATCGACCATCGGGGAGAATACCCAGTTGATGCCTTCGCCGGTCGCTTCGGTGGCTGCTACGCGCGCAGATCTTTGTATAAGGCCCATGTCCCAGGTAGCTGACATACCTAGCGGTATCGGAAATATGGTCCGGTGTCCGTGTATAACGTCCAGACCGAATTTAAGCGGGATGTGGAGGCGGCTTTGCTTCATGGCTATATCTTGTGCCTTGCCGATAAAATTGGTGCCATAAACGCCGAAAATACCACCGATCTCACCTTTCTTTAGCTTTTCCGCAACGCCCGTATTGACCGTGGAACCCGTAAGCGCAGGACCGCTGACCACCAGATTTAACTGCCCGATCTTTTCGTCGATCGTCATTTTGCTCATCAGGCCGCTTACAAAAGCGTCCATTTTGGCATCGCTGCTTTTGGTCTGCGCTTCAGAATTAATACCAATCAGTATAAAAAACGCCGCTGCGAATGCCGCTACTTTAATGCTCAGACAGGTTTTCATAATCCGCGTGATTTTGACCGGCTTATCCCTGTTAATTAAATTAGCAGAAATAATAAATACCTTTGCCGATCGGTTTATAAAAAAATAAGTTTAAAATTGGTATCCAGCCAGCCTTTTCGGAGGGCATGGTGTATTTTGAACACAATAGTATTTATTATAATCGGGATATACAAAGTATTTTTTATACAATAGCGTAAAATGTTCACTAAACAGGAGCTGATAGACTTTTGCAATAACGCCCGCGCGAATTACCTTGCGCACATTTCCATTGATTGCGTGGTATTTGGTTTTCATGAAGGGCAACTGAAGGTACTGGTACTTAAAATGAAGGACGAAGAGGCCTGGTACCT
>JAFDZL010000299.1 GCA_018266935.1 Bacteroidota bacterium | reverse complement strand
TCGTCAACTACACCCAGCTTAAAGGCCAAACTGTAGTCCTTTTGCGTTTTCCTGAAATGTCTGTTTTTAATCGCTTTTTCCATATAAGTCAACTTTTGTGTCAACTTATTTTAGGACGATGCACTATTTAAATCAAAAAAGCCCAAAATCTAAAAGAAATTGGGCTTGGTCTTTATGCTTTCAGCTTTCTGCCTTATTCAAAGTATTCTTTCATCTTTTCAAAGAAACTCTTTTCGTTTTTACCCGGACTTGGCTTAAAGTTCGGCGAATTCTGTAGTTTTTCCAGCAGTTCGCGTTCTTCGCGGCTCAGCGCTTTTGGTGTCCAGATATTGACGTGGATCAGCTGATCGCCGCGGTGATAAGAGTTCACTTCGGGTACGCCTTTTGCTTTCAGGCGCAATATTTTGCCGCCTTGCGTACCCGGATCGATCTTGATCTTGGCCTTGCCGTCGATGGTCGGTACCTCAACGCTGGTGCCTAAGGCCGCATCGATAAAGCTGACGTGCAGGTCGTAAATAATGTTATTGCCATCGCGTTTCAGCGTTTCGTGCGGAATTTCTTCGATCAGGATGATCAGGTCCCCCGGAACGCCGCCGCGTGGCGCAGCGTTACCCTTGCCGCCCATGCTCAGTTGCATACCCTCGCTTACGCCGGCCGGGATATTGATCGAGATCAACTCCTCGTCTCTTACCACGCCTTCACCATGACAAACATTACATTTCGCGGTGATCACCGTGCCTTCGCCGTTACAGGTAGGGCAGGTGCTGGTGGTTTGCATCTGGCCCAGGATAGTGTTGGTCACCCTCCGAACCGCCCCCGCGCCCCCGCAGGTCTTACAGGTTTGCACCGATGAACGGTCTTTAGCGCCTGTGCCGTCGCAGGTCTTGCAGGCTACCTGTTTATTTACTTTTATTTTCTTCTCGGTGCCGTTGGCAATTTCTTCCAGCGTAAGGCGAACCTTGATGCGCAGGTTGCTGCCGCGCTGTACGCGCCGGCCGCCGCCCTGGCGTCCGCCGCCGAAAAATCCATCGAACGGGCTGCCGCCGCCGAATATATCGCCGAACTGGCTGAATATGTCTTCCATATTCATACCGCCCCCGCCAAAGCCGCCGCCTGTGGCCGAATGCGCATTAGCCGCATGACCGAACTGGTCGTAACGGGCCTTCTTGTCCGGGTTGCTCAGCACCTCGTATGCTTCGGCGGCTTCCTTAAAGTTTTCCTCAGCCTGTTTATCACCGGGGTTCTTGTCCGGGTGATACTTGATCGCCATTTTGCGGTAGGCTTTCTTGATCTCCTCGGCATCGGCACCCCTGGAAACGCCTAAAACATCGTAATAATCTCTTTTTGACATCAATATAGTTTTATGTCGAATTTCGAATGTTCAATTTCGAAATTGTAAATCCGAAATCCGAAATTCAATTAGTTTCCTACTACCACCTTCGCGTGCCGTGCTACCTTATCATTCAGGTAATAGCCTTTTTCTACCTCGTCTATTACCTTGCCCTTTTGTTCGTCAGTAGGGGCAGGAATATTCGTTATCGCTTCGTGCAGTTCCGGGTCGAAAGCCGTGCCTATTGCCTGCATTTCCTTTAGGCCTTTCTGCCCTAAAATATTTTTCAGCTTCGACTGTATCAGCACGACGCCCTCTTTTACGGCATTTACGTCGGCAGCGTTATCCATATGGCGCAAAGCACGGTCGAAATCGTCCAGCACAGGCAGCATGGAAACGATGACGTCCATGCCGGCAGTTTGTAAAAGTTCGCTGCGTTCTTTTATAGTACGGCGCCTGAAATTGTCAAATTCAGCATACAGTCGCAAATATTTATCGTTAGCCAGGGCGACTTCCTGTTTCAAAAGCTGTTCAGGGGTTTCGTCTTCAGTCACCACTTCGTTGCCCTCGGTTGCAGGCATTTCTTCAGGATTGTCCAGGTCTTCTTTCTTTTTTTTCTTTAGCATATCATCAAAATTCATGATTCAATACCGCAAAACAATTATCCTGCCGTTTGGGAAAAACGGACATCGTGACAGCGGAAATTGAGTTGGCAGTTAAAAGTTGGCAGTTTGCAATGGCGCGAATGTCAGAAGCCTGTTTTGATGACAGAAATTGTCAGGAAATCAGGCCTGCCGCATGTTTCAGGTGATCAGACAGCCGCAGTGTTAGCGCTACCAGCGTTAAAGTTGGATTTGGAGCTGCTGCGGTTACATAACAAGCCGAGCCCGCCACGAAAAGATTGGAGATGCCGTGCACCTTGCAATTGGCGTCCACCACGCTGGTTTTGGGGTCGGTACCCATACGGGTTGTGCCCATATGGTGCCAGCCGCCGCCGGTAAACTCGGGCCACGACGTATCGTTCTCGTCGCGCAGGTATTCCATCAGCCGTACGCGGCCCTTTTCGGCTATACCCATCTGCTGACCGAAAAGCTCATAAATGGTACGGATACTGCGCTTTTCAAGAGGTGTGAGCTCCCAGTGCAGCATGGCGCGTCGCATGCCTAAGGCATCGGTTTCGGTATCGAGGGTAATACGGCTATTCGGATTAGGAGCCTGCTCGATCCGGGTGAATAATTGATAAGCGGTATAGCCGCTTTTTTTTGGGCCCTTTTTATCAGATACGTCATATTTCCCAAAGGCTTTGGCCCTTTCTTTAGGGTCGGCCGATTTCCAGATGTCAATAAAGGCCGGCTGGTGCTCCGCTGCTTCGAGCGGGGTGAACGAAGCCGTTCCGTTCAATATTTTGTACTGCTCCTGGGTTTTAGCGGTTACGCCTAACTCGGCGCGCCATTTGGTTTTACCGTAATCTATCGAATAGAGCTTCAGCGGATCGGGGCCGGGGAACCACACTTCAGCCGATTTGATCTCCAGGTGCGCCATAAAATACCGGCCAACGTTATCATTGTCGTTACCCAATCCTTTTGGCGCCTGTTTGTTTGACGCAAGCAGTACGCGGGCATTCTGGATGGCACAGCAGGCCAGCACAAAAACCCTGGCTTTAACGGTATGCTGTTTGCCTGCCAGGTTCTTTACGGTTACCTGTTCTATTTTTGACGCATGCTCGTTGGCCGTAATGTCGGTAACATTAGCGTAGGTGTATAGGTAAATGTTCGGCGCATTAACGATAGTGTCTTTATATTTTGTGCCGAACCGGGTAGGGGGGCTGAACTGCCAGATCTTATTATAAAGCACACTCTGATCGAATGGCAGCGAGACCATTGAAGGATCGGTTTCCCGCCAGTATTCGTAATTGTATTCGTAAGGCCCGAGGTCGAGATTTTTTCCGGCGCGGACGTAGTATTGGTCCAGGTCGCCCCGCTTAATGGGCCAGCCGCTATGCGGCACCCAGTCGCGCTTTTCAAAATCTATGGGCTCAAATACGGAGCAAAATCCCGCCCAATGACCTGTCGTGCCGCCGAAATAATGCAGCCGCGCCGATTCGAGCGGATAATATCGTTGCCCGGTTTCCTTGCCTTTATACAGGTCCTGCATGGCTGCTTCGTAATCAAAGCCGCCACCCTCAAGCAGGATGACGCGGTACGGAGTGTTCGCCCACTCCAGCGCCATGCTGATGCCCGCCGCCCCGGCGCCTATGATGCAGATGTCTCCTTCAATTACCGAATTATTGTCAATTTGCTTCGCATCAATATGCATCGTTCAGGAATTAAGCATAGAAAATAACGCGCACTGCCGCGCCTCGGTGACCGATAATACCCAGCCGCTGACGGTTATGGTTGTGCCCGCCTTAAACTCTTGTTTTACCTGGTAATTCAGCGCCCTTCTCAGCGCCTCCGCATCCATAGTGGGCATACCGCGCGCTAACTTTTCGCTCAACGCCGTTTGATTGTCTTCGTCTTTTACCGCTCGCCGGTAGGCGAGGCCGGTTTCTATAAGCGTTTTCTTATCTGCGATCTTCGAGAAAAGCAGCGGCAATGCTAACGGGTCGTTTGTACGGCCGCAACTTTCAGCAAAAGGTAAAGTGAGCGCCAGGGCGGTATAAGCAGAAAGCCTGACGAAAGTTCTTCGCTCCATAAACCGGTTATTAAACGCGCAGGAATATCTTCTTCTTATACATGAAATATAAAAACAGCCATTTCACTGCTAACACGCATACTGCCAGCATTACCGCACCCCAGGGTTCGCCGCAAAGCTGGACCAGCCATTTGAAAAAGCCGTTGGTGGTGTAATACCAACTGATAAAATGCCCCGACATATAGATCAGGATGGAGTTCATGCCGATGACCTTGAAAAAGAAGGCCCATTGTTTATGGCCCAGCACATCGATCACATAATAAAACAACGCCATCAACAGCAG
>JAFDZL010000298.1 GCA_018266935.1 Bacteroidota bacterium | reverse complement strand
TATTTACCACACGTATTAAAAATAAATTCGATCCCGATAGCTCTCGGGATGAACATCCGACATTCGAAATAACATGACCCGCTTATCCGTCAATATCAATAAGATCGCCACGCTGCGAAACTCGCGCGGGGGCAATAATCCCGATCTGATACAAGTTGCCAAAGATTGCGAACGTTTCGGCGCGCAGGGCATTACCGTGCACCCCCGCCCGGATGAAAGGCATATCCGTTACAATGACGTGTTCGAACTGAAAAAGATCGTCACTACCGAATTCAATATCGAAGGCAACTGCCAGGAGCAAAAATTTATCGACCTGGTGCTGGCCAATAAACCCGATCAGGTGACGCTGGTACCTGATGCTTTGGGGCAGCTCACTTCGAACCATGGCTGGGATACCATTACGAACCAGGAGTATTTAAAAGATATGATACGCGTGTTCAAATCAGCCGGCATCCGGGTATCTATTTTTGTTGATCCTATAGTAGAAATGGTCGAGGCTGCCGCTACGACCGGTACCGACAGGATAGAACTTTATACCGAGGGTTACGCCAGTCACTATCACCAGGGGAGAGAACTGGCCATTGCGCCCTACGTTCAGGCGGCCGAAGCAGCTCAAAAAGCTGGGCTCGGATTGAATGCCGGTCACGACCTCGACCTGCACAATCTGAAATATTTCGCTCAAAATATCCCCGGCCTGATGGAAGTCAGCATCGGCCACGCGTTAATATGCGATGCGCTGTATTATGGGCTTGAAAATACGATTCAGATGTACTTAAGGCAGCTGGTTAACGGATGATCGTAAGGCTGCCTGATATTTTGCCGTAACAAATAGGCTGTTTCAGATCGATAATGTAATAGTAAACGCCCGCCGGGAGCTTAGTACCATTATAAGTTCCGTCAAAAGGAACAGCGTAATTGACCGAATGATATATTTGCTGACCGTTCCGCGTAAATACCGTAACGTCCGCTCCGGGAAATTTGTCTATACCTTCCAAGTCCCAAAAATCATTAATACCGTCGCCGTTGGGGGTAAAAGCGTTTGGCCTTTTGAATGATGCGACCACGGTTTCTGTCACTTCGGTACGGTCGCTTTCACAATGATTGACCACCCTGGCTACGTAAAAATCCGCAGTCTGATCGACATTGCGGTAAAATATCCCGTTCCTGCTCGAGTCAATCGGCGTTTCACTTGTTGGTGAGTCGTACAGGCGGAATAGTTTTGAAGTGTCTGTGTTGGTCACGGTAATATTGATCATACCCGGTACACATATCGTCGTCCCTTTGGCAATGGGGGGTGGCAGATCAGGCGAGTTATCGATTATTGTAAAATAACCGCTGGTCATACATTCCAGGCTTCCCTTTATTCCTGCGGAGAGCCTGTAGAGACCGGCGCCAACTCTCGTCAGCACTTTGTTTTGACTGATCAGCGAATCAGGCAACTTACCTACTCCTTTTGATTTATACCATTTATAAAACACTGTTGGACCGGATATGCCGACTAAAGCAGGAACTATTGAACCCAGGTGTTGGTTACATCTATCGTTGGTCAAAACACTATTTAATTTATCAACGTAAGATGTATCACCCCTAACAGTGTATGTGCTCAAAAGCACCGCGCAGCCGCTTGGGTCTTCTACGTAAAATCCGTAGGTTCCTTTAGGAGCCGCCGTGGTTAAAACAGGATTGGGGATATCGGCCGTAATTATACCGTCGTAAAGATGCGTCCCTGTCTTCATATCCTGAAAAGATGAAATTACCCGGGGCTGTTGGGGCGATACCCGGAGCGTGACAGTTATATTGCCGTTGCCGCCGCATGGCGCATCGGTCACGTTATGGGATGTTATTTCCGGAAGTATGATCGACGTGTTCACGTAATAGTCTTTGGTATCCTGGCATGAATTATTGGAGGCGGTAAGCTGGTAATGGCCTGGGGCAAGGTTGCTGATGTCGGCAGTCGTATGGCTCACGGAAATAGTGGTATTAGTTGCTGTATTCACCCAGGTATAGGTGCTTGCATTGGCCCCAGTGATACCTGAAATAGCACCGTCGTTTTTACACGAAGAATTTTTTATCACTATTCTGCTGTCGTCAATTGTCACCGCATTCAAATTGAGCACTTTGAATGATGGCGTTGAAATCATAGCTGTACAACCGCTATTGTCTGTTACCGTAAGCGTATAGATTCCCGCCGGTATGTTTAAAAGGTCGGCGGCGTGACCCATGATATTTCCGTCCTCGTCACGCCATTCATAAGTTATTTTGGTCCCGGTTGATGTGACAATGATACCGGTAATACTGCCGTTACTTTTACCGCAATCCGGCCGTTTGATAACACGATTTGAATAGTCGATAACGGGGCAATCGGGCATACTTGCCGGGGATTTAGGGGATGGCCCGGGCCGCATGAAAGCCGGTAATGCTATGATAAGAATAGCCGGTAAAAGTATAAGGTACAGTTTCTTCAGAAACATCAGGTTAACAGAGCCTAAATATAACTAATTATTTCGGTACAATACACGGGCACGATAAGGTTATGGCATTGTTACTCAATTCTGAAAATCGTACCTTTGCGGCAATAATTAACCGGGACAAAGAATTCATGAATCTGAACACAGACTATCAGGAAAAATTCCAAAACAGGCACATCGCGCCGAACGAGGCTGACACGGCCGAAATGCTAAAAACAGTTGGGGTAAGCTCATTGGATGAATTGATCGGGCAGACGGTGCCAGAGCGTATCAGGCTGAAAAGATCACTTCAATTACCGCCGGCGAAAAGCGAGTTCGATTACCTGAACACGTTGCGGCAAACCGCCTCAAAAAACAAGGTCTTCAAATCATTTATCGGTCAGGGCTATTACGATGTGATCGTGCCGGGCGTTATCCAGCGCAATATTTTGGAGAACCCGGGATGGTACACGCAATATACGCCTTACCAGGCCGAGATAGCGCAGGGCCGCTTGCAGGCGCTGCTGAATTTCCAGACCATGGTGATCGACCTGACCGGTATGGAAATTGCCAATGCATCGCTGCTTGACGAGGGCACCGCCGCAGCTGAAGCTATGTTCATGCAATACAGCCTGCGCAAGAACCAGGATGCGAAGGTGTTCTTTGTTTCGGAAGAAGTTTTCCCGCAAACCGTAGATATTTTAAAAACACGTTCAGAGCCTTATGGTATTGAATTGCAGATTGGCGATCACCGCAAGGTTGAACTGAACGACAACATGTTCGGCGCCATTGTGCAGTACCCGGCAGGCGACGGTGAGGTTTACGATTATACCGGCTTTGCTGCCAAAGCACACGAAAAAGGCATCAAGCTTACCGTTGTTGCCGACATCATGAGTTTGCTGCTCCTGACCCCTCCGGGCGAATGGGGCGCCGACATTGTTGTGGGCTCCAGCCAGCGTTTCGGCGTGCCGATGGGCTTCGGCGGTCCGCATGCCGCATTCTTCGCGACCAAGGAAGAATACAAACGTTCTATCCCCGGTCGTATTATCGGCGTCACCATAGACAGCGCGGGCAATTACGCCCTGCGCATGGCGCTGCAAACACGAGAACAGCACATCCGCCGGGATAAAGCAACTTCGAATATTTGTACCGCCCAGGCATTGCTGGCCATTATGGCCGGGATGTACGGCGTGTATCAT
>JAFDZL010000297.1 GCA_018266935.1 Bacteroidota bacterium | reverse complement strand
CTACTTCGGCGCGAAGGTGATCTATCCGCCGACGATGATCCCGGCGTTCATCAAACAGATACCTATCCTCATCAAAAATACTTTCGATACCGGTTTTGAGGGGACGGTGATACGCCACCATTGCAAGCCATCCTCACTGCCTATCAAAGGTATTTCTTCGATCAATGATATCAGCATCATCAATGTTGAAGGCAGCGGCATGGTTGGCAAATCAGGTTTCAGCGGACGTCTGTTCTCGCTGCTGGCGCGCGAGCAGATCAATATTATCCTGATCACGCAATCCTCATCCGAGCATAGCATCACTTTCGCTATAAACCCTGGCGATGCCAATAAAGCCAAACGCGTTATCGAACAGGAATTTGAGCTGGAACTGATGGCGAATAAGCTGGACAGCCCGGATATCGAACCCCATCTGGCGGTACTGGCCATCGTCGGCGAGAATATGAAGCAAACACCCGGTATTTCAGGCAAGTTGTTCCATGCTTTGGGCCGGAACGGGGTGAACGTGCGGGCTATAGCTCAGGGTTCATCCGAATACAATATTTCTGTGATCATTTCCAAGCACGATCTTGCTAAAGCGCTAAACGCTGTGCACGACGCGTTCTTCATCCAGCTTAACAAAACGCTGCACGCGTTCTGCCTCGGCACCGGCAATATCGGTACGACCTTGTTCCGTCAATTGAACGAGCACAGCGAACACTTGAAAGTAAACAATGGTATCCAGGTGAAGATCGCCGGTATCAGCAACACGCGAAAGATGGCCTTTAATTCCGACGGGATCGACCTGGATCAATGGAAAAAAGAACTGCAAGAATCAAATGAGAAAGCCGACCTGGCCGGATTTATCAGTCGGATGAAGGAAATGAACCTGCCCAACTGCGTCTTTATCGATAATACCGCAAGCCCGCAGCCGGTAGAGTTTTACGAAGAGATATTCAGGTCGAACATATCCGTGGTTACCTGCAATAAGATCGGCAATTCAGCCTCCTTTAAACAGTACAGGAATTTCCGCGATTCAGCGCGGCAACACGGCGTCGATTTCTTTTACGAGACCAATGTTGGCGCCGGACTGCCGATCATCCGTACGTTGAAAGACCTGATGAGCAGCGGCGACCGGGTGAAGAAGATCGAAGCGATACTTTCGGGTACCATTTCCTTCATCTTCAATCATTTTAAAGGGAATGTAAGCTTCCACGATATTGTGAAACTGGCGCAAGACAAAGGTTATACCGAACCCGACCCCCGCGACGACCTGAAAGGCACTGATTTCATGCGCAAAATGCTGATCCTGGCCCGCGATGCCGGTTACCCGATGGAAGCATCTGATATCCATATCGAAAGCATCCTGCCGAAAAGCTGTATCGAGGCCGAAACCGTTGAGGATTTTTATAAAGCGCTGAAGCAGGAAGATATGTATTTCAACATTATGCGGCAGCAGGCTGAGGATGAAGGTAAATCGCTGCGTTATATCGGCAAACTGGAGGACGGCAAGGCAGCCATCAAGCTGGAATTGGTGGACGAAAGTCACCCGTTCTTCATTATGTCGGGGAGCGATAATATCATTTCTTTTACCACCGACAGGTATAAAGACCGGCCGCTGGTAGTTAAAGGCCCGGGCGCGGGCGCCGAAGTGACCGCAGCGGGAGTATTCGCAGACTTAATTAATGTGGGAGCCAATTAGCCCCCTAACCCCCTAAAGGGGGAATTAAAATTTTAAAAATGGATAATAAATCAGACAAAAAAATATCACCCCCTTTAGGGGGCAGGGGGCTCAAAGTTTTCGCCCCGGCGACAGTAGCGAACGTCGTTTGCGGGTTTGATGTGCTCGGCTTCGCGGTGAATGAGCCGGGAGACGAGGTGATCATGCGGCTAACAAATAAGCCTGGCATAGTCATCAGCAAGATCACCGGTGATAACGGACGCCTGCCGCTGGACCCCAAAAAGAACACCGTTAGCGTCAGCGTCGAGCATTATTTAAAATCAAACGGCAGGGCGGACATTGGCCTCGATATCGAACTGCATAAGAAGATGCCTATAGGCAGTGGTTTGGGTTCAAGTTCGGCGAGTACCGTAGCTGGCCTTTATGCTGCCAAAACGCTTTTGGGCGATGACACTGATGCGGTAAAACTGCTGCCTTTTGCCCGCAAAGGTGAGGAAATGGCCTGCGGGCATGGTCACGCGGATAACGTGGCGCCGGCGCTTTTGGGCGGATTCGTATTGATCCGCAGCTACGAACCCCTGGATGTGATCAAATTACCTCATCCGAAGGGTTTGTTTTGCGCCATCGTTTTTCCCGACGTGGACGTGCCTACCCGGGAGGCCCGGCAGATCATCCGAAACAAGATACAAATGAAGGATGCGGTAACCCAGTGGGGCAACATCGCCGGACTGGTAAGCGGCCTGTTCATGAATGATATCGACCTCATCGGGCGCAGCATGCAGGATGTATTGGTTGAACCTGTGCGCTCGATGCTGATACCGGGCTTTTATCAAATGCGCGAAATAGCGATGGAAATGGGCGCGGTAAGTTTTGGTATCTCAGGTTCGGGGCCCTCGGTTTTTGCCTTTACTAAAGATGAACAAACCGCAATGCAGATCACCCAAAAACTGAAACAGCATCTGGCAAAATTAAATATCGGCGCAAATACATACGTGTCGTCCATCAATGACGAAGGGCCGAAAGTTTTGGGCTAAATAATAAATATTGTCATTGCGAGGAGGAACGACGAAGCAACCTCTTTGCTTTGCTTACGAAGAGATTGCCACGCTGCGCTCGCAATGACAAAACGTAATAAAATTCGAAATTGAACATTCGAAATCAAACAATGAACTTCTACAGCACCAATAACCCCTCCAACCAGGTTTCCTTCAAAGAAGCCGTCTTCAACAGCATGCCCCGCGACAAGGGTCTGTATATGCCGGTCTCTATTCCAAAACTGGACGACCGTTTTCTCGCCAACCTCGATAGCTTTACGCTACCTGAAATTGCTTTTTACGTGGCTAAAAACCTGCTGGCGGGCGATATTCCCGACGACGATCTGCAAGCCATTATCCATGATGCGATCAACTTTTATGCGCCGGTAGTCGAGCTGGAAGAAAATGTTTATGTCCTGGAACTTTTTCACGGCCCTTCGCTGGCATTCAAAGATTTCGGCGCACGGTTCATGAGCCGTGTGATGAGTTATTTCCTGCAGGAAGGCGAAAAAATGCTGGATGTTTTGGTAGCAACGTCCGGCGATACCGGTGGTGCGGTAGCGCTTGGTTTCCTGGGCGTTCCGAATACGCGCGTAACTATTTTATATCCTAAAGGGAAGGTCAGCGGCATACAGGAACTGCAGCTCACTACTAACGGTCAGAATATCCGCGCTATCGAAGTTGACGGCACATTTGACGATTGCCAGGCTTTGGTAAAACAAGCCTTTACCGATCCGGAACTGAACAACGAATTTCGCCTCACTTCAGCCAATTCGATCAATATCGCCCGGTTGATCCCGCAAACATTTTACTATTTCAATGCTTACGCACAGCTGTTAAAGGAAGGGATCGGCAAAGTCGTTTTCTCTGTTCCCAGCGGTAATTTCGGTAATATCGGCGCGGGCATCTTAGCCTGGAAAATGGGCCTGCCGGTGCAGCATTTCATTGCGGCCACCAACGCCAACGATACCGTGCCCGAATACCTGGAAAGCGGGGTGTATAAACCCAAACCGTCCATTCAAACCATAGCCAATGCCATGGATGTGGGCAACCCGAGCAATTGGGTCCGCATACAGGATATGTTTAAAACTTCGCCGGATGAATTATCCAGGCTCATCTCCGGTTTCAGCTACACCGACGAGGAAGATTTGGCGGCAATCGAAAAATTATACGATCATTACCATTACATCGCCTGCCCACATACAGCTATCGCCTGGCAGGCGCTCAAAGACTGGCAGCAGGATCAACCCACGGGCCGTGTTGCCGGCGTGTTCCTTTCAACGGCGCATCCTTGCAAGTTTCCCGACGTTTTACCCAAACATATTGCCGCCGAAATCGTAATACCTGAACAGGTTAAAAAGCTGGAGGGTAAAACCAAACACGCAGTGGTTTTAGGTAAGGATTTTGAGGGCTTCAAAAGCTACCTGCTGCATAATAAATAGCGGATTTTTCGGTTTAATGTAAACCAACATAATTTTTACGTAATATCCGCTGCTTTAAACGTTCAAATTCAAATTGTTATAGCTAATTTTAACTTCTATTCCGATAATTATGAAAGAGGTTGCCGTGAAGAAAAGCAATTATAAGAAGTGGGGAGTGCTGGCAGGCATTTTGGTGCTCGCGATTGGTTTGTTCAGTTTTAACGACGACCTTTTCCAGATATCCAAGAACCTGGACGTGTTCGCGTCAGCTTATAAAGAAGTGAACATCAACTATGTGGATGATATCAATTCCGCAAAGATGATCAAGACCGGCCTGGATGCCATGCTTGACGGCCTGGACCCTTACACCGAGTTCGTACCGGAATCAGAAATAGAAGATTACAAGCTGCACTACGTGAGTACCCAATACGGCGGTATCGGCGCAGGCATCCTTCTGCGCGACAATAAGATCTATGTATCTGACGTGTTTGAAGGGTTTCCGGCTCAAAAAGCCGATATCAGGGCGGGTGACCAGCTGGTGAAGATCAACGACATCGACCTGGCCGGCAAAAACAACGACCAGGTAAGCGCGCTTTTGAAAGGCGCTAAAGGCGCGGCAATAAAACTCACCATTAAGCGCGG
>JAFDZL010000296.1 GCA_018266935.1 Bacteroidota bacterium | reverse complement strand
GCGTGCTTAAGATATGAAATGAAGCGGCTGTCAGTGACGGCGTTATCGTCACCTGCTTCAGATCGATCTGGCCTGGATTCAACATTACCTGGATGGGCGTTGTGCGGTCTTTCACGGGTAAGGTACCGGTGGCGTAGCCGATGTAGGTTATAGTCAGTGTAGCTGTATCTGTGGGAAGGCTGATCCGAAAATGGCCCGCCTTGTCGGTGCAGCACATTTTGCCGTTGCAGCGGATGCAAGCGCATTCAAGCGGCTCGCGGGTGCTGTTATCGATTACTGTTCCGGTATATAGATGTTGCCCCATTGCCGCCTGGCAGAAAAATACTGCCAGGAGAACAAGCAACAGGACTTTTATAGAAGTTTTCATTTTAGTATATATTTCTCGTGAACGCATGGCGATCACAGGTACTTTCATGTACCTAATCAGTTATAAAAATTTGCATGAGCTAAAGTGAAGGCAGTAAAACAAGCTGCAAAAACATTCCGCTTGTGCCTTCGTAAGAATCGGGGAGAAATTTCTCAGCCTAATTGAGGCGGCCGGAAAATAGACAGGTACCCTTTTGATAAACCGGCTTCCATATCCGAAAAATGATAGGTCTGCAAAAGCGATGTATAAAATTTCACTACGCCGGTTGTTGCGAAATAACCTTCCTGGAAAAGGCTCCTTTGTGTTTCGCGCTGGTTGGCGGTCTGCTTTTCGTTAAGCTGTTTCAGCTTCTTCATCAGGTAGCAACGGCCGTTACAATGCATCCAGGGCTTATTGCGGTTTTCGCAAAGTTTAGCAGCGATATATTTTTGGTTGAGTTCGAAACCGGCATAAACAAACAGGCGCGAATAATTAGCGGATAGTACCGTGAAGATCAGAAGCCAGGCTGTAAGGCGTTTCAACATTTTTGATGGCGCAAAGGTAAAATTCAAATCAATTTTATTGTCACAGATCTTTCTTTTTAAAGGCTCTCAAAGCAAAAAATAAGGGCGCTCCGATCCATACCAGTTGCATCGCCAATGAGAATACAACGCCGGCACCGCTGCCGAAAAACTGCTGGTATAACGCGCCGGTATAACCCATCAAAGCGGAAATATCGAGCTGCAGCAGTATCAGTATCCTTGCCAGGTCGATCGGGTTAAGCGCCGTAAGCCCGATCATAGCTTTTTCGAGCGGGTAATCGGCAAAACTATACAGGAACAGCAGCACCAGCCCATCGAACAGGATAGCAAAATAAAACCACAGCATCAGCGCCAGCCCGATACCACGGGCCTTGTCACGCGTGCGGGTGGAAGTAAAAAAGGCCAGCGACACAAAGCTCAATGTCAGCAGGCAGCCTGACGCCATCAGGGTGATACCGGTAGCCGAGAAAGCGAATATGCTAACGGGAATACATACACCGATAACGAACGCAACCAGCACCGAACTGCCGATACCGATGAATTTGCCCATCAGGATATTTTTGCGGCTGATCGGCTGCGATACAAGCAGTTCGGTGAATTCGGCCGCATTAAAATAGTAGGTAGTGGCATAAACCACGCTTACCAGCGGGACGATGATCATGATCACGGTCGTGATACTCACCAGCCCTTTCGTCACGTCGGCGTCGGCCATAAAAATGGTCAGGCTTATGGCCAGCAGCAACAGTGTATAGGCGATGAGCACTTTGCTCCGCACTATATCGAAAACGATGTATTTGGCTATCTTAAGCATATCTCTTCACTCATTGCTTTTGTTAACGCCTTGCTTAGTTTGTGCTCGCCGGTCTCGTCTTTCAACTGGTGCAGCGATTTATAAAATTTGATCTGCCCGTCGATGAGGTACATGATGTGGTCAGATATTTCGTCCGCTTCGCTCAGGATGTGCGAGGTAACCAGCACCAGTTTACCCTTGCGTTTTTCATGCACTATTTTTTCCTTCAGCGCCTCAGCGGCAAACGGGTCGAGGCCGGCGCTGGGTTCGTCGAGGATCAGTACATCCGGGTTGAACATGAATGCCAGCGCGGCGCTAACTTTTTGCAGCGTCCCACCTGAAAGTGTACGCATCGGTTTGTGGTACATACTTTCCAGTTTATATTCCTTCAGCAGATCGTCGTCCAGCGCAATGTCTTCCTGCCTGATGTCCATGATCATCCTGAAAAGCTGCCCTATCTTCATATTGTCGGGATACCGCCCAATTTGCGGCATATACCCGATGTGACGTTTGTAATTGAAGGTCCCGGTTACGGGCGTACCTTTGTACAGAATAGCGCCTTCGTCCGGTATCACCATGCCCAATATTGATTTGATCAATGTCGTTTTGCCTGAAGCATTCGGGCCCAGGATGGACACAACCCTGCCTTCTTCAAAGCTGCAGTTGATGCCATTCAGTACTGAAAGTCGCCCGAATGATTTTTTTAGTTTTCTTATGCCTATTATCTCTTCCATGGTTTCATCATAGGTTTTTCGTCTTTCACAGTCTCGGGCGTCACCGACGGAACAGCGCGTTCTACTTTATCCATCAGGTTCACAATAAAACTGCGCATCAGCATTACGCTTTGCGGATTTTGTTCAATAACTTGTGCGTAAAGGCTGATCGGCCGGTAAGGCACGTCGCCAATGCCGTCTTTGTTCAGGTCGTAACCTTCGTATTTATCCCAATAGTTATTGCTGAAGTAATTTTCCTTCAAACTGCCGTTCGTGGTGGCGTCAAATGAGTTTCCTTCAAAATTGTTGCCCGTGAAATGATCGTCATAGCAGCTCGCCAGGACACGTATTGCCCAGCCGTTTGAGTTAAAATCATTTTTGATTATGTTAATCCGTTCGGTATTTTCCATATATACCCCGGTGGTATTGCGTACAAACCGGTTGCCTTCGATCTGCGCGTCGCTGATCTCTTTCAGCAGCAAGCCGTAAATGGAACCGCCCCAGTTTTGCGTGAAGGTATTATGCAGCATCTTGATCCGGCGCGTGTACATTACCGCCACGCCCGAGCCATTGTTCCTGAACGTATTGCGGATATAGGTATCGTCGTCCGAGAACATGAAGTGCAGCCCGTAACGGATGTTCTTCTCGCTCAGGTTATTTTCGATCGTGCTTTTCTTGGCAAACTCGAAATATATGCCGTCCCGGTGGCGGGTAATGTAATTGCCGCTGATAAGCACATACTTGCATTTCCACAGGTGAATGCCATTCCCCGAGTTTTCGAGATTATCTGACCCTGATAAACGGTTATTCAGCAACCTGATATTATTGCTGTCGGAAAGATATATCCCGAAGAAGTTATTAAGCAGCGTGTTATTACTAACCGTGACGTTTTGAACTTTACTGAGCCTGATACCCGCAAAATCGCGCATCGATCCGGTTTTTGAGTTTTGGATGGTAAAGCCGTCGAACTTTACGTTGCTGCTGGTTATGGTCACTACTTCGTCCTGGTAGCGGGCGTCCAGTACGGGCTTGCCTTCTCCCAGGACGGTCAACTCTTTATTGATGATCGTATTGACTGAAGTATATATGCCAGGTTTTACAATGACGGTGTCGCCGTTCTTTGCCAGGTCGATAGCCTGTTTCAAATTGGCAACTGCCGTATGGGGGGCGACGATGATCGTGCGGCCCCACACGGTAGCCGGCAGCAATAAAAGCATGCAAAATTTCAGGCAAAACGACTTCATGGTATTATTTGCTGTCTTGATTTAAGCAGTTCGGTCCAGCTATAAAGTTTCCCCGTTTCGCCTTTTTGAAAGCTTTTTGCCGTAGCCTCT
>JAFDZL010000295.1 GCA_018266935.1 Bacteroidota bacterium | reverse complement strand
GCCAGGTGATCGTTTTTTACCGGTGATAACTTGTCGTCACCCAGCGTTCGGGCCAGCAGCGTCAGCAGCTCGGCATAGTCCCGGTTGTAATGCTGCGCCATCTGCCCGATGGTGGATTGCAGGAAGGCTTTTTGATTGAACAATGTTCCCCGGTCGATGAGCAGGTAGGTCAGTATAAAAACCCACAAGGCCTTTTCAAATTCCTGGCCTGGGGCGCTTTTGACTAGTTCATCCCGGCGGTGCGCTTCCGTCGCGGAGGCATGATAGTCAAAAATAAAATCCACCTCGGCCGGTTCGAGCAAAGTGATGATATTGCGGATCACCTCGTCGCTGAACTGGTAAACCATGCGCCTGCGCACATAGTCAAATTTCCCGGCGTCAAGAATAAGCTGCCTCAGCCCGGCGGCATCGTGTGCAAGCAGGTATTCGATAAGTTTTACCGGCTCGGCCGCCAGATCATCGGTAGCCCACCAGGGCATGGCGCCCGTCAGCAGGAAATACCGCAGCATTTCGATCCGGTTGACTCCCTGTGTTTTGATCCGCGGTTCGCCGCCTGTGGGTTCCGCATGAATGTTGCGGCCTAAAGAGATACTTTCCCTGATCACTTTCTCCAATTCGGCCAATATCCTGCCGGCAAGGTCGTCGTCCAGCAGGTTAATATCTATACTACCGATATCGATATGCACATCGTCAAAAACCAGTGTAGCTTCAGCCGGCACCAGGCTATCGAACAGACTTTCCATGCGGGGAACAAGCTGCCTGCTGAAGATATCGCTTATCCTGTCCTGCAGCGCGTACGCTCTGCCGGCGTCGGAGAATTCAATATCGAAAACATGATTTTGGATAATATGCTGCATGATCTCCGTTTAAAATGCTTTGGCCTAAATCCTCTATTTCAACAATTTTATGAGCGGCAATGCCTTGTTATAGTCATTTCCTGTCTTCAGGCTTTCTTTCCATTGTGCATAGCCGTCCTCGAAACCCTGCATGGTGTCAACGTCCAGCCATTTGATATGGACTTTGACATTCGCCGGGGCATGGTACCATAACAATCCTTCAGCAAATGCCCTGAACCTGTTATCCTGGAACCGGGCGGGCCATTCAGGGAACACGACACTGACGTTGAAGCTGAAAAAATCTTCCGGTATCGCCTCATCGCCCTCGCCTTTAACAAACATTTCCAGACGCGGGTGGGTTTGTTCCCCGTACTGCCTGATAGTACCCACGATATGTTCGAGATAACGGAACCGGCTGCCTTCGCCCTCCGCTGTTCTTACCAGCGCCGACAATTTCTTTAGCATCGCTTCGCTGATCTCATCGGCTTGAGTTGCCGCCGTGTTTTTCTGCTCGTGCGCAGTTTTCAGCATCTGGTCCACAGACGCGCGTATAGCGTTCAATTGCTTGATATAGCTGCCGTGAAGCCTATCCCTGACGTCATCTGGCGTCGGCACGATATCTTTTATTTTGTAGTCGGCATCAATTGCCGCCCACCTGTGCGCCAGTTCGGTTATGCCGTCAGCAGTTTGTTTTATTCCCTGCGCCACCTGGCTGATGCGGGCCGTAAGTTGCTTGCCGCGTTCATCAGTTGCCCTGTCCAATTCGGCAGCATTTTTCAGCACCACGGCTGCTTCCCGTGAGAGCCCTTCGGCTTTTTTCAGCATCTCTGCGCTGCCCGCGCCCCTGATCACAGCCTCCCGGGTGTGTTCCAGCAGTTCAAGGCTCTCGTTAGCTGTTATCCTGCTCCTGTGCGCAATTACAAGCACCGCATCATTTTTAAATTGCAATAACGCCGCCACCGTTTGTTCCCTTTCATTAAAGTCAAGCCAGTCGCGGTTTTCAAGCAGCAGCCGCTCTTTGCCTTCATGCAATTCATACAGCCTGAAGCCGAAAGTTTTCGCGCTCACATCAGGCCGCAGCAGCAGGTGCTCGACAACATAAAAACCCTCAGAATCGGCGCTCAGCCGGGCAATGTAGGCCATCAGGTGTTTCAGCGTACCCATATTGGGTGATTTGCCCTTTGGGTAGCGCGTGATGATGTTCCATTGTTTGTCAGACGGTTCTTTAAACAACACCAAATGCTCACTATCAACAAACGGATCGGGGCCGATGCGGTAATTATTGATATTGATCGCGCTCTTCAGTAGTGATATGCCCCGGTTCATAAAAACAAAAGCATCGGCCTGTTCGCTTTCGGCGCCGGCGAGCTCGCCGTTTTCAACATACCGGTGCATTTCATCTTTGCTCAATATCACACGCTGCATTTCCGCTCCCCAATCTGTGGCGTTATCGGTTTCATCATCAGGTTCCTCCTTCACTTCGAGCTCCTCGCCCGGGTAGCTTTTGTCCGATCTCACTTTTTCGAAAACCGATGCCAGCGGCCTTTTGCCGTGATCGTTGCTGATATAGAGCAGCCGGGCTATTTTCTTCTCGAAGTTGAATTCCTCGTCCTTATCCTCCAGGTAATTGAACCCTCTTACACGGTTGTAGTTCATCCGGGCAAAATCCCGCAGCACCTGCGATTTCCATTTTATTTCAGGCGTGATCCGTTCCTTCTTTCTGCCCGGATGATAGAGGGCCTCATAAAGATTGACCGGGTAATCGACCGCCATCTCATTGAACCGGGCAAGGAGATGGTCTAATATCCGGTTCTTTCGCTGGCCAAAAATCGTGTCCGACTCCAGGATTTGCCCAAGTTCCTGTACATAGGGATTGTTTTTATCAGCAACAAATGCTTCCCATGTTTTATATTGTTCCGGTTTGAAGCCGGCGAAGAGGCTTTGCGCGTTTGGCACGTTATACAAAAGGCCGGCGAAATAAGTAGCAGCAGGTGCATCGGCGCGGTTCGAAAAGAATTCGCCGATATGATCGAGCTGGGCAAGATAGTTGGCCAGTATCTGTTCGGCGAACATCAGGTAGGCCTTCAGTTGTTTGGCCTGCGCTTTTCTTTCTTCCGAGGCCGAAGCAAGAAGGCCCTCTTCCCCTATTCCATAAACCCGCGGAAAGTAATTTTGCATGGAATAATAGGCGGATGTATCCCTATATTTTCCCTTCAGGGGCCTGCGTGTTTCATAAAATAGTTTGATAAAATCGCGGTACTCGGCCTGGGTCTTTTTTTGCAGCAGATCGTTGAAAAGCGTTTTCTTGACCATTACCTGGTATTTATCCAGGTACAGGTTTATGGCCAGAGCCGACGGCGCTTCAATATCCAGGAATGCGAATTCCGATTCATCAAGCATAAGCGATTTACTGAAATTCTCGGTTCCGGACCTGCCTATGACCAGGTTCTTCACCAAAACAACGCCGCTGATGCCGGATATTGCCTCTATCAGATCAGGCGCATCAAGCGTGCGGCGGCGCCCCCTCATATCGGTGTCGTCTATGAGCCCGTTGTGTAAAAACGGTCCGGAATATATCTTGTCAACAGGGTAGCCCCGGTTGCTCATTTCTATTTCGGTCAAATATTTTACCGGCCGGTTCACCGTTGTTTCCAGCGTGAGGTAAATCTCGGCGAGCAGCTGCTCGGCATTGGCCCCGGTTTCTATCTGTATCTCGGCCCTGATAGAAATACGTGCCGGTTTAAGGACTACAACGCCGTCAAAAATATCCTCGCACAGGTTTCTTTTTGAGACAAAACTTTTCTTCACCAGGTCGCGGATAATGCCTGTATTCCTGTCATCAGCGCCTTCTTTATCGTCGGAAAGCCATTTTTTTGAAAACAGCTTATTCACCTGCACCACTATTTGGTACATGCCAAGCATAGCCTTCTCGCCGGAAGATGAGACTACCGGCATAAGCCACACATTATCCAGCAGCAGTATGTTGTTTTCGTCCGTTACGTCATCAATTATAGCTTTGCGAAAGTCTGTAATAGTGACCGGGTTGGTGGTCAGGATATTTTGCTTATGGAAGAAAGAGTTTGCGCGATAATCGATGTTCCCGTTCTTATCCGCCAGCAGGTCGGTTATATCGAAGTCCGTTTGATAAGCCAGATCGGTAATGGCATAGCACAAAGCTTCCAAAATCGTTACGCCCGGATCATGAAGATTATAGTCGGTCCATGTATCGCCTGCCATATTTTGAATAAGCTCCACCCCGTGGCTTCTGAGCGAATCAAAATCCAGCGGCAATTCAGAGGAATGGCTTATATCATCAATAGCGGGGTTTGTCATTTGACTATATTGTCTTTATAATAGTAGTCGCCGCTCAGGAAAAGTTCGTCGTCCCAAAGCTTCGTGACCGTATAATAAACAATTACGCCATCGCCGTAATTGGAATTGGTCTTCATCTCGAGGTTATAATTCCGCGAACTGCCGGTCCAGCGCAGGTTGATCTTGTTCCACCAAAAACCATAGTAGGCGTTTGTCCGTCGTATCCTCCCTCCTTTTCGTCCAAAAACGCTTAAAGCATAGGCATGCATTATGGCAAATTTACCCGTGCCCACCTTGCCCGTGCGGGCCATAATCTCAAATGCCTGGCCGTTATTAAGGCCAGTTATGATAGGGTACCACACGCCGTCGGCCTTAACCTGGCCCGATTTGTAGGTGCCGATACGGCCTTTCACGCCCACAAAGCCGTCTATATCAACCTTGTACCTGTCATCACACTCTTTTCCTATGCCCACTTTGCCGCTGGTGTGGAAAAAGACGGCCGATGCATCCGGGTCGTCGTCGCTATCAGGCGGTACCGCCGGTTGCATCTTCAGGCTGTCTGGATCGGCCTTATCTTTGGCGATCTGGAAGAACGGAACAGGCGCGCTGATATTCTTGTAAAAAGACACCAGCGCGTTGTACGACCCCTCCGGGTAGATATTCAGCCCGTTTTCATCATCCTTTGAAAACCCATCCTCATATTTGTGGATCATCGAGTTGATCAGGTGTGAATAATGCTCTTCCGACGGTATCTTACCGTTTTTAAAATAGTCCAGCAATTTCTTTCTGCTAACGGTATTTTTCTGCTTTTCCATTTCAGGTTATTTTTAAGGACGTGATATCACCAGGTTAAAAATTTGCTTCTTTTCCGCTGAACGGTTGTTTCCAGGAACGGCCGGCACTTTCGGCGGGCGGGTGTCGCTTTTGCGCGAGACCAGCAACTCGTCCGTTATCTCAAATTCGCTGATGCCGACCCCGCCGGTAATGGGCTCTTTGCCGTCATCCTGGATGCTTATAAGATGGGATTTGCTCGGAATCAATACCGATTCGGGCGTTGCGCCTTTGATATACACATCATTATCCTGTATATATTCTATCACACGCGCCTTTTTCTCATCATTCATATCGTCGGTGTCGCTGAAAAAATGCACCAGCGAAAAATTCTTCACCTGTTTTATGTATGGTTGCTTTTTTATGAAATTCAACATTTCGGACATATATATGCCTGAGCCTATCTTAAAGTCAGATCCTTCGACATACAGCCACGGGCACAGGTACCGCTTGATATCCGCGGCCAATTTACCAGCCAGCATGCCCGTGTCAGTGCCGCTATCATTCCTGAACTTCACCTCGCAGATCACTTTTATTCGCTCATAAACCGGGTTTTCTATCTCGATCTTTAAAAAAGACTGCACCACTGTTTCCAGGAACATTTTCACGTCGTAGCGCACCGAAAGATCGACTTTGGGCTCGTCGCTCAAAAAAAGGCCGTTCGCTTTTTCTTTGGGGATCAGGATCACCTTCGTGCTTTTTCCAATTAACGGCCCGGCATACTCCTGTGGGCTGATGCATTTGGCCATGAGTATCCCGGGAAAACGGTCCAGTATGGCCTGCTCGATGTCCTTGCGCGTGAGCAATTTCTGACCATGCCGCAACCGCTCGCTCACGCGGATATAATATTGCTCATCGGACTCGGCAAAGCTTCCGCCAAAGGAGGCAAAGGGCTGGGTCACCGTACTTATCCCTGCTATCTTTCGCCTGAACATTTGTATGCTGCCTGCGGGCAGGATCAGCGCCCGGATGGGTTCGGCGGGGGCGCGGGTTACCGTTGCGGCCTGGGCATATATGCCGGTGATATTTGAACGAACCGCATTCAGCCGTTTGGCCGATGCCCTTATCCAGTATAATTGCGGAGACAAGATGGTATTCCCCGTTTTCAGGAACCTGGGCAGCTTCAGCCGTACGATGCCTTTGTTAATGAAGTTGTGGGTGTCATCGCGCAAGACGTCCTTTTCGGAAAGATAAACCCATTGGTTGCCGTCGAGGTAGCTCCAGCTCACATCCGCGGTTTCCGGCAGTTCGTCATAATTATTCTCCCTGACCTGGAAAAGCAGCGATAGTTCCTGGCCGGGGCTTACACCTTTCAGACCAATGAACAGGTTGTTCTCCTGGTCAAAATCGGGTATAAAGCTATAAGGAGCTCCTTTTTCGGCGGGATATATTTTTTCATAACCAAACGGATAAAGATGAAAAACCTTGAGGTCGATGTCCGCCTTATCCTGCACATTGCCGGTTGCAAGCGATTCAGAGTGTTCAAGCACATAATCCACGCTTAAACCATGCATCGACGGGATATAAGGCTGATTAGGCAGTTCGAGCTTTTTGGAGCGCCTCGCGTTATGGAGCACGATCTGCGGGAATATCTGCGGAAAAAGCCGGTGGCCGAACGCATCGTTCGGAGCGGTAAGCTCGATCCTTACCGTGCCGGCAGCGACGTTTTTGGCGGCGGCGGCTTCATCCAGGTTTAGCAGGGGGCTATCACTGAATTCAAGTCTTTTTACATCAATATTGCGCAAAGCAGTGGTGTTGCGCAGTGTTGCATCCTCCCCGGTCTCGAACAGGGCAAACTCTTGCCTCGCTTGTTCATCGGGAACGAATTTGCCATTACCGGCAGCGCTTAATTTCACTTTAAATGAGTTGTTATTGATGTTGTTATTGTAGGCGCGGTAATAAGTTGCCCATCCGCCCGGGTCGCGGGGAAGGTCGGCCCAATCAATTTTCAGGCAAAACGAGCGGGTGTATTTATTGAAGATATTGGAGCTGGCCACTTCAAGGTATGAGCCTATCGCGGGTATCGGCCCGAAAGGCTGGCTAAGCGTTACCGGGCTCAGCGGGCCGATGCTGTTCTGCAACCTGATCTTCTTGCTTCCGGTCACTGCGGCCCTGATGGTGACGCGGTCCATTTTTATGCTTCGCAAGAGGATAAAAGGATAGTTAGCTGCGTCATTGTTCAGCAGTATCCTGACCACCGGCCATTGGATGTCAAAAGTACCTCCATGTACTTCGGGTTTGTAAAGGTCGAACACCTGGTCGGCATTGTTAACCTGCATGTCGATCTCGAGCCTTTGCTGCGCCATATTAAGCGCCGCATTGTATTTCCGTACCTTTTTCCAGCCGGCCGTATCGGTATAGTCGATCAGAAAGGCGTCCGATAGCAGCTGATGACTTACGATCGTCGGGTCCTTGGCGCTGTCGCCCGAAAGTTCGCTGACAAACCCATCAAAGGCGTCGTCATCAATATCGATATAAATGCTGATGGTCCTTTGCCCGTCGGGCAGGTATAACACGGGCGACGCCAGCATCAGTCCTATGTCGGCCAGCTGCATAGTTTTAGCGCCGGCGGGTAGTCCGTCCTGTGGTTCGCCCAGCACGGGCCAGGTTTTTACCGGCGCTTTATTTTTTAAAGCCGCGGCTGCCGTTGGGCAGGGATAGTTGCCTTTATAAATCAAAAGTTCCTGTGTGGAGCCCGGCGCCAGGCAAAGCGTTTTGAGCTCGGCTATCTGCACGTCGGTTACCAGGATGGCATCGTCCAGCGTAAAGGCCGCCGGCTCCTGCTGCCCCGGTACCTGCGCCAGCAACTCTTCACCGGCGTTCAACTGTACATTAGGCAGGGCCGGATCTTTTTCAAAGACCAGGTGGGCGCGGTCACGCTCTGCGCCTTTCATGCCAATGCCCAGGATACGCTTGTAATACAGGTCGAGGTGATCTTTGGTGATACTATTTATTTTGCCCTGCAAATGCCTGTAAAGGTGCAAAAACGCAAGGTACAACGCGAGGTGTGGCGGAAAGTGCTCCTCCAGCAGTGTCGTGTTGTCAAGGTAGAACTGCGTTATGCCCTGCAAATGACTGAATTTTGTGCTCAGACCCGAAAACACGTCTTTTATACCGGGCAGGGCATTCAATATTTTTTCGCGGACGGTGATGCCGTGACTGAATATCTGGGTTATTTCTTTTGTTCCGCGCCGCTTTTTTTTCAGACCGCTGCGTACATACATCTCCAGGTCACCGCCGAATTGCGCAACGGCTTCCCTGTTATACTCCTCGAGGCAGGCTAATTCGTCATCAAAATTATCGACGACCTTCAGCATATCCCCCACCACCGGGCTGCTGCCTGCAAGATTTTCCAGCCGGCGATGAAGTTCGTGCATCAGGTCGAGCACGCCCATCACAAAGTCGAAAAGCTTTTTTAGTCCGGCGGTCAATTCCGGATTGGTTTCAGCCAGGTAAAGCGCGTCCTCCAACTGCAGAAACTTGTTCAGCTGTTCCGCAAGATCATAACCGGATACCATGACGCGCAGCACATGAATATCGGACAGGAAAAAATCCTGCCAGTCGCCCTGCAGATTATTTCCCGCATCGTAATAATTGAATTGCGCGGAAAGCTCGGTGATAAACTTTAAAAGAGAAGATATATCCCGTTCATCAACCTCAATAAAGTCGGGCATCAGGGTGGCTATGCGCCTTTCATCCTGGGTTGTACCGTTATCTAAAGTTGACAGGTCGAAATACATTCAGATGCTGGTTAAACAGGCACGTTTGTTCCTTCGCCCTGCAGATAAAAAGGAAATACAATATTGTGCCTGGTATTGGTTGTGATAATGGAAAAGTTAATTTGCAGGTACAATACCCCGTCGAGCTGCTGCCTGTCGATGATACTGGTACCGATATAATTCACCCTTGGCTCAAAGTTGAGCAAGGCATGGTAGATCAGGTGCTCGAACGCTGCGATCAGCGTAGAGTCGTCGATCTCGAAGGTCAGCCGTTTCAGGTCGCAGCCAAATTCGGGCTGCATCACGCGCTCGCCGGGGATAGTGCTCAATATCAGGTGGATGCTTTCCTCTATGTCCCTGGTATCCGATACCATCTTTACCGATTCATTTGCCTTGCTAAATGAAGGGGGAAAGCTCCAGCCTGTGCCTAAAAACGATCCTGTATTTTCAGCCATTGATCATCCTCCTATTAAAACTGTCGGGCAACCCAAAACAATGGAGCCGCCGTGCGCCGTGGTATCACCCATACGCGCCGCGGGCTTGCTGCATATCATTACCGTAGCCGACCCCTTTACGATGGAATCAGGCGGGCCGACGCATACCGCGTTGTCGCCCAAAACCGCTGCCGGCAAACCGCCGATGAGTACGGTCGGCGCGCCGGGCCCTACAATAGGGCCGCCCACATGCGGTATCGGAGGAACTCCGGGCGTTTGCATCGGGCAAACGTGCATATCTGTCAACCTGGCTGCCATCGATCCCATAATCTTTTAATTGATCATTACTATTCCGCCTTTTACGGTTGTCTGGCCCGAGGCCGAAACCTCGGCTGTGGCATTGCCCTTGGCCGTGAAACCCATATTGGCGGTATTACTGATATTTAACCCCGACACAGCCACATCCTGCTGCGCCGTAAGGTTTATTTTTCCTGTTGCTTTGATATTGACATCGGCGGTTGCTTCGAGGCTGATGTCCTTGCCGCTCTTCATCTCTATGCCCGACGACGACATCTTGACGGTATTGCTGTTCTGATCTTTGATGAGGATCGACTTATCGTCATCGCTGAAGGTAATGCTGTTACCGCCGGGTGTTTCTATCGTGATCACTTTCTTCTCGTCGTCGAAGCCGATCTTCAGCTTGGTTTTGGTTGTCAGGGATTTGATGTAATTATTGTCGTCTTTTGGCGGGTAGGGGTTCGCCCGGCCGTTGCTGTATAACGAGCCAAGCACGATAGGATACCTGGGGTTACTTTCCAGGAAACCGATAACCACCTCGTCGCCCACTTCGGGGGTAAATACCGACCCAAAACCTGATGAAGCATAAAAGCCCGACAGACGCGCCCAGATTCCGTCCTGGTCGTCGGCATTAGATACCAGGTTTACCAGTATCCTGAACTGGCTGTCCGGATCGTCAAAAAGTTTCTTCACCGTTGCCACCTGCAGGCCCTGTATAGCCGGAAGCTGCCCGGCTGCGGCAGTATAGGAGAAATTGGGCTTGTCGGCAGCGATGCCGCTATCTAATCCGAATTTCACATAAGTTGTCCATTGGCCTTGTTCGATCACATGATTCACCGAAGTAACGAACGCGCTGCCGTTATAGCGGTCGCCCACGCCGTCGAGCTCGATGATGGTACCCGGTTTTACAGATGCGTTACCGATAAAACTTACCTCGCCCTTAAGCGCGCTCAAACGCATCCTGAGCAGATTTGCGTCGGCCCATGCCTGCAACTCCTCCATTACCATCGGCGTGCACGAGTTGATGGAAAGCGCGCTCTGGCTCAGTTTGCCCGACAGGTCCTTCCCGGTCAGGTTGCCCTGGCTGTTCACCGAGGGCTCGGTGGCGGGCGCCTTAAGCAGGGCCTGGTTCTTGATATCCCATGCCGTCGCGTTCAGGGCTGTAGCCTGTCTTTCGGCGCTCACTTCCGCTTTGAATGATCGTATGGCATCGCCCTGGGCAATCTTCAGCACGGCTGCCCCGCTTATTTTAGGTTCGCCGATAGTGATCGCATCCCCGTCAAGCGTAACTATGTAGCCGTACAATTCGGCCCGCGACAACATGAAGTCCCAGTCTGTGGCCAATTTTTGAAAAACGGCTTCCTGAGTAACGGATGTACTTTTCACCGTGCATGACAGCCCATAAGTCTTCACTACTTTTGAAATGATGTCGCTATCGGTAACCTTCGAGAACTGCGCTTCTTTTTTGCTAAAGGTCATGGTGACCGCCTTATGCTTGCAGGTAACCACCGTGGTATATCCAGATGCCTGATCGATCTCAACCGCTTGTTTGACGATATATCCCTTAAATATGGATACCACGCCGTCGGTTACATAGCCGGCTTTTATCTCGATCTCGTTGCCCGGAATAAAATCGTCGCTGTCGCTGAGCGGGAACTTACCCGTTTCTATATCGCCGTCAATAAAGACCAGTTCGGCATGTGATATTTTATTTACACCGAGGGTAATATTAATCGAAAGGATGGGGTAAGTATCCTTTATCGGGCTGCCGTTTACGCTGACCGCAACAGACAGGGTGGTATCGGTTAGATTGGCGGGTGACTTAGCGGGCATCAGTTAGTTTTTTTGGTATCGGCGGAAAATAAAGCGCATCACCAGGTTTTATAGCATTAAAACTGCTTAAGCCGTTGTATTTGGCCACTTCAACATAATGCGCGCTGCTGCCATATATCTGGTAGGTAAGCAGCGGCAGGGTATCTCCGGCTTTAACAGTCCTGAAATGGGTAAGATCGGGCGATGATTTGGCGGCCTCTTTTGCTTTGGTCGCAAAGTCAACGCTTTCGGTAATAACCACATCGAGGGTTGCCCTCAGGGCCTTACCTTCGGGCGTGAACATCGTATAGGTAACATCAACGCTGGAGCATACGCCCGTAAAGCTGAGCCGTCCCCAGGTAACCAGCAGGTAAGGCAGGCTGTGCATATCGCCCTTGAAATCGCAAACGACGCTTTTGAAGGCATCGATGTACGCATCCACACCCGAATATTTGCCCAGCGACACCACGCCGGTGCCATCGACAAAAAAACTCAATTTCAGGTCGCTCGATCCGACGTGCTGGAACACCATTGTCGGCGCGTTTGAACCCACTTCCTCACTCTGCTTATAAACGCCTTTAAAGGTTTCTTTATAGGTCGAAGGATTGATAAAAGCCTCTATCTCGCCTTTCTTATCGGCTACGCATTTGGCATCCTTATAAGCCTCGATCTTTAGCTTAACCAGTTTTTGGTCCATTATCTTTCCGATAGGTTATTTAGCCTGGCCAGTATCTTATCCATGCATTCCTTCACTATCCTGTTCTTCATGGCATCCAGATCCCTGGCCTCATTATTATTCCTCCTCCGATTATTCTCGTCAACGGTTACTTTAATTTTAAGCTCCCTTATCTCTATAGGCATAAGTCAGTTTACTTTGGTAAAATAGTCGTAGCATAGTTCTATGGATTCCACCGCAATGGAATTTTCCTGCGCTTTAAGATCGGATATCTTGATCGCCACAGGATAGGCATTGATAAACTTCCACGATGCCAACGGGCTCGATTTCTCGTCCATCAGGTTTACAACCACCGTTTTGGTCGAGAAGGTAAATTGTTCGATACAGGTTTTGGCCCAGGTAATAAGGGGGGAGCCGATAAGCATCCCCCGCTTTAAAACCAGGTTTTCATATTTGGGAGGGGTTGGGAACCGGTGAATAAAACGGTTCTCGCCCCCCTCCTCAACCTCTTTCACACCTACCTTCGCATTCAGCCCGCTTACCTCCTGGAAGCTGCCTTCATTAGCGCCGGATATTCCTATTACATTTACCTTAAAATAAAATCCAACCGGCGGATAATATGGCATTGCGCCGCTCATGGTTCAATTATTTCTTGAGCGTTAAGCCTTCATGCGCCAGTTCCATGGTTTCAACAGCCACCTCGTTTGCATCCGATTTCATGTCTGTTACCGTTATTTTGCAAGGGAAAGCGTTGAGCAGGCTCCAGCTCATCGCAACCTCGTTGGTTTCGTCGAGCAGGCTGATCAAAATGGTCGATCGCTTGATCGTATTCATCTTGATCAGGTTGTAATTATCCCATAGAGCCGTGTCGCCTTTGAATATGCCTTTCTTGAGCGTAATATTTCCGAATTTCTGAATGCCCGGCATTTTTACAGTGGAGTAAACCTTACTGCTGCCGCCGCGGTATTCAATAACCTGCGTTTCAGAAGAAAGCCCTGTAACCTCCTGAAAAATGAGTTCCTTGTCATCCCATTTTACCTGGAACGAGAACTTAACCATCGGCCATGTTGCCGCTGATTGGGCTGATCCGTCATCTGCCATAATTTTAAATTTTTAAGATTTAGTAAAACAAATAAGTTAATTCTCTAATGGTTAATTATGATTGCTGCATCTGTTGCTGGAACGTGATAACGATAAACTCTGCCGGCCTTACGATGGCCACTTTTACAGTGATGAGCATTTTACCGTCGAGGATATCGTTGGCCGTCATGGTCGATCCGAGGCCAACGGCTACGCTGAAGGCCTGCTCGGGCGCGGCGCCCGCCAGTGCGCCCTGCTTCCACAGGTTCACCAGGAAATTATCGATCATGCTCTTCACCGTGATCCAGGTGTTGGCATCGTTCGGTTCGAACACATAAGCCTGGGTAGCCAGCTTGATGGACTGCTCGATCATGATCAGCGTGCGGCGAACGTTGATATAACGCCAGTCCTGGCTATTGCCATCCAGCGTACGCGCTCCCCAAACCATGGTGCCGATACCGGGGAACGAGCGGATCACATTGATCGACTTACCCGCGATAACATCCACATTAAGGTTTTGCTGCCCTTCGCTGGATATATTAACGGACGGCGAAACAACACTGCTTACCGAAACGTTGGCAGGCGCCTTCCAAACACCGCGGCTATTGTCCACCATGCTGTAGATACCGGCCATGGCGCCGCTTGGCGGCAACTCGTTCATCCTGATCCTTACTTTACCCAAAATAGCAACGTAAGTAGGGCTAACAGCTTTCAACGCCTGCAGGTAGCTGTCTTTCAGTTTATCCTTTTGCGTGATGGTGGGATCGGCGCTGTCCTTAGTGTATTTGTCGATCACGGTTTTCGCAGCGGGCTCGGTCAGAATAGTTTCCAGGCTTGCCGAACCGAAGTCGAGGTTATCGAGGTCAACTTCATCAGCCTGCACGATAGCCGAATTGAGCCATGGGTAATAGGCCGCGCCGTAGTTAAGGCTGTTAACGCCTATATCCGTGCGGAATTCAGTAACAACATCATCGGTTTGCTCTGTAGGCAGCTGCCTTGCCAGATCGAAAATGCCGAAGCGGCTTTGCATTTCGGAACAGTGCTCGAGAACCTTGGTATAAATTTGATTATAGGCATCTTTACCCAGCGCTATGGCATCAGGCACCAGCACCATTGTCGGCGCCTGTTCTTTCTTCAGCAGATCGAACGGGGTAACCGGCTTGTCGGCCGAGCCGATAAAATCTGCCGGAGAAACCGGCATCGTTGCCTTGCCTTTATAAGTCCCTACCGACAAGATATAGCATGGCCCCCCGCCATTGGCATAAAAAAGCCTGATGCTGTTAAACAGGTACAGCGTATTGTCCTGCGCTATATCAATGTACCAAACGTCATCCGGTTTTGTCGGATCGGCATTAGGCACCGAGATCGCATTCCCGGGCATGTCCTGCGCTTTTTGCTGCAGATCGGGAGTGGTTGCCTGGGTAACAGTGAATTTCGGCCTGAACGCTCCGCCGAATCTTTCCAGGTACTCGGCAAAAGATACGATCTTGGTAGGTTTGTTCACTAATGAATTGTGATTAAGCTCGGCCTTTTCAGTGTAGCCGATAAACACGGGCACTGCGGTCTCGACCGCTACTTCCGAATTGGGAAAGGCGTTTTGTTCTTCGATGTAAACGCCCGGGGTCATGTAAGCTGTTGCCATGATGTTTGGATTTGATTATTGGATTAGGATATCTGAGTACTTAAAGGGATTGGTGTTTTGTTCTATTTTCGATATATAGCGCACGTCGGGCCGGGGCAAAGCCCTGATCACTACCCGGTATTGCGACGAGCCGTTGTCATAGTTTTCAACAAGCTGAAACACTTTAGTCGCACCGGCAGCGAGGCTCAGCTTATCGTTCGATACAAAGGCGTTTACCTGCCTGTTATCGGGCAGCGTGACTTTTGAGGGTTCACCGAAAAACGCCCCGTTGTCGCCGCCAATAATGGCCGGTTTCTTCAGCTCCTGCAGGTAATCGCTTACCAGGATATAGCGCCAGTACGTTTCAACGGCCTGGAAACGGATAAAATATTCTGTTTTCAGGCCGGGTTGTATAGTAATATCCAATTTTGCGAAAGGCTTGTTAAAAAAACGCTCTTT
>JAFDZL010000294.1 GCA_018266935.1 Bacteroidota bacterium | reverse complement strand
TAATATCGTAATGCTTTTGGGCGAAAAGCAAGACAGGCAAGAGGCAAAGCAGCAGCAGGAACCGGATTTTCAACATGGTAATAGAGGATTGCATAATAGCAATTTATAAACGAAAAATCATAAATTTGTTATGCCAAGTATAAAAGTTATGAACGCCGAACTGAGATTAAATGAGATATTATCGCAGGTAAAAAAGCTGAACAAGCTTGACCAGGCCGTTTTATTAAAAAAGATCAAAGCAATGGTCCATAGCAGTGATAAAACCGGCAAGCAAATAAAACTTAGTGAAATCTCGGGGTTGGGATCCGCTTTATGGCATGGTATCAATATTGATCAATACGTTGATGACGAAAGGCAATGGTAATAACAGACTTTCGCAATAAGACGGTCTTCCTGGACACCGCCCCGCTTATCTATTTTATAGAAGGTCATTCACAATATCAGCAACATCTAAAGCATATCTTCGAAATGAATGATGAGGGCGGGTTTCGATTTATTACATCGTCGATCACGTTGCTCGAAGTTTTAGTAAAGCCTTTGCGTGAAAATCAAACAGAACTTGCAGATCAATATAAAAACATACTGTTGACCGCCAGTGGTATTGAAATATTTGATATAACTAACGTGCTTGCAATAAAGGCGGCGGAATTTAGAGCAAAATATAATCTTCGAACGCCCGATGCCTTGCAGGTGGCAACCGCGATAGAAAACAAGGCAGATTATTTCCTGACAAACGACGTCAGGCTCAGATCGGTATCCGAAATAATCAGCATTACGCTTCCCGAATTAAGCTAACTATTTCGTCTTATAAAACTTCCCGAACACTCCCAGCGGCAGCTTTACTCCTGAAGTCGCCTGCAGGTACAATTCCCCCGTCTCCAGGTTTTGAACTTTGGGGTATGCGCATTTCAGGAGGTTTTCGATGATGACTGATGAAAAGCCCAGCGAATAGGCATTCAGTATTAAGAAATGTTCATCCGGGTCAAGCAATTGCACTACGTCCTGCATCATTTCGTTGATCTGGTCCTCGAGCTTCCATTTTTCGCCGTTCGGGCCATGACCGTACGCCGGGGGGTCGAGAATAATTCCATTATATTTTTTACCGCGCTTCACTTCGCGTTTGACGAATTTCAGCGCATCTTCCACTACCCAGCGAATATTGCTTAAGCCTGATAATTCCTGGTTCTCGCTGGCCCAGGTTACCACCTGTTTGATGGAATCGACGTGCGTAGTATCAGCGCCTGCGGCTTGTGCGACCAAGGACGCTCCGCCTGTGTAAGCAAACAAATTGAGCACTTTCGGTTGTGGTGTTTTGAACTTTTTGATGATCTGCGAGGAATAATCCCAATTCACGGCCTGTTCGGGAAAAATGCCCACGTGTTTGAAAGAGGTAAGCGCCAGGCGGAATTTGATCGCTACTTCCGGGTTCTTATATTCGATATACCAGCGGTCGGGAATATTCGGATTCTTCTTCAGCCAGTCGCCCGAGGTTGCCGAACGGCCCTTGAATTTGATATGATGCTGTTTCTGCCACTCCGACTGCGGCAATTGTTTACTCCACACCGCCTGCGGTTCGGGGCGGATCAAAATGAAGTTGCCGAAACGTTCCAGCTTCTCAAAATCGCCGCAATCTATTAGCTCGTAATCTTTCCAGTGGGTCGGTGTGAGGAGTTGGATCATTTTTTAAGTCCGAAAGTCCGCAAAAGTCGGAAAGTCCGGAAGATTAGACAAATATAAATTGTCTTTCGGACTTATGCGGACTTGCGGACTTTCGGACTTCTAAAGCTTCTCCCTCGCTGCCTTCATAAACTGGCTGGCGAATACGAACTCATTCAACTCTTTGTTGTCGCTATGGGCTATCTCTTTGTTGGTTCCCTCCCACCATTTCTGGCCGTTGTAGAGAAAAATGATATGGTCGCCGATACCCATTACCGAGTTCATGTCGTGCGTTACGACGACGGTAGTCGTATTATATTCCTGGGTGATTTCGGCGATCAGGTGGTCGATCAAAATAGAGGTCAGCGGATCGAGACCTGAGT
>JAFDZL010000293.1 GCA_018266935.1 Bacteroidota bacterium | reverse complement strand
CTTTTGGTCGTATTTTCGAGGCCCAGGCCCGAATCTTCAAGCGCAGCGCTATCGCCTTTTTCAGCGTGGTATGAATTGCTGATCGTGAAGCGGATAAAATTACCCTCAATTTTTAATGAAACGGCAATGTCGATCTGCTGCGTCAAAGTATTTTTTGCGTGCTTAAAGGCATTCTCTACAAACACGATAAGCACCAGCGGAGCGATTTTGATCCGCGTGCTGCTGATCTGTTCAATATCTGTTCTCAGCCGAAGCCGGTCGCTGATCCTGATCTGCTCGAACTCTATATAGTTTTGAATATATTCCAGTTCGTCCTTCAGCGGCACAAATGGCTTTTTGGCCCCATAAACGGAATACCGAAGCAGGTTTGACAGTTTTAATAATAAAGGCGGCATCCTCTGATGGTCTTCAATTGAGATCCCATAAAGGTTATTCAGCACATTGAACAAAAAATGCGGGCTCAGCTGCGATTGCAGCAAGTTAAACTGGCTTTCTTTTTGTTCCGCTTTGATCTGCGCCTCCTGCCTTTCCTTTTGTATCGAATAACTCACCAGTTTCAATAGCACGCCCATTACCAGGCCAACTAAAAAGAACGGCATCGAACCATACAATAACTCGATAAAACCGATATCAGGGTGATTGAACGCATATTTTATGACAAGGAAATCTATGAAGGCCAGCCCCAGTGATACCAGCAAAGCTAATACCACTGAAAACAGCGGTTGGCGCGTTAAATGCCATCTTATGCTTAACCACCGCCCTGCATATATATAAAGCAGGAAGAGCCCGCAATTGAAGATTACAATGCCGCCACTTTGAAAGCGAAAACCCGCAATATAAAACAAGGAAATTCCCAGCAATAGCATCGCCAGCACAGCTGCGCAAAACAGCGCGTGTCGTTTGATGGGATTTTCCGCAATAAGCCCGCGGGTGGTGAACATGGTTTAAATTTCAGCAATTAATACCAGATAACAACTCTCGCTGCCAGATATTGCAAAACCGGTGCCGAAAGCCATAAAAACGTATTCCAACCCCTCATAACCCTCAGATGCTTTTCTGTCCCCATCTGCCCTCTGTCTGCACCTTATGTTTTCTGTAACGCTGATTCGACTCAAAATTTGAGCAGAAATAATTTAAGTTATGAATTTCAAATTTTGGTTTCTCTGCGTTTTTACGCTCAGTATGCTCGCCCGGGCTCAGGCGCAAAATGGCACCGGAAAAATAAGCGGCGTTATTGTTGATGCGCAAAACAACGCTTTGCCCGGCTCGACGATAGTTTTATACAAACTGAGCGACACAGCCGCCAAACAAACACACGCGGCGACTGGGAACGGCTCCTTTGATTTCAACGGTCTTGTAAATGGATCATATAGCATCACTATAACCCATATCGGCTTTAGTACTTACAGGGACGACCATTTAAGCATAAGTGATGCGCACGCAGCCATTGCATTGCCTGCGATAATATTACAATCCAATTCAAATCAGCCGCTTAAAGAAGTGGTGATTACCGCCAGGAGACCGCTCGTCGAACAACGAATCGACCGGACGATTGTTAACGTTGACGCGATGGTGACCGCGGCGGGCAGCAACGCACTGGAAACATTATCCAAAAGCCCCGGCGTTATTGTCGATGCTAATGATAACATAAGCCTTAACGGAAAAAGCAACGTACTGGTACTGATCGACGACAGACCCACCTATATGTCGGGCGCTGACCTGGCCGCTTACCTGCGTTCGCTGCCTGCCGGAACGTTAGATAAACTTGAACTGATCAGCAATCCGCCGGCAAGGTACGATGCATCCGGTGGCGCTGTGATCAATATCGTCCTAAAGAAAAACCGCGCTGCAGGTTTTAACGGGAACATCAGCCTCGGGTATAACCAGGGCGTTTATGGCCGCAGCAACGATGCTTTAAATATCAATTACCGCACAACAAAGTTTAACCTCTTCAGTAACCTGGGTTACGGCCTTGATCAAAATTACAGTAAAGAGACTTTTTCACGTTATTTCTACAATACCAATGGCGCCTTGAACACCGCAGCCTTGCAAAGCAGCTATTACAGATATACTTCCAATGCCTGGAACGGGAGACTGGGCATGGATTATTTCCTGGATCAAAAAACTACGATCGGTTTTATGGTTAACGGAAGCACCCGCCCAAGAACTGATCTTTTAAATTATACCAATAACCAATACAATGGCAATATGCAATTGGATTCCTCGGGAAAAGGTTTTACCGGCGGCAAATACCAATTCCGGACCACCGGCGTCAACCTCAACATGCAGCACAAATTCGACAATTCGGGTACGCAGCTCACCGCTGACGCGGACTATGTTCACTTTTACAGTTTCGGCAATCAATTGTCACCCGTCTATGAATACCGGGCTGATGGCAGCTTATCGGATTTTGAACAGCGGCTGTTTCTTTTGCCTTCCGATGTAAATATTTATTCGGGTAAGGCCGACTTTATCCGCCCCTTTTCAGGCAAAGGAGAATTTGACGATGGTATCAAGTCAAGTTATGTATCAAACGATAACCAATTGAATTGGTTCGATGGCAGCGGGCACGTGCAGGACTACAGCCGAAGCAATCATTTCCGTTATAGCGAGAATATCAATTCAGCATATATTAATATAAGAAAATCGTGGGCAAGGTGGGGCATACAGGCAGGTTTGAGATCCGAAAACACTAATGCCTCAGGTCATCGGTTCAGCAATCCCGACATAGCCGATTCATCCTTTACAAAAACCTATACGCACTTGTTCCCGTCCGTATATCTGTCCTACAAATTAGATACGGCAGGGAACAACAATTTGGCGCTTAGTTATAACCAAAGGATCAGGCGGCCGGGCTACCAGCAGCTAAATCCGTTCCTGTTTTATCATGATCAGTATTCTTACTCAACCGGCAACCCTAATCTTTTACCATACTATAATGAATACTATGAACTCCGTTACTCATACCGGCAATATATTGGCATCACTGCCGGATATGGGGTAGGCAACAACGAAAGTCAGCTGCTTACTCAAGCTAATGGCGATGTGCTGATCACCAGGCCATATAATTTTATCGATAACCGCACTTACAGCCTGGTCCCTTATTTCTCTTTCAGCCCTACGCTATGGTGGACTGTCCGGCTGAACGCAGTATTGCTATATATGCTGAACAACGGAAGCGCGGGCGATGTAACTATCCGCCAAAAAGCCAATGAACACGAGATCGAGACGACGAATGAATTGCAGCTAAGCAAAGACTGGAGCGCTGAAGTGGATGGCTTTTTCCCGGGTAAGCAAGCTTTTGGGCAAAGCCAGGGCAATAAGGCGGGCTATAATATAAGCGGCGGCATCCGCAAAACGATATTGCGCGGCCAGGGGACTTTCAGCTTTACGGTCAATGATATATTCCACACTTTCAATTTTGGCACGCAAACCATCGGCATCAACCAGGTAAATGCCTTTTCTACCCGCGAAACCGATAGCCGGCGCATCGGACTAGCGTTTTCATATCGGTTCGGCAAAGCCGCTAATGCCCGCAAAAGAAACGTTACCGGCAGCGCAGAAGACGAGAAAAGTCGAACAAATTGATATTTGCGCCGTTAATATCTTGGGAAAGTTAGCTGATAGCTTTAGCTTTGTATGAACAACATCTGCAAACGAATCCAATCAAGATGGCAACTATAGAAACTACCTACCTGGGCGACTTTAGAACTGAAAACATTCACGTTCAGTCGGGCACCAAAATACTAACTGATGCCCCAACCGACAACCACGGCAAAGGCCAGGCCTTTTCGCCAACTGATTTGCTTGGCGTAGCACTCGGCACTTGCATGCTGACGACTATTGCTCTAAAAACACGCAATGATGGCCTTAACATCGACGGCGCCAAGTGTTCGGTGACGAAGATCATGACATCCACCCCGCCGCGAAAAGTTGCTGAATTGCAGATCAAACTGAAGTTTCCGCAACAATATACTGAAGCTCAGCAAAAACTGATTGAAGATATCTGCCTGACCTGCCCGGTATATCTGAGCCTGCACCCTGACCTGGTGAAGACAGTTGATTTTGGCTGGGAAGTGCTTGCTTAGTCGGGAAGTCCGAAAGTCCGCGTAAGTCCGAAAGTCCGCAAGATTAATTGCGGTTGAGCCAGGTGTCCATTTCCTGATCACTTAACCCTTTCTTATCCCATATATCATCGGCTAATGAAATAGCTTTCTTAGCGCAGAACTTTGATAAAAGCTGTTTCAGTTCTATCAAATCGCGTTCTGATAGATTTGTGCCGAATAGTTTTAGCAACTCAATTTGTATATTGCTCAAGGGATAATTTAAGGCCATTTTAGATTTTTGCCAGAATTGAACGTCGGAACAAAAATAAAAACTTTCAGACTTATGTGGTCCAGATAGCTATCGGGATTCGGACTTCCCGACTAACCCACTACCGACAATGCCTCTTCCATAGAGATATGGCCGTGTGACTGGTCGAGTATGCACTCGCCGTCTTTAATGACCAATAATTGGGGCGATTCATGGTGTACCTGGAAATCCTCGGCGATCAGATTTGAAATATCGCGGTGGCGGATCAGGTCTAGAAAATAAGCGGGTATATCATCGGGAAATGTTTCTTTGTCCATCTCCAGCCTTCGTTTTGCCATTAAGCTGGTTGAACAGCGGATGCTGTGTTTGAAAATAATGCTGTAGCCTTGTCGTTGTTTAATCTCTTTCACCTGCTCTGCAGACTCCAACGGTATCCAATTCATATCAATAAAAATAAAACGGCTGCAAAAGTAATGCTACAGCAGCACATTATCGTGGCGAAGAGAAAAAATGACTATCGGCTGTTTTTTGGGTACGAGCTGTAGGCCGGGCAAAGTTTACTGGAGCATGATGCAACGCTCAACGCTATTAAAGCGAACAGGGCTATGTAAATTATCTTTTTCATCGTTTTGAATCAGGTTATTTAAACGCAGATCAGCTATTCAATGTTTCAGCTAAATTAGCCATTTTTATCGCAGTTACCGCTGCCTCGTCGCCCTTGTTGCCGTGTTTACCGCCCGCCCTGTCAATCGCCTGCTGCTGGGTGTCGGTCGTCAATACACCAAATATAACAGGTTTTCCATGTTTTATAGCGACATTGCTGATTCCGTTCGCGACCGCATTGCAAATAAAATCAAAGTGTCTTGTTTCACCCTGGATCACACAACCCAGGCAGATCACCGCGTCAAGATGCAAATTATTCAATAACATATCTGCTCCGGCTGTCAGCTCAAAGCTTCCCGGTACACTGTAATTGAAGATATTATCGGGCAAGGCGCCATTATTCACCAGGCTCTGATAAGCGCCCTGGTACAGTGCGTTGGTTATTTCAGCGTTCCATTCGGCCACGACAATGCCAAAACGGTACGGAGCCGCCGAAGGTATTTCGGTATTGGAAAAATCAGATAGGTTTTTCAGTTGGGTAGCCATGGGCAATTATTTCGGATGCCGAATTTTCAATTTCGAATTTAGCAAACTTTACGTTTATGCAAATTCGAAGTTGAAAATTCGAAATTCGAAATTCTTTACAGTTGCGCGTCAACCCGCCCAATATAAGCGTCAATGCTTTGCGCTTCGTTGCTGTCGGGGTAATCGGTCTTGATCTTTTTGTAAGTATCCGAAGCGTCTTTGTAATTCTTCTGAGCTTCATAGACCAGGCCCAGCTTTTTCAGGTAAAACGGTGACAGGAATTTGTCGCCTGCTTTATCAGCTGCTTTTTTGAAGTAAGTAGTAGCTTTATCGTAATCTTTCAGTTCGGTATAAGCATCGCCTGTGCCGCCTAAAGCTTCGGCAGCGATCAGGTTGTCGTCAGCACGGTAATTGGTCAGGTTGTCGATAGCTTTATGAAAATCGCCCTTGTTCAGGTAAGCGATACCGAGGTAGTAGTAAGCCAGGTTAGCGGCTTTGGTATTGCTGTAATCGGAGATGATTTTTTCAAACCCCGGATAGCCGGCGTCGCCTTTAATAGCTTTATCCCAATCCTTTTTCTGCCACCATTCCTGCGCCTGGTACATCTGGTTATTGGCCTTATCCTGGCGGGGTGCAAGGTATAAATTCTGGTAACCTAAATACAGCAGTACCATCAATACAATGGCCCCGCCGATAAAAATTAAGCTCTTCTGGTTCTCGCGTACAAATTTGCCGGTTTGCCCGAATTCATTGTTGGCTACCGGAGTACTGTTCGCCTGCGTTTTCGACATTTATTCAAAAATTAAGTGTGCAAAAATACGGTTTTCAACTTTTTTAACAATAGGGTGACGCAATTATTTAGATAGTCCGCAAGTCGGAAAGTCCGGAAGTCCGAAAGATGGTGTATGTAGGCCACCACCAATAACTAATCACTAATTAACTAATCTCTAATCACTACATTTGAAACCAATGTACCTCCAGCATCTCTCCGTCATCAATTTTAAAAACTATGCCTCGGCCGGACTTGACCTGAGCGAAGGCGTGAACGTTTTTACCGGTGATAACGGGGCGGGCAAAACAAACCTGCTCGACGCGGTACATTACCTTTCGCTTTGCAAAAGTTATTTCAACCCCATCGACAGCCAGCAGATCAAACAAGACACGGATTTCTTCGTCGTCAACGGGCTTTTTATCAGGGACGGCAAACAGGAATCGGTTTCCTGCGGGGTGAAGCGGAACCAGAAGAAGCAGTTCAAACGGAACAAAAAGGATTACCAGCGCCTTGCCGACCATATCGGTTTGTTCCCGCTGGTGATGGTGTCCCCTTATGATATCAGTATCATCATCGAAGGCAGCGAAGAACGGCGCAAATTCATCGACAATGTGATCTCGCAAACCGACAACCACTACCTGGACGAACTGATCACTTATAATAAGGTACTGATCAACCGTAATGCATTATTGAAGCAGATAGCCGACACCGGCCGCTATGATCCGGAACTGCTCGCCGTTTTCGATGAACAACTGATAGCCTCCGGAAGCCGGATATTCGAAAAACGGAAGGCTTTTATGGAAAGCTTTGCGGAGATATTTAACGGTCACTACCAATTCCTGAGCGAAGACGCCGAACATGTCGATCTTGTTTACGAATCCCAGCTGCTGCAGGATGACTTCGCGTCGCTGCTTAAAAAAAGTACGGAAAAGGACCGCGCCCTCGAACGAACCACATCGGGGATACATCGCGACGAGTTGCAGTTCTCCATACACGGCATGCCGATGAAGAAGTTCGGCTCACAGGGGCAACAGAAATCGTTTTTGATCGCGCTTAAACTGGCGCAATACACCTATTTATACCGACAAAAAGGCTTTAAACCGCTATTGCTGCTGGATGATATTTTCGATAAATTGGACGACAAGCGCGTAACCAAGCTAATGCAAATGGTTTCCAACCACGATTTCGGCCAGGTATTTATTACCGACACCAGCAAAGACAAGGTTTCCGCTATCTTTAAACGGATAGGCGTGGATATTAAATTGTTTGAAGTGAAAGGAGGAGCGATCGATGCGTAAAACCAATGACAAAACGCTGAAAGAAGCTATCGAGCAGATGCTGCAGGTCTATAAGATCAAGCGGCGATACGACGAAACAGGCATTATATCATCATGGCCCGAGCTGGTCGGCAAATCGGTCGCGAACCGGACGAAAGAGATTTTCATCCGCGACAAAAAACTATTCCTGCGAATAGAATCCTCGGTAATTAAGAATGAATTGCTGATGATACGCTCACAGATCATTGAAAAGATCAATAACGATGCGAACTCGGTGGTGATAGACGAGATTATCTTCCTCTGACCCAGCGTGAGCGAACGCGCGAAGGGTTCCTTTTCCTGATATCGTCGCTGATGAGCGCAAAACCCAGGATAATGAAGCCCGGGGTAATAAATACCAGTTGCACTTCGGGCGGACGGTGCAGGAAGAACAAAGAATTGATGAGGATCACCCCGCAGATGATGCCCAAATAAATAAATGCCCTGCCTAATAATTTCATAAAATAGTGTATTAATGCATTTATGCTATACACAATTACCCTGCCAACTCCTTCGGCAGGCATAACCGGCACGTTTACAATAACTAAAAGTACCAATTTAAATCTGCAAAAACAAAGGATACGGGGAAATTATTCCCGGTAAACGGAAATTATGTCGCGCTTACCGGGAATGAATATCAGAATTTCTCGAACGACGAGAAAAAGAAATCGCCTTCGATCTTAGCGTTTTCGTTAGAATCTGAACCGTGTATCGCATTGGCGTCTATCGACTTGGCGAACAGGTTACGGATGGTTCCAGCCTCGGCTTTGGCCGGGTCTGTGGCGCCTATCAGCTTACGGAAATCCTCAACGGCGTTATCTTTTTCCAGTATCGCGGCCACAATAGGGCCCGAAGTCATGAACGATACCAAATCCTTGAAAAAAGGCCGCTCCCCGTGGATGGCATAGAACTGGCCGGCCTTTTCGGGCGTGAGCCAGGTATATTTCATCGCAACGATCTTGAACCCGCCTTTGATGATCTGGTCCAGTATCGCGCCGATGTGCCCGTTAGCAACCGCATCGGGCTTTATCATAGTGAATGTTTTATTGGTTTCCATCACGTGTTTTAAATTTGGCGCAAAAGTAGCGTTTTGATGTTAATTAAATAAACGTTTTTTGCTTTATGAGATTTGCTTAACCCCATCGGGGTTAAAGATTTGTAGAAACCGTCATAATCCAAACAACCGTGCGGCAGGCACGGAACAAAATTTGCATACCTAACAGTATGCAAGCCTTTTATAAATTTCCGCAAACGTTTTGCGCCTTACGCGCCGCACGCGCAGTAGCTTTCTTTTCCCTATCCCGTATTTGATTAATTTCCTTAGCTTTGCAGCCTGTTTTCAAAAATGATAACCGATAAAGCAAAGCTCAAAGCGCTTTTGGCCCAACCCCGCAGGATAGTGATCACAACGCATCACAAACCTGATGGCGATGCTATTGGTTCATCATTGGGCCTATACCACTACCTGATACAGCAGGGCCACCATACCACGGTGATCACACCGACGGATTACCCCGATTACATTGACTGGTTGCCCGGCAACGGCGACGTGATCATCTATCCGGACAACAAGGAGCTTTCGGAAAAATTGGTCGAAGAAGCGGATATTATTTTCTGTCTCGACTTTAACCATTTAAGTCGTATCTATGAGTTGGGCGAGGCGGTACGGGCCGCCAGGGCAGCAAAAGTGATGATAGACCATCATTTGGAACCAGAGGATTTTGACGACTACCGGCATTGGGACATCAACGCTTGCGCCACTGCACAATTAGTTTTTGATTTTATCGTTAATAAGCTCGGTCATAAGGAACTGATCAATAAGGACGTCGCCACTTGCCTTTACACCGGCATTATGACCGACTCGGCCTCGTTCTCGTTGCCAAATACCAATGCCGAAGTACACCGCGTAACGGCCGACCTGATTGATTGCGGCGCAGTTAACTGGCATATCCACGAACAGGTTTACAGTAACCAGCCCCAAACGCGGCTGCAATTCCTGGGACATTGCCTGAAAGAGAAGCTCGAGGTACTGCGCGAATACAACACCGCGCTTATTTCGGTAAGCCGGCAGGAACTGGAAGCTTATAACATCACTACAGGCGACACGGAAGGCATCGTCAACTACGGCTTATCGGTCGAAGGTATTCACCTGGCAGCGTTCATTGTTGAACGCGCGGATATGGTGAAACTTTCGCTAAGGTCGAAGGGCGAATTTCCGGCTAACGAGATATGCAAAAAATATTTCAGCGGCGGCGGTCACCGCAATGCTGCCGGAGGGGTATCAAACGATAGCCTGGAGGCCGTTGTACAGAAATTCAAATCAATTTTACCAGAATATAAAAAGCTATTAATACAATAAAAATGAAGAAAAACTTAATGTTTATGGCTCTTGCAACCATAGGTTTGGCAAGTTGCAATAGCGGATATAAACAGGCCCCGGGAGGTATGTTGTACAATATCCATATCGACAAAGGCGGCCAGAAGATAAAGGTCGGCGATTTTATGGCTGTAAATGTCGTGGCTAAGACCGATGCAGACTCTGTATTGTTCAGCAGCTATCAGCAGGGCCAGCCTACCTTTCAGGTAGTACCAAAAGGCAACCCGGGCGATGTGATGAGCGTTTTCCCCTACCTGGCCGAAGGCGACAGCGCGACCGTGAAAACCAATATGGACTCGATCTTCAAGAAGGGTATGCGCCGCCCGCCGATCAAAGGCAAATACATTGTGTATGAGATCAAGGTGGAAAAAGTAATCGCCAAAGGCACCGGCAAAGGCGCCGACACCGTTTGGAACGCGCAGATAAAAAAATACTATGACGGCCAGGTGGAACTGATGAAAAAAGCCGAAAGCGCTAAATTCAAAAAATACATCGACGACAACAAACTGGTCGGCGTTACCACGCCCGACGGATTGTTCTATACGATCACCAAACCGGGTACAGGCGATAAACCTGCGGTTGGCGACACGGTAGAAGTTTATTATGCCGGAAAATTTACCAGTGGTAAAATGTTTGAGACCAACAACAAAGAAATCGCGCAGAAGAACAACAACTTCAATCCGGGGCTGGAATACAAGCCCGTTAAAATTCCGGTTGGTGTTAAAAAAGTGATCGCCGGCTGGGACGAGGGCCTGATGCAGCTGAACAAAGGCGCCAAAGCTACGCTGGTTATCCCTTCTAAACTCGCGTACGGCGAACGCGGATATGGCGGTGCGATACCTCCTTTTGCGCCGCTGGTATTTGATATCGAGGTGTTAAATATTACCCATCCGAACCCGAACGCGCCGAAACAGGCCCCGCCATCGTTGCAGCCAAGCGTGCAAATGAAACCGGTAAAACCTTCAGGAAATTAATTCACATACGCCCCCGGCTTGCTCCGGGGGCATTTATTTGTATAGATGAAAAAGATCGCTTTGATAATCGTATTGTCCGCAGCTGTTACCCTGCAGGTAAGGGCACAGGATAATTTTGTGAAGACGCCCAAAGGCGCGCTGGTAAAAAAGGTGACCAACAACCCCGGCGACAAGATAAAGCTGAACGATGTGATCACGTTTGATGTAATCCAGAAGACAGAGAAGGATTCTATCCTGTTCAGCACCTATGCTGTTGGTCACGCTGCAAAAGTACAGGTGCAGCCCAGCCAGAATATCGGCGACATTATGGATGTTTTTCCGTTGCTGGCAGCCCAGGACACCGCTTACGTTAAGGTGCCTACCGACAGCATATTCATAGGTCATGAGACCGAAAGGCCAGCGTTCCTGCCAAAAGGGAGTTTCCTGATCTACACGCTGAAAATACGCCGCGTGCAATCGCTGAATGACGCGATGGCCGAACGTAATAAAACGATAGACAGCATGCGCAATGCTGAAAGCGTGAACGCAGCCAAATATATTGCAGATAATAAACTGGTGCTAACCACCACGCCATCGGGCCTGAAATACGCTATTACGCAGCCGTCTGCCAAACACAAACCATTAAAGGGCGATACGCTCTTTGTAAACTATACAGGCATGACCCTGGATGGAAAAGTATTTGACTCCAGCGTAGAGTCAGAAGCGAAAAAGGCAGGCCTTAACCAACCCGGCCGCACCTATGAACCCCTGAAGTTTGTGATCGGCACCGACCCGATCATCGAAGGATGGAACGAAGGTCTGCTGCTGATGCCGGAGGGTTCCAAAGCCATATTGGTGATCCCTTCAAAATTAGCTTACGGCGACCAGGGTAGTGGCGACGCCATACCGCCTTTCAGCACGCTGGTTTTTAATGTGGAATTGGTAAAGATAAAGCCAACAAAGCACACCGCACCGGCAAAACCAGTGGCTAAAAAACCGGTTGCCAAAAAACACACGACCACGACGACAAAAAAGAAAAGCTGATAAAGGCCCCCGCAAAACCGGGGGCTTTTTATTTTTGCACTATGCATCGTCCTAAAATAAGTTGACACAAAAGTTGACTTATATGGAAAAAGCGATTAAAAACAGACATGTGAGGAAAACGCAAAAGGACTACAGTTTGGCCTTTAAGCTGGGTGTAGTTGACGAAGTAGAAAAAGGGCTGCTTACCTACAAGCAAGTCCAGCGTAAGTACGGTATTCAAGGGCGAAGTACAGTATT
>JAFDZL010000292.1 GCA_018266935.1 Bacteroidota bacterium | reverse complement strand
CGATCATGTTGTTATATTCCTTTACCAGCGTACCGATCTCGTCATTCCGGTTCCACTTGATAGGTTCGTTTTTCTGCCCGTAAATAGTTTTCCTGAGACCATGCTCAATGATGTTTAATGGCGCTGTGATCTGCCGGGCTATGATGATGGCCAGCAGGCCGATGCCAATAAAGATCAACGCGTAGATGTTGATCATCGCATTCAGCAGCGAGCCGAGGCGTTCATTGTACTCGGCCTGATTTGAAAAATATGGCAATTCAAGATAGCCTATAGTTTTTGTTTTGTCCTTGTTCCTGACCGGAACATAGCCAGCCTTGTAATACAGCGTGCCGATAATTTCCTGGTTTACGAACACGTTGCGCTGCTGCCGGTTCAGGGCAACGTAAGCACGGGCATTGATGCGCGGTGCTATCAGCTTAAAATCGTATATCTTAGGCTGGGTTGATACCAACTCGTGCCCATCCAGGCTGTAAAGCGTCAGGTCGGCCGAATAAGTGCTGGCAAACTGATTGAACGTATTCTGAAATTCCTGATCGGTATGGCCGATCCCATTAATAAGGCCTATACTTTCGAATGATCTGCCGATATGAATGATACGGTCGCTTATCGTGGCATTCTGCTGTTCATCGTACTGCCGGGCGATGGAGGCATAGGTGATGAGGCCCACCAGTATCAGTGTCGCCGTCACAGCGAATACGATGGATAGCTGGATACGGGTTTTGTAGAGTATATTATCAAAATTGAGCTTTAATACCCAGTGAAAATAATTGTCCTCGATATACATGATCTTCATCCTGCCCCAAAGCCACCGGGTAAGAATAATGAGCGCGCTGAATGCCAGCAGAACGATAAAAAAGAATGTAACAGAAGTAACCATGTCAAGGAATGGCGATTCCCGCTTGCTTACCACCACCAGGTCGCGCTTGTTGGGCTTGTAGATCAAATGATCATACGTTGACCAGATACTGTATAAAGAAAGGTCGCGGAGTAAAGGGGCCCTATGGACATATTCTCGTACCTTCCCTTTAAGATCATTGTTAGTTTCGCTGTAATCATAATCGCCGTGCCTTGCTATCAGCTTGTCATCAGTATATAAAGCATAAGAATAGCCTTTGAAATTCGTCCCTGGGCGCGTATCGCCATCAACCAGCAGATCGGGAAAAGTATTTTCCGCCTGGAAAGGCTCCGACTCGAGGTTGATGACAAGGGTGCCGAGCGCGGTGGTGTCGCCTTTCGATACAGGCAGCAAGGTAAAATATTGGCGCACCCCAAAATCGGTATTAGCCCTGTAAAAATGGTCTGATACCTTGATGGCGCTGTATTGCACCATGGCCTTAAAGTCGTTCAGGTCGTACTTCTGGTTGCCCGAAGCCGAAAGCAGCTCATTGGCTGAATTGTACAGGTATATATTCACGTTATACCTTGAAAGGTAGCCGTCAAAATATATTTTCTGGAAGTAATTTTTCAGGTAAATACTGTTATGCACGGAGTCGGCGAAATACTGGCTGATATAGCCATCGTGCATGATCCTCGTTTCTAATTTTCTAAAGCTTTTATCGGCTTCAGGATCGTCTGAGGTTAGCAGTTGTTGGATAACATTTTCCCGTATTTTCCGCTCTTTAATTGCCTGGAAATGGTTGAGCTTGATCGCTGAAACCAGGGCGCAGACCAATATGATGCTGATCAGCTCGCCTGAATTAAGCCTTCCGCCAAAGTACCTGTACGAGTTACCCCTGAGTAGTACCCATACCCCCCAAAGAATATAGAAAGCCGTGAACTCCTCGTGCTGAACGGCCGATATCAGCGTTGAAAAAACGATTGCGATCGCGAGCAAGGCCACCTGGTGTTGTACCGGCACATCCGTCCGGGTGCAAAGTGTAAGGCATATTTCAACAAGCAGGTAGAATATGAGGAACGCAAAACATAGCATGAGTATGCCCAACACACTGTATGCCGAAAGATTGAGCACGTTGTTGACATCGAAGTTTATCTTCGAAAAAATAACCAGCTTGTAAAAAACGGAAAGTAAATAAGACGACACTGCAACCAGTAAGGTGACGCAGCAGACGACCATGGTATAACCCGCGGCAATACCATGGATATGCCGGGTGAGGCTATTCTTATACCTGTGCACATAGCTTATAAACCAGCTGATGAACAGTATATTGACGCAAAAATCGCCGAATGAAGGGAAGAGCATTCCCTGGCTGTAAAAATCGGTTCTGAATAGCTCGGGCGCCGGATCGACGCGGGGCCACCCATAGTGGATGTTTACGAAGCGTATCAGTAGCAGGAAAAAAGCCAGGAAAACAAATCCGGCGTAAGGATGAAGCTTTAAAGACAGGTAGTTGCTGAAATTGTGCACCAGCATACAAAGCACTAAAAAACATAACGTCCACGATATGACCTCGAAATAGAAAAACTTATGGCTCGCGTGGCCGGGATTGTTCTTTACCAGGAAAAGTTCGTTACCGTTTATGCTTCTTATTCCATAAATATTTTTATCCGTATAGCTGGCTATTTCAATATTGTTGTCTTTAAGCAGGTTTGTGGCGAACGTATTGCGCAGGTATTGATTTTCGTAGGGATACTTTTGCTTGACCGGTATCAGTGCTAAAGCCGTAAAATCGCCATCGGTTTTTTTCAGCACATCGTATCGCCCGTTCAATCCATCAACTAATGAAAAACCTTCAGCAATGGTATCAGGCCGGCTGGGTATCACTTTTACGCCGCTCCAAAATACCAGCCGGTTTTTGACATAAGTGGCCACCCAGATATTTTTATCGGTAGTAAAATTTTTGATGGTCTGCAGCGCAGCGTTATCGTCACTTTCCAGTGTCTTCAGCTGATCGAAACTTTTTTTATCATTGAATATGCCCGCTGCAAAACTTTCCTTTTTATGCAGGTTGTCCTCAAGCGTCTGAGCGGTTTGGTAAAGGCTGTTTTTGGGCGTATAAGTTTGTTGCACGATAGTTGCCGTTAGCAACAAGCTGGCGAAGAGAAGCGCCAGCATTAACCGTATTTTCGCGGATGTAGTCAATGCGTTCAAAAAGGCAGTATAAAAATACGATAAAAAAACAAAGCCGCCCCGTTTGTTTTGAAGCGGCTATTAATTTTTTTGCCTTTTAGTTATTCAACCGCAGCACTGCTGGTTACAGCCGCCCGGTCAACCTTTTTAACGAGTCCCTGCAGCACATTACCGGGACCAACTTCGGTGAACGAGGTAGCGCCATCCTGCAGCATGTGCATCACGATCTGCGTCCAGCGTACGGGGCCTGTTAGCTGTTCGATCAAATTATGCTTGATCTTTTCGGGATCGGTGTATGGTTTTGCGTCGATATTCTGATAGATAGGGCACACCGGCTCCCTGATCCCGGTATGCGCGATGGCATGTTCGAGTTCCATCTTGGCCGATTGCATCAGCGGCGAATGAAAAGCACCGCCGACATTCAGCTTTAACGCGCGTTTGGCGCCGGCTGCCAGCAGTTTTTCGCAGGCATAGTCCACTCCGGCGATGGTGCCGGAGATCACCAATTGGCCCGGGCAATTATAGTTAGCGGGCACCACAATGTCCGTAGCTCTTTCACAAACATCCTCAACAGTAAAATCATCCAGCCCCAAAATGGCCGCCATGGTCGATGGCTGTATTTCACAAGCCTTTTGCATGGCGTTTGCACGTGCGGCAACTAATTTCAGGCCATCTTCAAAGGATAATGCCCCGGCGGCTACCAGGGCGGAAAATTCGCCCAAAGAGTGCCCCGCTGCCATATCAGGTTTGAAATTGTCTCCCATGACTTTGGCCAGGATAACCGAGTGAAGGAATATAGCAGGCTGGGTGACCTTAGTTTGTTTTAAGTCCTCCTCGGCTCCGTTGAACATCACATCTGTGATACGGAAACCTAATATTTCATTGGCTTTTTCGAACAACTGGCGGGCCTGCTCCGACTTTTCGTACAAGTCCTTGCCCATGCCTATGAATTGGGCGCCCTGCCCCGGAAATAAGTATGCTTTCACGTTAGTTAATTGGTAATTAGAGATTAGTTAATTAGGTTATTTTGGGGTTGATTTATGTGATTAGACAGAGCACCTAATCTCAGATCTCTAATCACTAATTTCTTACCCTAATTTAGCTGATATCAAATTTAAAAACTCTGTGCGGGTTTTTTCTTTCAAAAATTCGCCGGTGAAGGCTGAAGTAGTCGTAACTGAGTTTTGTTTCTGCACGCCGCGCATGCTCATGCACAGGTGGCGGCATTCGATCACGACGCCGACCCCCAGCGGATGCAGCGTGTCCTTGATACAATCCTTTATTTCATTGGTCAGACGTTCCTGCACCTGCAGACGGCGCGCGAAAACATCCACTACTCGCGGAATTTTGCTCAGCCCCACCACGTGCCCGTTCGGAATATAGGCGATATGCGCCTTACCAAAAAACGGCAGCATGTGATGCTCGCACATGGAATACACTTCGATATCCTTCACTACCACCATTTGGCTGTACTCCTCTTTGAACATGGCCGATTTCAGTATTTCCTCGGCGTTCAGATCGTACCCCTGCGTAAGAAAAAGCATGGCTTTGGCCACACGCTCGGGTGTTTTCAGCAGGCCTTCGCGCGTCGGGTCCTCGCCGATCTGCTCCAATACGCCTTTATAGTGTTCGCTCAGGTTATCGATCAGATCGTGGTTATAGCGGTCTATTTTTTTGTACCCGTCGATGCCCGCGTCGCGATCGGGGTAGCCGTTGTTTCTGCTCATTGTTCAGATTTAATCGCCAAAGTATTCGGCCGAGTTATTTTCGGTCTCATACAACTTCACCGAATGCAGGAATACGCCTTTATAAGCTTCGATGGGGCCTTTTAACTGGTTAAATATTTCGATGCAAAGCAACTCGGTCGAAGCCATTTTGCCCTGCATAAAAGGTACATCCAAATTGATGTTTTTATGGTCGAGTTTTTCGATCACATACTCATTGATGATCGCCTTCAATTCCTTCAGGTCAATCAGGTAACCTGTGGCATGGGTGATCTCGCCCTTCACCGTTACGAACAGGTTATAGTTGTGTCCGTGCCAGTTGGGATTGGCGCATTTCCCAAAAACCTCCGCATTTTTCTCGGCACTCCACTCCTCACGGTACATGCGATGCGCAGCGTTAAAATGCTCTTTCCGTGTTATATAGATCATCATAGCAATAATTGGTGCAAATATACAAAACAAAAAACTGGGGATTGTTTACCTTAGATGTCAAAATAAAGCCATTATGCGGATCCTTTTCGTCGCTGCCACAGAAGCCGAGATCGGGAAACTGATCGCCGATCTGCGCTTTGCTGATTATGATTGCGACCAGGGAAGCCATATCAGCTGCGAGCTGAGAGAGGCCTATAACCGGCACGACGTCGCCACGCTGATCACCGGCGTAGGCATGGTGGCTACTGCTTTCGCTTTGGGTAAACACCTCGCGACAAATCAATATGACCTGCTGATAAACCTGGGCATAGCCGGCAGTTTTGACCGCGGTATTGCACTGGGCGAAGTGGTAGAGATAATTGAAGATCGTTTTTCAGAATTGGGCGCTGAAGATGACGAAGCATTTTTACCCATCGAACAGCTTGGTTTTGGCGAAAGTATTTTGACACCGACCTTTTCTTTGCCTGATTCATATGGCATTAAAAAGGTGTCGGCGGTTACGGTGAATACCGTTCATGGCAATGAGGTCAACATTCAAAAATTAACATCCCGCATGTCACCTCAATTAGAAAGCATGGAAGGGGCAGCTTTCTTTTATGCCTGCAAACAGGCCGGTGTAGCGGGAATTCAGATCAGGGCTGTGTCAAATTACGTGGAAAGGCGCAACCGCGATGCCTGGCAGATAGGGAGGGCCATTAAAAATCTGAATACATTTGCCGCTGATCTTTTCACACGGAAAGATTCGCCGCTGAAATGAAAACTTATATCGTCGATTCGTTTACAACCGAAGCTTTTAAAGGAAACCCTGCCGGCGTTTGTTTCCCAAATGAAAATATCAGCGATGAAATAATGCTGAATATAGCGCGTGAATTCGGCCTGTCGGAAACCGCCTTTGTCCGGGAGACAAATGAAGCTGACACTTTTCGCATTAGGTATTTCTCACCAAAAAAAGAGATTCCCCTTTGCGGCCACGCTACGCTGGCTTCTGCTAAAGTACTTTTCAGTAGTCGCGGCGGAGAACGTATCCATTTTATTACGGGCCAAAATCTCGACCTGTTTATTACCCGTGAAAATGAGGAGATCATCATGGAATTTCCGGTCTATCAGACCGTTGATACCGATGTTCCAAACGCTGTTTTGGAAGCGCTCGGCTTATCGTCAATTACAAATAAAGCTTACAGCGAAAAGAGTAAGATCATCCTGCTGGAGATCGCCGATTCGGACATACTGGCAAAGCTGAAACCCGATTTCAAAGCATTGGTGAATTCTTATTCAGGTATAAACGGTGTGCTGGTGACCGCACAATCTAAAAATCCCGAGCACGATTATCATTACCGCTATTTCTGGCCCTGGGCGGGCACGGATGAGGACCCGGTAACGGGCGGAGTCCAAACTTTTTTAGCAAATTACTGGGGCAAAAAACTGGGTAAGTCGAAAATGAAGGCTTTTCAGTCTTCGAGCCGTACCGGTTTTATGAGCCTCGAACTAAAAAACGATAAAGTATTTCTCCGCAGTGAAGCGGTGATCATATTAGAAGGAAATCTGTTAACACTTAATTGAAGGTATGCTGCAGGAAATTCTAAAAAAACTCATCATCCGCGATCTCGGGAAGCTGAAAACCGAGATCGAGGCCTATAAATCGGAAAGCAATATCTGGCTTGTGCAGGATGGCATTTCCAATTCGGGGGGTAATCTTTGCCTGCATTTGGTAGGTAATCTCAGCCATTTCATCGGTGCCGTCTTGGGGAATACAGGTTATGTTCGCCAGCGTGATCTTGAGTTTTCGCTGAAGAACGTGCCGCGCATTGAACTGGTACAGAAAATAGAAGGAACGATAACGATGATCGATGAAGTGATGGATAAGATTACCGATGAGCAACTGGCAGCCGAATTTCCAATTGTCGTTTTTTCAAAAGGGGATACTACGGCTTACTTCCTCAGCCACCTGGCAACGCATCTTGATTATCATCTCGGGCAGATCAATTACCACAGGAGATTATTGGATAAATGAAACTAACCCTCGGCTTTTCACCCTGCCCCAACGATACTTTTATTTTCGACGCGCTGATCCATCATAAGATCGACACTGAAGGCTTAGAATTTGAAGTGTTTTATGACGATGTGGAAACGCTGAACCAAAAGGCCTTCCGCGGGGAACTGGATATTACCAAGCTAAGCTATCATGCTTTTGCTTACGTGGTTGACAAATATGTGTTGCTGGACGCGGGCAGCGCGTTGGGCTTTGGTGTCGGTCCGTTATTGATTTGTAAGGGCGACCCAGAGGAACTTCGCTCAAAGCTTGTTCTTCACCCATCGTCACTTTCCATCGGTATTCCAGGTAAATACACTACCGCAAATTTATTATTGGGGTTAACTTTTGGAAAAGAGGCAAATAAAATTGAGATGGTTTTCTCAGAAATAGAAGATGCCGTTATCGACGGAAAAATTGATATTGGCCTTATTATCCATGAAAATCGGTTTACCTATCATGAAAAAGGACTAAATAGGATTTGTGACTTGGGTGATTTTTGGGAACGCGAGACGAATTGTGCCATACCCCTTGGAGGAATTGTCGCGAATCGGAGATTACCCCTGGAGGTTCAGCATAAGATCAACCGATTGGTGCGTAAATCTGTAGAATTTGCCTTCGCCAACCCAAAATCGGGATTGGAATTCATACGCGCACACGCGCAAGAAATGAGCGAGGAAGTGATGTACAAGCATATTGAGCTTTACGTAAACAAATATTCGATCGATCTTGGCAAAGAAGGTAGAAAAGCGATAAATTTATTTCTTAATGTAGCAATGGATGAAGGCATTATACCTACGATTAACGAAGGGATATTTTTAACTCCGTAGAGACGCAAAATTTTGCGTCTCCGCGAGATCAATATAATAATTTATCGTAGGGATATCTGTGCGTATGAATCGCCACCACTTTATCATACAGCAGCTTCCTAAACTCATCCACATTTTCCTTTTTCAGGGCTGAAATAAATATTGCCGGGTTATTGTCTTTTGCCATCCAACTCTGCTCAAAATCTTCCAGGCTCAGCGTGTGAGTTTCTTCGCCTTGATAGCGGATCGGCTCATATGCATCGATCTTGTTGAACACCATGATCGTCTGCTTGTCCCTGGCGCCCAGGTCTTTCAATGTCTCGTTAACAGTATGTATCTGATCCTCAAAATTGGGGTGCGAAACATCGACCACATGCACTAAAATATCCGCTTCGCGTACCTCATCCAGCGTCGACTTAAAACACTCCACCAAATGGTGCGGCAGCTTGCGAATAAATCCAACCGTATCCGAAAGCAGGAAAGGAAGGTTTTCGATCACCACTTTGCGAACCGTGGTGTCCAGCGTTGCGAAGAGCTTATTCTCGGCAAAGACCTCCGATTTGGAGATCATGTTCATGATGGTGGATTTGCCCACGTTGGTATAACCCACCAAGGCCACGCGAACCAATTGGTGCCGGTTTTTGCGCTGTGTCTCATTCTGGCGATCAATCTGTTTCAGCTTTTCCTTCAGCAGCGATATTTTGTTCAGGATCAAACGACGGTCGGTCTCTATCTGCGATTCACCCGGTCCGCGCATACCGATACCACCTTTCTGGCGCTCCAGGTGCGTCCACAAACGGGTCAACCGCGGTAATAAGTATTGTAATTGAGCTAATTCAACTTGCGTTTTTGCCTGTGCGGTTTGCGCCCGCCCGGCAAAAATATCCAGGATCAAATTGCTGCGATCCAGTATTTTCACCTGCAGTTCATTCTCGATATTACGCAATTGCGATGGGCTCAGCTCATCGTCGAAAACAACAATATCTATTTCTTCCGAGTCAACATAAGCTTTTATCTCTTCTAGCTTACCGGTGCCCACGAACGTCGCCCTATCGGGCCGCTGCATTTTTTGGGTAAAATGCTTTACGGTAAGACCGCCGGCTGTTTCTACCAGGAATTGTAATTCTTCTAAGTATTCTTTCTCCTGCTCCTCGGTCTCATTTGGCGTGATGATACCAACCAGCACAACTTTCTCCTGCTTCACAGCAGTATCATAAAATTTTTGTCTCATTCAGTAACGGTCTATCAATCAAAGTGCCAAGTTAGGTAATCAGTTAAAATGGCAGGGATAAAATAATTTCGTAATTTTATATCATGACTTTGGTAGAATTAAAAAAATCGATCCACGAAAAGATTGATGAACTTGATGACCAGGAATTTTTGGAAATCGTGGAAACGATGGTAAGAAATAAAGGAAAGATTTTCCAAATTCCTGAAGAACATCTTGCCGGAATAAGGCAAGGGGAACAGGACATAAAAAACGGCGACTTTTTCACGATGGAAGAATTGGAGAAAAGATATGAGAAATGGCTAAAAGATTAGTTGTTTCACGTAAGGCCTATCTAGATATTGATAGAATTGTAGAATTTAACAATCAAAGAAATCAATCTACGCGCTATTCTAAAAAATTCGTCCGATCCCTATTCAGGGAGTTTGATAAATTGAAAAAGTTTCCGGCCATGGGCATAGTAACCGGCAGGGAAAATACTTTCTTGTTAATCTGGGATCAGTACCACATTTACTATAACATCACCGATTCCACGGTAGAGATCAATTCGTTATTTCATCAAAAAGAAAACGTTACCCGATAGCTACAACTCCTCCACAAACTCCCGCATTGCTATCCCCGGATCAGCCTGCTTCATAAAATTCTCACCGATCAAAAAGCCGTTAAAGCCCGCTTTTTTCAGTTGCTTGATCGTTTCCGGATTACTGATGGCGCTTTCGGAAATTTTTAGGAATTCGGACGGAATATGTTCCGCTAATTGATAAGACGTATCCACCGAAACGGTAAAGTCAGCCAGGTTACGGTTGTTTACACCGATGGCATCCAACGTCGGGACAATGCTTCGTTGCAATTCTTCGAGGTTATGCACCTCGAGCAACACATTCAAACCCAAACTTTTCGCTAATGACGATAGCTGCTGTATCCGTTCCGGCGTCAAAATCGCAGCGATAAGCAGGATAATATCCGCACCCAACGATTTAGCTTCGATCACCTGGTACTCGTCGATCATGAAATCTTTACGCAGGATAGGTATCTTATTGGCTGTCCGCGCCCGCAACAGGTCAACCTTGCGGCCCATGAAGAACTGGCGGTCGGTCAGTACAGATAATGCCGAGGCGCCCGCAGCGGCATAGCCATTGGTCACATTCTCTACCGAAACCTTATCGTTAATGATCCCTTTCGAGGGCGATTTTCGCTTAAACTCTGCGATGATCCCGGTGCGGTTTGGATCGAGCAGAAAATTTTTGAAAGAAAGCGCCTCGCGGTGGAAATATTCCGACTCTTCAAGGCTGGTATAGGAGACGTTCTTTTTAGCCGATTGTATCTCTTTCTGTTTGTGTGCGACGATAGTATCCAATATGCTCATGCCCGGAAGGGTGTAGTTTTTGATCTGCAAGTATATTAAATTTTGATAAAGTGCGATTCCACCAACTCACTACCACCGTCGCTTGATCGATGGCCCAACCAGTTCTGCATCATAGCCCTGCCGTATTCTGTCAGCACCGATTCAGGGTGAAACTGCACGCCGCGCACATCATATTGATTGTGCCGTAAGGACATAATGCTGTTATCCTGTTCATCGATTGCGGTAACTGTTAGCGAATCAGGCAGGCCGTCGCGGTCAACCACCCATGAATGATAACGTCCTACCTTAAAGCTCTGCGGTAAACCGGCGAACAATTTCTCACGGGGATCGGTCACCGCGATGGGCGTCGCGATACCATGCATCGGGCGGCTCAGGTTAAATAAGTTCCCGCCGAAAACTTCGGCAATGGCCTGCTGGCCAAGACACACGCCAAAAATGCTCTTAGTCGGCGCATACTTTTCAATCACTTCCAAAAGCAATCCTGCTTCGGATGGGATCCCGGGCCCCGGCGACAAGATGATATGGCTGTACGCGTCCACATCGCCGATGGCGAATTTATCGTTCCTCCAAACATCACATTGCAAACCGATCTCGTTTACCAAGTGCACCAGGTTATAGGTGAAGGAATCGTAGTTGTCTATAATTAATATGCCCCCCGGCCCCCTAAAGGGGGTGGTGTCGTTTTTATTTTGTTTTGCTGTCATAATAAATTCTAATTAATATTCCCCCTTCAGGGGGTTAGGGGGTCAAAGCTCCTCCGCCAGTTCTATTGCTTTCCGTAAAGCCGCTATTTTGTTATCTACCTCTTTCAATTCGCTTTCCGGGTTCGAGTCAGCTACGATACCCGCCCCGGCCTGGTAGTGGAGCGTATTATTTTTGCTCAGGAACGAACGAATCATAATCGCATGGATAAAATCGCCGTTGAAGCCAAAATATCCAATGGCGCCGCTGTAAAAACTGCGTTTTGCTTTTTCATTTTCATCGATGATCTCCATCGCCCTGAATTTCGGCGCACCGCTGAGTGTTCCCGCCGGGAAAGTATCCGCCACAATCTTGAATGAAGAAGCATCATCCCTCAGTTTGCCGCTCACATGCGACACCAAATGGATGAGGTGCGAATAATACTGCACTTCCTTAAATGCCTTCACTTCCACCTGCTCGCAATGCCGGCTCAGGTCGTTCCGCGCCAGGTCAACCAGCATTACGTGTTCTGCCGACTCCTTGGGGTCATTCTCAAGGTTCCTGGCTATCTCAGCATCTTTTATATCATCACCGCTACGTTTGAATGTCCCGGCTATCGGGTAAATGCTGGCGACTTTGTTTTTGATGGTGATCTGCGCCTCGGGTGACGAGCCGAATATTCTGAAATCCCCGTAATCATAATAAAACAAATAGGGCGAAGGGTTAATAGATCGCAGTGCCCGATAGACGTTGAACTCATCCCCAAGAAATGTTCTTGAGAACGGTCTCGAAGGTACGATCTGGAATACATCGCCCCTGAAAATATGCTGCTTCATTTTCTCCACCATCGCCATGAACTCTTCGCCGGTCAGTGCCGACTGCTCGTCAGCGTTCGTCTTGAAATGGTATTCCGGAAAATTCTTGTTCTTGATCAGGTATTCCAATTTTTCCAGGCCGCCATTCGCAGGCTGACCGTCGGGCTGATTTTGGAAAATATGGAGTTCGTTCTTGAAATGGTCGATCGCAATGATATACCTGTAAATATGATATTGCATCACCGGTATTTTCCGTTGGTCCTCCGCTACTTGTTTCAGCTTGATAGTCTCAAAATGCTCAACAGCTTCATGCGTAAAATAGCCGAACAGTCCGTTGTATATGATCTTCGACGGCGTTATTTCCACATCAAAATCAGCAAGGAAATCGGCTATCTCGGCTACCAGTTCGAATGAGCCGGGTGCCTTGGTTTCGATTCCGCCGTCCGGGTAACTTTTCTTCAGTGTACCGTCGCTTAACACCAGGCCCGCTATCGGGTCGCAGCAAACATAGCTCATGCTGTTCTCACGGCTGTGGTAATCCGAGCTTTCCAGCAGCAGCGAATTGGGGAACACATCGCGCAGGCGTAGATAGATGCTCACCGGCGTGGTGGTGTCGGCTAAAAGCTTTTTGGAGGTAGTTGTTATTTGGTATCGTTTCATTTTCGTTATTGGTCGTGACATAAAATATAAAACCCGGCGTGGTTGGCGCCGGGTTCATATTAGGTTTACAATTGATTAGTAAAATCTTCTCAAAAACACTTCCGGCTGCCATTTTCATGGTGCCACCAGTTGTTGTTTTTGTTAGTTTTAATCATCGCGGTGACAAATTTATAAAGAAAAATGAATTAGCAAATTTTTTGATAAAAAAATATTCATTTAATATACGGGGTTTGTCGTTTATCTGGCGGATTGAAATCTGCCTCTACAATATGCAGCGAGCCTACGGCTCTAAACAATGCAAGAGGCGTCGCCTCGACCCATCTTGTAACAACGGATGTCAATCCGTTGGCATGGCGTGAAATGGTGAAATGATCATATCATTTGGCGGATTGAAATCCGCCTCTACAATATGCGGCGAGCCTACGGCTCTAAACAATGCAAGAGGCGTCGCCTCGACCCATCTTGTAACAACGGATTTTAATCCGTTGGCATGGCGTGAAATGGTGAAATGATCATATCATTCGGCGGATTGAAATCCGCCTCTACAATATGCGGCGAGCCTACGGCTCTAAACAATGCAAGAGGCGTCGCCTCGACCCATCTTGTAACAACGGATTTTAATCCGTTG
>JAFDZL010000291.1 GCA_018266935.1 Bacteroidota bacterium | reverse complement strand
GAAGTTAAGCCCGCCAGAGCCGATGGTACTGCGGTAATACGTGGGAGAGTAGGTCGGTGCCAAATTTTACTGAAAGCTCGTTAGGAAACTAACGAGCTTTCTTGTTTTTAGTCCGCAAGTCCGCATAAGTCCGAAAGAAGATCATTCACTATTGACTATTCACCATTCACTATTCACTATTCACCATTAACTTTCCTTTTCAAATACCAGCATCACTCTCTGGCAATAGCATCAAAAAAGTGACGAAGATCACGGCAAAAGTCACGCCGGTATGTTTTGCTGATCGTAATAAACTGCTAAACTTGCCACGTTTTGAAACATCGTTATGGTAATCTATAAACAATTCTCATTCGATTCGGCGCATTACCTGCCACACGTTCCTGAAGGACATAAATGCAGACGTATCCACGGACATACATACAGGCTCACCGTATTTATAGCAGGCTCATTACAGCAGCCAGAAGGTTGGGTTATCGATTTTGGCGATGTGAAGACGGTCCTGAAACCGATCATTGATCAGCTCGATCATAACCTGCTCAATGATATCCCCGGACTGGAAAATCCTACTGCTGAAAATGTTTCGATATGGCTGTGGCAGCAGATCAAAGCGAAGCTGCCGGGCCTATCGCGAATCGAATTGAAGGAAACGCCGACCTCCGGCGTGATCTATGAAGGTGAAAGAATATCACTATAATTCCAGACAATTCACGATTCGGTAATCACGACCCTGAAAGTCCCATATTAATTTCCGTCGCCAGTAAACCGCTACCGCCCCCAAAATGCTGGATGATCCTAATCCCAGGATGTAATCTGCCTATGGTTTCACGCAGGTAAATATCCGAAGCCTCATCGATCCCGCCGCCCAAAAGCACCAGGTCGAAACGTTGTTTTTCGCAGGCGGAGATAGCAAGGTCGTCTGTAAGACAAGCCGTAGCCTGCCAGTTGGGATTGTTATTGATCAGGCGCTCGACCGTTGCGAGGATTTGTTCATTACGGCCGATAACGAGAATTTGGGCTTTGCTCATACACAAATATAGTGGGCAGTTTGCAGTTTGCAGTGTGCAAAAATTAGTTACTGACAACTGCCCACCGCGCACTGCCAACTGACTACTTCAAACTGCGCGTAAACTCCACTATGGCCTGCAGGTAATGGCAGCCGGGCTGATTTTGGCTCCGCATTTTCCCGGCTATGCCATTGACTACCTGCTGTATCTGTTGTTCGGCCGCGATATACGGGCAGCGCGTATGCGGATTGTTCAGTTCGCGCTCGTGGATGGCCGCTATTTTGTTTAGGTGTGCTTTGATGGCCTGCAGCAAGGGGGCGTTCTTGCGCATCCGGCACCAGGCTTC
>JAFDZL010000290.1 GCA_018266935.1 Bacteroidota bacterium | reverse complement strand
CTTTCTTGCTTTATCGCGCACAAACAAGTCCCTATCAACCCTATCTTTATCTCAGCAATCATCTCTTATGACGTCCGAACTTATTTCCATTATCGCCAACATCGCGCTTACGCTGTCGTTAATCGTCGCCGTCGTCTTTGGCCTGGCGCAGGTGCGGGCTGCCGCGCGCGACCGTAAAGAACGCCTGACGCTGGAAACCCTGCGTACTTTCCAGACCCGCGAATTTGCATCGCTGGCGCTATTTATATCATCCAAAGATCTTCCGAAAAACCGGCAAGAAATGGCCATGATGCCCGCGGATGAACGGGCCATGATATTTCAATACGGACAGGAGATGGAAGGCCTGGGTATGCTGGTGGCCGAAAAGCTGATCGATATCGACCTGGTGGATAAAACGCTCGGTTCGTTTGTTGCTACAACCTGGGAAAAGTATAAGCCCTTGTTTGAAGATATCCGAGTAAATGGGGGAGACCCGTATATGGGCGAGTACTTTCAATGGGTGGCTGAAGAGATCCAGATGGAAATGGAAAGAAACCCGCGCAAACCGTTTTATAAGGAGAAGCATCCTTTAAAAAGGAAAAAGCGCTAAGCGCCCCGCTCAAAAAATCCGTGTAAATACGCAGTAAATACCGTTAAAACACGGTGGGTTTTTCCTTTTGCGCGGCTTAATTTTAAGCCGTCAATATTTTAACCGAAAACCATGAAAACCGACCACTCAAAAATGAGGCTGGGGAAAGCTACCCCGGTTCATGATCCGCGAACCTTATTGCTTGCCAACTATATAAAGACGGGTCTTCCGCCGGCGCCGGCCCAGTACAGTTATGCGACCGATATAGGCGCGACCAGTTGGGGGATGATGAAGAACGATCATATAGGCGATTGTACTTGCGCGGCCGCGGGCCACCTGATCATGGAGTGGACAGACGATAACGGGAATATGGTTACCCCCTCAGACCAGGACATCGTTGCGGCTTACTCCGCAGTTACCGGGTATAACCCGGATACAGGCGCAAACGATACGGGTGCGGTGGAGCTTAAAGTATTAAAATACTGGCGGAAGAACGGAATAGCAGGACATAAGATAACCGCTTTCGCCGCTGTCGAGCCTCAAAATGATAACCATGTGATGCAGGGCGTTTATTTGTTCGGAGGCTGCTACATCGGCCTTGCGCTGCCTAAAACGGCGCAAACACAGGCTGTCTGGTCGGTGCCGCCTGGCGGCGCGACTGGCGACGGTGCCCCCGGATCGTGGGGCGGACACGCCGTACCTGTAGTTGGGTATGACGCCGATGGCTTAACCGTTATAACCTGGGGTGCTGCAAAACGGATGACATGGTCCTTCTGGAACACCTACTGCGACGAATCGTACGTGATCATCAGCCCGGATTTTGTAAGTAATAAACCTGCGAAGAACGGATTCGACCTGGCCGCTTTGGAGCAGGACTTGAAGGAGATCACAACTGCGGCTTAACCGGCGTTTCACCTCTGTAGTATTTCGCCTGTTTTCGACCCTGCTGAAACCCTGGAAAAGCAAAAAAGATGATCAGACCGATCATCTTTTCGATTTAAGTGCTTTTATATTCCTGAGCTATTCTTATAAGCTCGTGAGCGTAGAGGGTAAAAGAGACTCACTGAGCGAACTGTTATACACGTTAGTGTTCCAGCCGCTTGGCGCCGGTGTGCCTGAAGGCAGCCATGTATTGTTCAGGGAGCCGCTGCTGCTCATGAAATTGAGCTGGTTGCCGCTCATGGTAATATTTG
>JAFDZL010000028.1 GCA_018266935.1 Bacteroidota bacterium | reverse complement strand
TTTGGCGTCGCTCGGATAATCGTGGTGAACACCGTGAAAGATGAAGTGAAGCCTTTGAGCCCAGGGTTTATCCGGCGGAGCGTAATGGAACACAAAGCGGTGCATAACGTATTCAGTAAACGTCCATACAAAAAGTCCCAGCGCAAAATAACCGGCGAAGGGCAAGATCCCCATTTGCAGATCAAAGAATGATTTATAAATACAAAACAGGATTACCGGCACGAAAATGAAAACCGGGACCAGGTAATGCACTTTGGAAAGTGCCTCCAGTATATCGTTTTTGAACATCCTCACAGATTCCTGCGAGTTCGAAACATATTTTCTCTTCATCGTCTTCAGGGTTTAAAACGTTCAACCATTTCTCTGCCTGTTTTCGGGTCCGTGCCCTCAACCTCAACATACGCTACGTTCGGGAACCAAAAGGTTCCTCCTTCAATCTTCACAAAAATGTGGTTCAGGATAGCCTGCTTTTTAGAAATAAGTGCGAATATATGATATTTTCCGTCATTTGCCTTCATCAGCGTGAGCGGAAATTTTTTGTACGACACAAAATGGATGTCATAGTTATCATTGCCTAACGACTTATAGTTCAATCCGTAAGCAAATTTGCGTTGTATATAATTCAAATCTTCTTTCTGGCCCCTTTCGTTGTACTTTATCCAATAAACCCTTACCGGTTCATCGGCGTCAGGCTTCCCGTTTTTGTCCATGTTGATATCATAGACGATGGTATTTGAATTGGGCGTGCGCTGAACATAAAACAGCCTTTCAGAAGTTAGCGGCGGTTTCGGATAGTTCGGCGGATGGTTCAATGAGTCGGGGGCACCGTGCTTGCCGCCGCCATCGGCAAAGGCATTGAACGAAACTATTGTTAAAAGCAGGGAAAATATCGAAAGGAATCGCATAACTATTTGGGGGCAGGTGATGATCATTGTTTCTTTTGTTCAAGTGCTTTTTTGGCATCCATCAGGCGCCTGAAGGCCGTGATATTAGTTAATATGGCAAGCGCCGCTATAGGGAAGGTGAAAATTGACATGGTTTCGAACACATGAAACTTAACGCCCGGTATAAATAATTTGTAGTTGCCGCCTATATAAAGCGAAGTAACGCCGCATAGAATGGCGAAAAGCCCTATCGTCACCACACGTTCCGGCCGCTGCATCAGCCCGCCTTTACACTCCACACCCAGTCCTTCGGCGCGTGCCCGCACGTAGCTCACCATCATCGACCCGATGAGTGCGATAAAAGCGAATATCGAGCTGAGGAAATAATGGTGAGCGACAAGATAATAACAGATACCCAGGAACATGATCAGTTCGCTGTAGCGGTCGAGAACGGAATCGTACAGCGCCCCAAAAGTTGATTTCATGTTGCCCAGGCGGGCCACCTGCCCGTCCAGCATATCGAATAAACCTGCAAATAAGATCAAACCACCGGCCCAGCCTACATAGGTCAGGTCACCGCGGTTGCCTTCTTCGGCTCCGATGATGAAGACCACAGCTACGCCCACATTCAGGATAAATCCAATCGTCGTTACCGCGTTGGGAGTGAGGCCAAGCTTAATAAACACCTTTACTACCGGATCGATGATCTTGTATATTCCTAATTGAAGGCTGTTTCGTATGGATGTCTGCTGTGCCATTGACAATGCAAATTTAATCAGAAAGTGAATAAGGCTCTAGTCCTGATGCCCCATTTTGAAACTTCGGGATCGTTCAGATAAGTAAACCTTCTCACCAGGTCAACCCTGAAAAATTTGAAAATATTTTCTATGCCCACACTTCCTTCTATATACGCGCCCTTGTTCAGCAGGTAAGTTATCGGCTGTCCGTTACCATCTACAGGCAATTGGTACAGGTTCGGGTGGATCGAAGGATTGTTTTCATCCCTCAAACCGCCCCACAATGTTTTTACGGAGAAGGTTTCGCGCCATTTTAACCTTTTGAATAGCGGTATCTTATTGAACAGGAATCCGTTAAAATGATAGTCAAGAAAGAGTGCTTCTGAATGGTCGTTCACAAACTCCAGGAAGTTCATCAGGTTGTAGGAGTAAAGGTCGTATGCATAAGTCTGGTTTGCGCGCGGTATCGAAAGCAAGGGCCACGGAACCTGGCCGAACACATGCATCGCCTCAGCCGTGAAATCGGCGTACCCTAATTGCGACAAATAAAAGCGCTTATCGAACTGCCCGTGCAGGCTTGAGTAATTATATTGTCCATCCAATACATTTTTGAGTCCCTGTGTAAAATCAAGCGTGTAGATAGGATACTTGTTGGGTATGTCTATCCGATAAATTTTACCCTGGTAAAACTGCTCATTGGGGGCATACCGCAACTGCGCTGTGATCACGGTCGAAGTCATGTCCGGTATGTTATTCGGGGCGCCGTTCACTGCGTTGGTAAAGTACAGCGAGCCTGCCGGCGCCTGATTCCATCGCCTGAAACCCAGGCTGTATGAGAAGTGGCTCTCATACTCATGCACATAATCAAATTTTAAAAATTGATTGTACAAATATTTGTCGTTGTTGCCGCGCTTGAATGAGAGCAGGAAGTTGTCTTCCTGTACGAATAGCAGATCGAGCCCCGGGATCTGGGTGTCTTTCTGGTAGCTTACTCTCACATAATCCTGCGGAAACCTGTAGATCGATTTATCGTTAATGGAATAGGTGGCGCTCAAAAAGTATTTCCATCGCTGATCCTTAAAACCGTAAGCCGCATACGTTTCAAAATAATAACGCTTGCTTAATTCAGGCGTAGTTCGGCCGCCCAGCCGCAGCTTAAAGCCTTCAACCGGATTGAAGCTATAGAAAGCGTTGGCAGGTCCCATTTCAAACGGGCCAAAGGATTTGTATCCCGCCAGCACCAGGGTGATAATGTCCATCGTGCGGCGATAGGAGGGTATGGTCTTTAGCGTGTCGATGTTGTGGTAAACCTTTGATTCGGCCGTTGTCAGCGTATCCAGGCGGTTCTGCTTCCAATAGTCATTACTGCGGTCCTTGGCGTCATCCATTGTAATCTCCGCGGGGCCGTCGTAGGTTGTGTCAGGCAGTTTCCTGTTTACGACGTAATCTTTATAAGTTATTGTTCTTATGCCGAGAAGACCGCCATTCCGGTTTTTGTTGAAACCAAAATCAACTACCGTATTGCTCTTGCTCAAATGGTATCGTTTATCCGGGTTCTGCTCGAAATCCTGGTCAACGTGCAGCGATTTGACAAAATTAAGGTTGATGTTTTTGTTGACGGTCAGCGATGCCTTTTGTACGGCATAATTACCGTCGAGCGTGATATAAATATCACCTTCAAACAACATATCTGTGGTATTCCGTGGCGTAAAGCTCAATCGCACAACTTTGATATTGTCCACCATTGATGTGTCTGATATGAAAAACTTATAAAAGGTGGGGGCAGAGTTGCATATCGGGCTCAGGAACTCGTTGGTCATCAGGAAGATATTGTTATCATAAATATCAACCTTATAATACATGTGTTTAAAGTACTGGCCCATGCCCTCGCTATCGAAATAGTTTCCAAAATTTACGCCTTTCTGTCCTACCACTATTGTCTTGGTCTTTTCGGGCGATTTGCGGTAATAGCTCTGGCTCAGTTTTTCGTCGAGATAAATCGGCAGCAGGTTCTTGCCGGGTATGGTCGTACTGTCGCGGTTATCGAGCAGAAATTTATATTTTTTGAAGAATTTCTTATCGGACACCGTTGGTGAAACATTCAACAGCGAGAACATCATTTTGTCATACTCTTTGTATTGGACATAATCATAGCTCTCAGGTTTATTCTGATCCTTATGCGCTATTACCTGCCGTATGAGTTCGACTGCGGGATTGTCTTTATTGCGGTAACGGGCCTTCTTGCCCGAGCGGATCACCACTTCGCCTAACTGACGTGAAATAGGCACCATGCGGATGTTAAGCACCTGGTCCTGACCGGGCTTTACGTCGAACGAAGCTGACTGGTAGCCCACGTAGCTAACCAATATTTTAGTGAAGGGCTTTGCGGACTGCATTACATAATTACCGTCAGCGTCAGAATTGATGAGGATGGTACTGTCGCCGGATTTGAGCACAACAAACGGCAGAGTTTGCTTTGTTTTTGCATCGGTAACTACGCCGCTCACTCTGGTCAATTGCGCGAACGACGTAATAGACGAAAAAAGAAAAGACGTTAAAAGGAATAATTTAAAAGATATATTTCTAAAATTCATTTATCTCTGCAATTGTCCAAATACAAACTTCGTTTGCCCTGAATTGGTATGCCGTATCGGCATTGATACAACTTACGTTAACAACCGGTTAAGGGATTGACAAAAACCGCGGTGTCATTCAGGCAATACGTTCATTATCCTCACCGATCATACCTCGTATCTTAGCAGGGGTAATATGTTCGTATTTTCACCGCAAAAATAGGAAAATTCCAGTCAGACTTTTGTGGTCAAAAAGTCAAAAATTAATCAATCGATTAATAAGCTATGGGGCTGTTCAAAATAACGTAAAAAACAAAACGGCCTGCAGCAAAATGTTGGCGTACACGCCCGCCAGCACGTCGTCGAGCATGATGCCCCAGCCGCCGCGGAACGCTTCCAGCTTCCTGATATAAAATGGCTTTGCAATGTCAAAAATACGGAAAAGTATAAGCGCTGCGGCTACATATTTCCAGTTTACCGGCAAAAAAAGCAAGCTGATGCACATGCCGGCCGCTTCGTCGATAACTACTTTTGCGGGGTCCTTACCCCAAACTTTTGAGACCATGTCCGACGACCATATACCGACAAAGGTGATGGCCAAAGTGACGGTCAGCGAAAGATATACCGGCGGGAAACCACCTGCCCAGGCCAGGTACCAGCCTGCGCCTGTAACAATTGCCGCCACCGTGCCGGCGCCTTTGCCGATATAGCCTATACCCAGGCAAGTGGAAACGATCTTGTGAAATTGCATCACATCACTTCAACTAAGTCCTGGTAATAATCCAGTCCGAGGTGTGTTATCAAGTCTTCGCCCATCAGGTGGCGCAGCGTATTCTGCAGTTTCATCAGCTGCTTGAAGATATCATTTTCAGGACGCAAGCCGGGCAATGTCTGCGGCGACTTGAGATAGAACGATAGCCATTCCTGTATCCCGCTCATATCCGCGCGTTTCGCCAGGTCGATGAATAGCGCGAGGTCAAGCGCTACGGGCGCTGCCAGGATCGAATCGCGGCAAAGGAAATTGATCTTGATCTGCATCGGGTAGCCCAACCAGCCGAAGATGTCGATATTATCCCAGCTTTCCTTGTTATCGCCATGCGGCGGATAATAATTGATCCGAATTTTGTGGTAGATCTCACCATAAAGCTCCGGATTGTCTTCGGGACGCAGTATATCTTCCAGTACGCCAAGTTTTGAGACCTCCTTGGTTTTAAAGTTATCGGGATCATCCAGCACAAGGCCGTCGCGGTTGCCGAGGATGTTTGTTGAGAACCAGCCCCTGATACCCAGTGCCCTTGCCGCCAAACCAGGCGCAAGGATAGTTTTCATCAGGGTTTGACCGGTTTTGAAATCTTTCCCACCGATCGGTGTATTGTTAAGTTTGGATAGTTCAACAAGTGCAGGGATATCAACCGTCAGGTTCGGCGCACCGTTAACGAACGGGTACCCCAATTTTAAAGCGGCGTATGCGTACACCATACTTGGCGAAATACGCTTGTCATCGTTATCCAACGCTTGCTCGAAGGCATTGAGCGATTGGTGAATTTCCGACGCCTCATAATAGATCTCCGTCGAACCGCACCATAATAGCACGATCCGGTCGCAGCCATGCTGTTCTTTGAAGTTCTGAATATCTTCGATCACCTCGTCAGCCAGTTCGCGGCGGGTACCTCTCTTTACGTTTGTACCATCAAGGTTTTTAGCATAATTTTTATCAAAAGCTGCTTTCATCGGCACCAGCTTTTCAAGCTCGTCTTTTACCGAATAGAGCAAGCCCGCTTCAAGCACTTTTGCCTTCGATGCAGCTTCATAAACGTTGTCCTCATAAACATCCCATCCGCCGAAAACAATATCATTAAGCTCCGCCAGCGGCACAAAGTCTTTTATTTTCGGATACCTGTTCTCGGTTCTTTTCCCAAGCCTGATATGGCCCATTTGGGTGAGCGACCCGAATGGCTGCGCAATTCCTTTTTTCACCGCTTCGACGCCGGCTATCAAAGTAGTGGCTACAGCTCCCAAACCCGGTATCAAAACTCCCAATTTGCCGTCAGCCGGCTGAATATTGCTTTTCATAAGTATTAGATTATAGTTAGTTTGACTTTCTTAATAATATATTCAAATCACCGAAAATTCCGGCAGAAACCAATTATCTGCCTGGCAAACTTGACTTTTAGATGAAATTGTTACACGGCGAGGGGTAGGCCGTGGCTTGTATCAGATTGCTTTTTCGAACAACCGGTATGTTTTGTAAGGGTCGCCTTTAATGGCTATGATAGCTTCATTGATCAGCGTATTATGCTCCAATGTCCACCCGGCTTCGGCGCTTGTGTATCCTTTTTCTTTGTAGCGTTTGATAATGCTGCCATACAAAACGGCTTCGATGCCCATTTTACGGTATCCATCGATAACGCCCAATGCATAAA
>JAFDZL010000289.1 GCA_018266935.1 Bacteroidota bacterium | reverse complement strand
CGATAATCACGGCTCGGTACCGCTGATCACGGAATACGATGCGCTGCATTTCCTTTTTGGTTTTTACAAGATCCCAATGGACATGACTCCGAAATTGTATGACGCGAAAAGCAAGTTCGATCCGGCTGCAGCGCTCACAAGCCACTATGCAGATATATCCAGTCACATGGGTTATACGATATTGCCTGACGAGGAAATGGTAAATCATTTGGGCTATCATTACCTGATAAACAAAGCACCTTTGAAGGCATACGCAATGTTCGCCATGAATATTAAAAATTATCCAAAAAGCGAAAATGTGTACGACAGTATGGGCGATTACTATGCCAGCCGTAAGGATAATGCCAATGCTATTCAGAATTATAAAAAAGCTTTGGTTATAAAAGACAATCCGGATACTAAAAAGAAACTAGACTCGCTGGAGGCGAAGAAATAATTTGTACCAGTCGGTATTTTTATTACATTTGGGTATGGGAAAGGCCGAACGCACCAAAGAATTTATCATCCAAAAGACCGCTCCTCTTTTTAACAAAAAAGGGTACGCCGGAACATCGCTTACTGATATGACGGATGCCACAGGCCTGACCAAAGGATCGGTCTATGGCAACTTCGAAGACAAGGATGATGTGGCGCTCGCCGCCTTCGACTACAATATGAATAAGCTGATAGGCCAGGTACGTGAGATACAAGCTTCGGAACGTTCGGCGGCGGGGAAACTGAAAGCATTTATATCCGTTTACCGGAACGGCGCAGAGTCCCCGGTTTTGCAGGATGGCTGCCCGATCATCAACACAGGCACTGAAGCTGATGATACGCATCCTCAGCTTAAAGAAAAAGCAAATGAAGCACTGGCCCGGTGGCACAAAAGTATTTCGGCGATCATCCAACAGGGTAAAATGCATGGCGAATTCAGGGAAAACGTCAACACGGTGGAATTTGCCTCATTAATGATATCGCTTATCGAAGGCGGATCGGCGTTATCCAAAATGTCGGGCGACGGCAATTATCTCACGAAAAGTCTCGACCACCTTGAAATGCTGATATCGACACAATTAATGAAATAAGCCTTATCGCCACGCTTTGCATGGCTTATCCCGGCTCGGCCAACCATCTTTACGTCTTTATCGTCAAATGTTAATGGAGCTTAAGTTAGACGTTCGCAGGTTGCTTATTTTAAATGTTTACGCACACAATCGGACTGAAGGCTTATTATCATAAATGCCGCGAAAAATAGGACATAAAAAAAGAGAAAGTTTGGGGCTTTCTCTCTTCTTCTCAATAATTAACTGAACTCATAATTAAACCATAAAGAACGGAGTGTGGGTTAGATCGATAATATGAATCTGACACAAATATATAATCTATCGGTTTAGCAGACTAATATTTTTTTAATATTTTATATTATTTTTTATCAACACTTTGATAAGAAACTCCATTTTTGGTTATCAAAGTGTTAATAACCCGGGCTTATCCAAACAGATTGCTGCTCAAATACCTGTCGCCCCGGTCGCAGCAGATGAAAACGATCACCCCTTCTTTCAGCTCGCTTGCAAGCCTTAATGCAACCGCCGCTGCACCGCCCGTGCTCATACCCGCAAATATGCCTTCAACCTTCGCGAGTTTGCGCGTTGTTTCGGTCGCTTCGTCCTGGCTCACATCGCGAACCTCGTCAACCCTTGCCGGATCAAATATTTTGGGCAGGTACGCTTCAGGCCAGCGGCGTATGCCCGGTATGGATGAGCACTCGGTGGGCTGACAGCCGATGATACGAATATTCGGTTCTCTTTCCTTGAAATATCTCGAACAGCCCATAATGGTTCCGGTGGTGCCCATGGCACTCACGAAGTGGGTTATCTTGCCTTCAGTGTCACGCCATATTTCCGGGCCGGTGGTTTTCACATGGGCCTCATAGTTGTCGGGATTTGAAAACTGGTTCAGTATGAAATATTCGCCGGTGGCCGCCTTTGCTTCGGCATAATCACGGCAGGCTTCTATCCCATCCAGCAGCGTCACTTTTGCGCCAAAGGCTTCCATAGCCAGCGTACGTTCCTTTGTCGAAGTTGACGGTAAGGCCAGTTCGATCTCAAGTCCGTAAAGACACGAGATCATGGCCAGCGCTATGCCCGTATTGCCGCTTGTGGCTTCTATGAGTTTGGTTCCCGGTTTAATGTCGCCCCGCTCTAAAGCACTGCGGATCATATTCAATGCAGCACGGTCCTTTACGCTCCCTCCCGGATTGTTCCCTTCAAGCTTTCCGTAAATAGTTACATTGGGGTTGGGATTAAGCTTTTTCAGCTCAACAAGAGGCGTGTTGCCTATCAGATCGATTATACCGGCCATTGCTATGGTTGATTATGTTGAATAGTTGATTAAGTTAAGTAGTCATACAAAGGTTTCCCCCGACAAGCCAAACTTAATCAACTTAATCCGACCTGATCAACTATTAACTGTCATTAATCTTTAATCTTTTCCTTCAGCACGCTTACTTCATGGGTGTGGTAAACCTTGGAGTAAGGGGGAATGCTCTTGGTGAGCCATACATTACCGCCTATAATGCTGCCTTCGCCTATAACGGTGTGCCCGCCAAGGATGGTGGCGCCGGCGTATATTACCACATGATCTTCAACGGTTGGGTGGCGTTGCGCATGTGCGGGATTTTTGGTAACGCTCAAAGCGCCCAGGGTAACGCCCTGGTATATTTTTACGTGACGTCCTATTACGCAGGTTTCACCGATCACCACCCCGGTACCATGGTCGATAAAAAAGTGGTCGCTGATCTGTGCCGCAGGGTGTATATCGATGCCCGTTTTGGAGTGCGCGTATTCCGTCAGAATGCGCGGGATCAAAGGGACCCCTAATTGATGAAGCGTATGGGCAAGGCGGTAAAACGAAATGGCATAGAAACCAGGATACGCCCTGACAACCTCAAATTCGCTCTTGGCGGCCGGGTCGCCCGCAAAGGCGGCCTCGATGTCGGTATTCAGCAGGCGATACAGTTCGGGTAAACCATTGAAGAACTTTTTGGCGATCTGTTCATTATCCTCGCAATGGTTGCCGCGTATAACGTCGAGGAGCTCACAAAGCTCGCTTTCCAGTTTCATGAACTCAGCTTCCAGCTGATGAACATAGGTGTATAGTCTTTTGGATTGCTCAGGGTAAAGCATACGGATAACCCGCAGCGCCCAGCCGGCTATCTCCTTGTTTGACGGCACAGCGCCGCTCACCTGCTGTTTGTTCAGGATGTG
>JAFDZL010000288.1 GCA_018266935.1 Bacteroidota bacterium | reverse complement strand
TGGCGTCGATGTTGTCGATAGCTTCCGGCTTTTCGATCTTGGCGATAACGCGGGCGGCCTTATTATTTCTCGAAATAATACGTTTCAACTCTACAATATCTTCGGCATTACGAACGAATGATAAACCTATCCACTCTACATCATTCTGCAGCGCGAAATCCAGGTTCACCAAATCCTCTTCGGTCAGGCTTGGGATGGATACCTTGGTATTAGGCAGGTTAACGCCTTTCCTGGAGGTGAGGATACCGCCGTGTACAACCTCACAAACCACAGTGTCGCGTTTGTTGGTCTCGATCACGCGCATCTGTATCTTGCCGTCGTCCAGCAGGATGATCTCGTTGGCTTTTACGTCCTGCGGGAAAGCCTCATAAGTAATATATATCCGGTTATCGTCGCCGATGCACTCCTGCGTGGTGATATTGATATGTTTGCCATTGATCAGGTGGATGCCGCCGTCCTTTACCAGGCCGATGCGGATCTTGGGGCCCTGCAGGTCGGCCAGGATGCCCACGTTTACTTTATATTGTTCGTTGATCTCGCGGATCGTGTTTATCGTCTTCTGGTGATCTTCAGGGCGGCCATGCGAAAAATTGAGCCGGCACACATTCACGCCGGCTTTGATCATGGATACCAGCACATCCTTCTTGGTGGAGGCCGGACCCATGGTCGCGACAATTTTAGTATGGTTGTAAGATAATTTCATAATATCTGGTTAAAACTGGCTGTCTATGAATAAGTAAAATTAGTGTTATAGATACACTTTTTGATTTCGCGGCTAAAATAATAAAAGATTTTCCCTCGACTTAATTTTTTTTGGATCGACTTTTACCGCTGCTACCACTTCCTGCATCCGGTTTATGTCGCTTACCAGTTTTTCGAGTTCGTCGTCGGTTATATAATTCCGGATCATAATGAAATAATCCACCTTGCGCATTTCGGGAATAAGGTAGCCTTCCGAGCCTTTGTTGCCGATAAAATAGAAGTCGGTATCGCTGGCTTCCCAGTGGTATTGGTATAAGGAAAAATAAACAGGAATATTGTTTTGCATCAGCTCCAGGTCGGGGCTTTTGGCGAAGTTAAAATGGAGCCTTTTATTAATATAATGACACAGGCGGTAATCGCGTAGTGACGTCGTGATCGCTATCAGCGCAAAATCCAGGTCGATCTCAAACTTTAATGTTTTCCTGTTCAAAATCACTACTTTTACGCGCCAAAAATACGAATACAAACTTGGGCAGTAAAATATTGTTAAGTAGTATTACAAAAGTTTTTAGATTTGATATTTAAGAGAATTTACCTTTCTTTGCACAGAATTTTTATTAATCATTAAACCATCAAAAGTATGTCTGATATCGCTTCAAGAGTAAAAGCTATTATCGTAGAAAAATTAGGTGTTGACGAAAGTGAAGTAACACCTGAGGCTAGCTTCACCAATGATCTTGGTGCAGACTCGTTGGACACCGTGGAATTAATCATGGAGTTTGAAAAAGAATTTAACGTGGCTATCCCTGACGATCAGGCAGAAACTATCGGCACTGTAGGACAGGCTATTGCTTACCTTGAAAAAAACGTTAAATAATAAACTCCCCCATCTTTACTAAATGGAGTTTAAAAGAGTTGTTGTAACAGGGCTTGGCGCACTTACTCCTATTGGAAACAGCATACCTGAATACTGGGGTGGCCTGGTCAATGGGGTGAGCGGTGCTGCTCTGATCCAAAGTTTTGATACTACCAACTTCAAAACAAAATTTGCCTGCGAGGTAAAGGGTTTTGATGCTGACGGGTTTCTGGGCAGGAAAGATGCCCGGAAACTCGATCCATTCGTTCAATATGCGCTGTTCTCTACCGAAGAGGCAGTAAAAGATGCCGGTCTCGACTTCGAAAAACTCGATACCAACCGTATAGGCGTGATCTGGGGATCGGGGATCGGTGGCTTAAAAACCTTCCTCGACGAAGTGGTGAACTACGCCAAAGGGGATGGAACACCGCGCTTCAACCCTTTCTTTATCCCCAAGATGATCGCGGACATCGCTCCCGGTCATATATCTATCAAATATGGGCTGCGGGGGCCAAACTTCACAACGGTTTCAGCTTGCGCGTCGTCCAATAATTCGCTTATCGATTCCTTCAATTATATCCGCCTCGGTAAGGCCAATATGTTCATTACCGGCGGATCGGAAGCTATCATCAACGAGGCGGGCATCGGTGGTTTTAACGCCATGCATGCTTTGTCAACGCGCAATGACGATCCGGCAACGGCGTCACGCCCGTTCGACCTCGACCGCGACGGCTTTGTGGCCGGAGAAGGCGCAGGAACGATCATCCTGGAGGAATTGGAGCATGCGAAAGCGCGTGGAGCGAAAATTTATGCTGAAATGATTGGCGGCGGCATGAGTGCCGATGCTTACCACATGACAGCACCGCATCCTGAAGGCCTTGGCGCTGCGCTGGTAATGAGAGCCGCGCTCGAAGACGCAGGCCTGAAACCTTCTGACATTGATTATGTGAACGTTCACGGAACATCGACCCCGATCGGCGATCCGCAGGAAGTTAAAGCTATACAAGACGTTTTTGGCGACGATGTTTACCGTATCAACATCAGTTCGACCAAATCAATGACCGGGCATCTGCTCGGAGCGGCGGGTGCTGTTGAGGCGATTGCTGCCATCCTGGCCATTAAAAATGACATCATTCCGCCGACCATCAACCACTTTACCGATGACCCGGCGTTTGATCCGAAAATTAACTTCACGTTCAATAAAGCACAGAAACGGACCGTTAGGATAGCCCAAAGCAATGGATTTGGCTTTGGCGGTCACAACGCTTCGGTGATATTTAAGAAGTACGAAGATTAATTTACCGGATGCCAATCAGGAGGTTCTATAAGCTTTATCTATCGCCTAATAGAAAGTATGTCAAATCGTTAAAAAATTTGCTCGGATTTGTGCCGGGCAATTTGTCTTTGTACCGGTTGGCATTTCGCCATAAATCGGTAGCTCAAAACCTCAAAAAAGGCATCAAGAACAGCAACGAGCGCCTGGAATTTTTAGGCGACGCCGTTCTGGGCAGCGTAGTTGCCGAGGTGCTTTTCAAGTTATATCCTTATGAGGACGAAGGGTTTCTGACCGAATTGCGCTCCAAGATCGTCAACCGCAGCAACCTGAACCAGCTCGGCCGTAAGCTCGGTTTCGAGGAGTTGATCCAATACGACAACCGTATGGTGAACTCAGCCCGCCAGGGCTCGCTTTTGGGCGATGCTTTCGAGGCGCTGATAGGGGCAATTTACCTGGATAAAGGCTACGATTTCACCAAGAACTTCCTGATCAACCAGATCATCAAATCGCATATCGACATTCACAAACTCGAACAAACAGAAACCAACTTCAAAAGCAAGCTCATCGAATGGTGCCAGCGCCATGGTAAGGACATTATCTTTGAACTCATCGAGAACAAAGAGGGCGAAAGCAACAAACTATTCACCGTTCAGGCCATCATCGACGGCGAGATCATGGGCGCCGGTAAGGAATTCAACAAGAAGAATGCCGAGAAACTGGCAGCTGAGAGAGCGTGTGAGGCACTTGCGATCTAAAAGGATTTCGAAATTCGAATGTTCAATTTCGAATTTATTTCACTGAAATATCCTTTAAATTTAATTTACACTTTGATCAGATGGCGGTATTTTTGGTAAAGCTTGCAAAGGCTGATGATTTTTGCTCCTTTTATAATAAACCAGGTTCTTTTTGATAGCGTTGATCAGTTGGTAGTCGTTCCACTGCATAATATCCTGATACGATGGGCGGTAGTATTGCATAAATTTTCCCACTTCGTCGTCGGGTAGTTTAGTGGTAGTTTTTACCAGCTCTTTCGTATAGCGTTTATCCACTGCGCTCGCTTCAAGCTCATTTTTTGAGTACGCGGCAAACCTGCGCGCTTCGCCGGGTGTTTTTCCAAACAAGTTATAAAATTCGGTAAGGGGCGAGTTTAAGGCCTGCCAGAAGGGAAGCGATTTGCCATTGTTGAATATACCGTCGCTTTTGTATTGCTTCATCACATCATTCAGTTCCTGTCGCTGGCTTTCACCTTTGACCGTTACCTGGTTCAGTTGAACGACCGGCTGAAGGAAGATCGAAAGGTCATTTTTGTCGGTTACAACTATCCGGAAAGGGGTGTAGTCTTTTTTGGTGATGAGCAGGGTATCGCCTATCCAGGTATTGATGCTGAACATTCCCAGGTCATCGCTCATCATTACGGTTTTGGTGTTCAGGTCGGTGATCAAAGCCTGCGAAACCCTTGAGGTGGAACTTTTACGGAAAATAATACCTTTAGCCGTAAAATTCTGCGCAACCGCCATATTACCGGCGAAACAAAAAGCGGCTGAAACGATCAGTATTTTAATATGTTGGCGCATTATAATTTCCAAAATTAACCATTAAAGGCATTGGATATTGTGAAAAGATGTTAAATGAGTCCGGAAGTCCGCATAAGTCCGAAAGTCCGAAAGTCCGAAAGAAAGAATGTGTAAAACTTTCGGACTTCCGCGGACTTTCCGACTTTCGGACTAAACACTATCTTTGCGCATGTTAAAATCGATGACAGGGTACGGCATTGCCGTTTTTGATTCGGGTAATACCAAATACACCGTCGAGATCAAATCCCTGAACAGCAAATTTCTTGAGCTTGCCCTGCGCATCCCCAAATCGTTTTCAAAAAAGGAGTTCCAGCTGCGTAACGAATGTAACAAACAGATCGAGCGCGGGAAAGTCGCTTTAACGATCAATGTGGAACAGGCTGACGCGACGGTAAAAGCCGCTGGTATCGACAAAGATCTGCTGAAGCATTATTACAACCAGTTGAAAGCGGTGAGCGACGACCTGGGCGAACAATCAGGCAATTTGCTTCAGTTAGCCCTGACCCTGCCTGAAGTGGTTAAATATGACGAAGACACCGTTTCGGAAGATGAGTGGAAGATCGTCGAAAAAACCTTTCAGCAGGCTTTGAACAACTTTCAGAAATTCCGTGGCGATGAAGGCAATGTGCTGGAGCAGGATATCAAGCTGCGCATCGGTATCATCTTAAAAAACCTGGAGGCGGTTGAGGTGGAAGAACCAAAACGTGTACCGGTGATCCGGGAAAGGCTCGACCAATTCCTGCAGGAAGCCGTGGGCCGTGAGGCCATCGATCAGAACCGTTTTGAGCAGGAGTTGATCTATTACATCGATAAGCTGGATATCACCGAAGAAAAGATCAGGCTGAAAAGCCACTGCGATTATTTCCTCGAAACGCTGAAAAATGCGGATGCCAACGGTAAAAAGCTGGGCTTTATTTCGCAGGAGATCGGCCGCGAGATCAATACACTCGGCTCGAAAGCCAACGATGCCAATATCCAGAAACTGGTGGTAGGCATGAAGGAGGAGTTGGAGAAGATAAAGGAACAATTACTGAATGTTTTATAATGTCATTAAGTCATCGGGTCATCAAGTCATTGTTGGCCTGCGAAAGACTAATGACCTAATGCCCTAATGACTCAATGACAAAAGAGGGGAAACTCATCATATTTTCAGCTCCGTCAGGGGCGGGTAAAACGACTATTGTGCATCACCTGCTCAAAAAAATACCCGGACTCGAGTTTTCCGTATCTGCCACTACCCGCAAACCACGCGGCGATGAACAGGAAGGAAAGGATTACTACTTCATAAGCAAGCAGGAATTCCTGCACCGGATAGCAAAAAAACAGTTTGTCGAGTTTGAGGAAGTCTATAGCGGAACCTTTTACGGTACGCTGCGGACCGAGATAGAACGGATATGGGCCGATGGCAAAACCGTGATATTCGACATTGACGTGGAAGGCGGACTACACCTGAAACGTAAATATGATGGCTCTGCGTTAGCAGTGTTCGTTCAGCCGCCGTCACTGGAGGTTTTGAAAGAGCGTTTGGCAGGCCGGGGCACGGATAATCACGATAAACTGAAGGAGCGCTTTGAAAAAGCCGAAAAAGAATTGAATTATGCGCCGCAATTTGATATTATCCTAAAAAATCACGATCTTCAAACAGCATGTGCTGAGGCGGAAGAATTGGTGCGGAACTTCCTTCAGAAATAGTTTGCAGTTATTAGTTTGCAGTGTGCACCTTATCATTCGGGTATATAATGGGTACTTATAAGGATTTGCTATTATACAAGAAGTCTTTTGCTTTGGCGATGGAAATCTATTCAGTCACAAAACAATTCCCTAAAGAGGAAACGTACTCATTAACCGACCAGATTAGGAGGTCGTCACGGTCTGCAAACATTTGCCTGATAGAAGCTTATCGTAAACGTAAATATCCGAATCATTTTGTGAGTAAATTGACTGATGTGGATATGGAAAACAGCGAAACGCAGGGCTGGCTTGAATTTGCGTTAGCCTGCAATTACATCACCGAAAACGTTTACAACGAATTAAAATCACAATCCGATGAGATTGGAAGGATAGTTCAATACATGATTGATAATCCGGGCAAGTTCGGTGCCGAATAAAGATTGATATCCGACGTTACCGTCAAATTATTTCGTGCCAACTGCCAACTAAAAACTGCCAACTGGAATGAAGATAGGTTTACTTTTCGGGTCGTTCAACCCCATTCATATCGGACATTTGATCATCGCCAATTATATGGCCAACCATACTGACCTTAACCAGGTTTGGCTGGTGGTTTCGCCGCAAAACCCGCTCAAAAAATATGGCGACCTAATCAATACGTACGACCGCCTCGAAATGGCCAAGCTGGCTACGGATAACTCAAGAAATATTAAGGTAAGCGACGTAGAGCTTCGCCTGCCGCAGCCGTCTTATACCATCGATACACTCGCTCACCTGAAAGAAAAATACCCGGAGCATGAATTTGCGATCATCATGGGTTCCGATAACCTGGGTACATTGCATAAATGGAAAAACTATAAACTGATCCTTCGCGATTACAAAATATATGTTTATCCACGTCCCGGTTACGAAAACGCCGAATTTGCCTCACATCCTTCCGTAACTATCACCATGACGCCCTTGATGGAGCTTTCAGCCTCATTCATCCGCAAGTCAATCGCAGAAAAGAAGAACGTGCAATATTTCGTTCCCGACCAGGTGCTTGAATTCATCGAAAGCAAGGCCCTGTACCGCAACGGGTAACAATGCTGTAACACCGATAACTTTCGGCCGTCAAATGCGTATAATTGATCTCTCAATAATAACCGAACGCTATGCAGCTCTCGAAGGAAAAATTACAGCATTTTGTGAACAATATGCCGGAAAAAATAGACGTGTTGGAATTGATCGACAAGGTCTTGCTAATGGCCAAAATAGAGCAGGCGGACGTCACAGAAACCAATCACTTCATTTCGCAGGACGAGGTGGAAAAAGAAATGGATTTTTGGGGATAAAGCTTAAAGCCGAAAGCTAAAAGACCAAAGCTTTCTTTCCCTTATTTATTTCGCTTTCAGCTTTAAGCCTTCTGCTTTCAGCTTCCAAAAAAGTATTTTTGCCGCGTGAGCGAAAAAACCATCCTGAAACTGCAGTTACCCACCGACCCGCTTTGGGTAAAGAACGTCGTCGAAAGTAATATTGAAGAAATTTTGACCGACCATGCTTTTTGCGAGCAGAAGGCGGCCAGCAATGCCATTACGCTCATCGTTCAGAACCCCGGCTTATCAGACCTGGTGCGGGAAATGGCTGCATTGGTGCAGGAGGAAATGGATCACTTTAAACGCGTCCATGATATTATTCTTGAACGCGGTTATACATTAGGCCGCGAACGCAGGGATGATTACGTGAATGAACTTCGCAAATTCGTCGCGCCGGGCGGTACCCGCGAAGCGCAGTTACTCGATCGGTTGCTGCTCTCGGCCATGATCGAAGCGCGCAGCTGCGAACGTTTCAAAGTGATGTCGGAGCATATCGATGATAAGCAATTATCCGAATTCTATCACGAACTGATGGTGAGCGAAGCCACCCACTATAGCATGTTTATTCGCCTGGCCAAAAAGTATTGCAGTAACCTCGATGTGGATAAACGCTGGAAGGAATTCCTCGATTACGAAGCGCAGGTGATCAAAAATTACGGCAAAGGCGAAACCATTCACGGATAGTTAATAGTTGATGGTTCATAGTTCATAGCCGATTTCGCTAGAATGGATACCATGAGCCATGATCTATGAACCATGAACTTTTACACCCATCAAATTCACCAGGTAATTATCCAGCATAGCAATACTCACCAGGTCGTTCATGTAGCCAATGTGCATATCCGGCCTGACGATGATGGCTTTTTCCCGGTGCGGGTCCGTCTCAAAAGCTTCGAATACCGCGAGGTTCTTTCCTGATGGCGGCAAATAGTAAAAATTCAGTATGCCCTGGAACCGGTTAGTAATCCATTTGGCAATGTTGAACAGGAACATCTCATCGAACCTGCCCATCACGATCAGCGTAAAGCCGGGCTTGGCGCACCATGCGTGCAGATCGGTTTCTTCCTTTCGTCGCTCATCATAAATTTCAAGGTAAGGTATCCGGTCGCCCGCTTTTATCTTTTCCCCATTGCTCAGGTGCAGGTTGATCTTGCTGTCGCGGTAAGAAATTCCGATCTGCGAGACTCGTTTGAAACCAAACGCCTTCAATTTATCGCTTTTGCCCAAATAATGTAAAATATGAGGCAAGACCCGTTTTTTGAAAAAAACTATGAGCCAGTTGCCTGACATGACCACATTAAATACGCGATCTGTTGTGTTGAGTAGTTCGCGCGCAACCGGCATTCGCTCGTCCGCATAAGTATTTAAGATGGTTCCCTGTAAATTGCCGTTGATCACACCGGCCAGTTTCCATGCAAGGTTATAAGCATCCTGCAAGCCGGTGTTCATTCCTTGCGCACCCACAGGCGAGTGGATATGCGCCGCATCGCCGATCAGGAAACAGTTTTGCTTTCTGAATATATCAGCCATCCGATGATGCAGCTTATAGGTTGTGAACCAAATATTGCTTACCACTTCGAGTGGGTAGCCTGTCACTTTGTTCAAATATGGCAGAACTTGTTCAAGCGTTACATTGTCATTATTTTCGAAGGCAGCAGGCAAATCGCCAATAATGCGGTATTCATCTTTTTCAGGCATTGGAAAGAACCCGCTGATGCCATTCTTGCCGAGGTAAAGCTGCACATAGTTTCCATCGAGGAAAGGTGCGTTGAGTTTAACATCTGCCAGGTAAAAATAATGCGGATAGGTATCGCCGGTAAAAGGGATGCCGAGTTTCTTGCGAACGGTACTGTGCGCGCCATCTGCACCGACAACCCAATCGCATAGGATCGTGTATTCGCCTTCGTTGTTTTGTATGATGGCTTCCGTATGTCCTGCGTTTTGTGTTAAACTGATCAGCGATGTCGCCCAGTAAACGGTGCAAATATTCTGCGTAAGATAGTCGAGCAACACACGTTCGTTTTTATACTGTTGGTACATCAGTATGTAAGGAAAAGCCGTTTGTCCTACACCTGCATTGGACAATGAAAGAGAAGCCATCTGTTCACCGTTTTCGGTAAAGATTACTCCTTGCGCCTGTTTCCCATTCGCGACAACTTGATCGGCCACTCCCAATTGGCGATATATTTCCAGCGACCGGGCCTGTACGCCCAGCGCATTGGAATGACTTGTCGGCCCCTGCTTATTGTCGATGATGAGCGGCTGAATACCATAACGCAATAATTGTGCTGCCATCATCAAGCCGGAAGGCCCGGCTCCGACGATCAGAACTTTCGTATGCTTATCGGTGATCTGCATCTGATATCAGGAACGAAATAACAGGAAAATAGTTGGTTTTTTGTGCAGGTCGGGAACTTTCTGCTTCCAGTCGGCGATCGATTTGGTTTGAACGAATTCATCTTCAGCCGTCAGGTTACAGGCGACGCAAAGCCGGGTTTTAGCCGTACAGGAACGAAGTATTTCCTCGAGCATTTGATTATTGCGGAAGGGCGTTTCGATGAAGATCTGCGTTTGGTTGAAGCGGGATGCCAGCGATTCCAGTTCTTTGATCTTCCTGGCGCGTTCACCTTTATCGATAGGGAGATAGCCGTGAAAAGTAAAGCTTTGACCGTTAAATCCCGAGGCCATCAACGCCAGCAGGATAGAACTCGGCCCCACCAGCGGAACCACCTTGATTCCTCTTCTGTGTGCCTCAGCAACGATGTCCGAACCGGGATCAGCCACACCAGGGCAGCCCGCTTCGCTCATTAAACCTACGTCGTGCCCGGCTGTCAAACCAATAAAGAAGCTGTTGAGGTTAACCTCGCGGTTGTGTTTTCCGTAATCATGAATGGAAAGCTCGTTTTGGGGTATTTTCAAACCGGCTTCTTTCAGGAAGTGGCGCGCGGTCTTTTCGTTCTCAACAATATATTCTTTGATGTTGTTAATGGTATTGGCCAGATAGGGCGTAAACGACTTCGCGGCAGCGTCTTCCGCAAGTGGTACCGGTATAAGGTAGAGCGTTCCGTAAGCCATGTTGCAAATTGAGTTTTTTATTTGTAATTTATGCATGAGTTTCAATCGAGAAACGAAATATTCATCTCACCTGAATTTTGGAAGGAGAAAGATTTAAAGTCCTCTCCTTTGGAGAGGATTTAGGTGAGGCTAATCTTAGTTTAACATGAAATCTTTAGGTACTAATTGGTTCATCGAAGGTTCGATAGATTTTGAGCACAAAAAATACATCCTGCTCGATTATTTACAGGAAATAAACCGCCATTTTGACCGCAGCAGGCTATATCCTAATCTCACCGACCTGATATTTCACTACAACAACCTGTTAGATTTTAAGCACAATAAAACTGTCCTCCAGCAGGCGTTCCCGCAACGATTGACCAAAGCAGATATCGAGGCGCTGAAGCTCACCTACCAGAAGATAGTCGAGGACGACGCCACCATGCGCGAGATCGAAAACATCATTTCCTATTCGCTGCAGAAAATGGACCCGGCCATACAAACCGGTAAAGAGATATACGATTTTGTAGAAAGCCGCCTGAGCATCGACCCCATCGGCCTCGTGCCGCTGATGCCTTATAACGGCTATTTCTCACTGCGCAATGGCAACGAGCGCACCAATTGGGTGTATGAATACCAGATCACCATTTTTGAGAATAAGGACGATAAATTCAGGGGGATCAACGTGCAGTTTGTTGACACCTATACGCAAAGCATCACCAATACGCCCGAGGCCCTGAAACTCCAATTGATCAACCAGCGGAAGCATCTGGCCAACCCCGCCCTGTATTACGTTTCAAGCGATATCAGCTTCCCGCTGGAACAAACCCTGCTGCCGGTGGCGAAAAGAAGTTTGGTGAAGTATATCTCGAATGCGGCTTAAAAGGGTGAACAATTCAGTATCAGCCTATGAAAAACGTTGTTAAAATTCAAACTTTTAATCCATACGCATCGATTTATCCTAATGCGAAGCTCATTGATAGGGAAACGCTGATTCTGATAAAATACCTGAAATCTGAGAACTATGACATTCATCTTTTACCCGACGATGGACTACCGGTTCAATATCTTTTTAAGAAAGGCTTAACAGAACTGCTTTCTAACCCGATTATAGTATTTATAAGTTCAATACCAGCCGGAATTATTGCAAGCCTTACTGCAAATTACATTCAGAAGCTGATAGATTTGAGAAAGCCATCTGTTGCACCTGTTATCAATATAACGAATTTTTATGTTCAGTCACCCGACCAAATTTATAATGGCAACGGTGAAATTATATCCGTTGATAAGATTAAAAGCATTAATAAACAACAATCGCAACTTGAAAATCAATTTAAACAAAGATTCAATGTAGCATCCCCCTATATTGAGTATCCAATACCTATATTTCTTGAACACAATCCATATATAGTAGGATGGTGCTATACATATTCAAACGATCATGGAATGAAATTAGATGGTCGAATAACTGACAAATTGGTATACAAAAGGATACAACAGGGGAGATACAAAGGACTAAGCGTTACGGGAATTTGTGCGAATCCTATTTGTTCAATATGTAATTTGAATTATATCGAATGTTTACATATAGCCGGGACTGAATACAATGGACAACATTGCGCGGTTCATATAAATCAAGCTGATTATGTCGAAGTAAGTATTGTTAAAGAACCTGTTAATTCAGAATGTCTAGTGAATTTAAAATAATCACAAGTATTAAGAATTACCTTCCGGCCTTATATTCCGCATTCAAACCCGCAACCACGTCTTTGGTTACATCCAGGCTCTCGTCGCCGTAAAGCATTGATGGGTTCGATTTGGAATAAGTGAGTATCATCTTATAGCCTTTGGTCTTGCAATAGCTTTTGAGGTATGTGGCTATTTTATCGTATAATGTAGCATTCTCGCTTGTCTCAATGTCTTGCAATTGCTTGCCGGTATTTTGCTGCAAATTCTGCAGCTGTTCCTGTTCCGCAGCCAGTCTCTTTTCTGTTGCTGCTTTTTGGGCGGGCTTCAGGGCGTTCACATTTTTCTTGTAGGCTTCAACTTCTTTTTGAAACGCCTGTCCTTTGGCGGTTATTTCGTCCTGCGCCTTTTGCGACAGCGTCTGCATCTTAGTTTTTATAACTTTGAAGTAGTCATAATTGTTCAGCAGCGAATCCTGGTTGACAAATACAATAGCGGGAACATGCGAAGTATCTGGCTTAACCGCCTGCGCTTTGGCCGCAAATGCAATGGCGACAACTAAAAGGGTTACGATCAATCGTTTCATCATTATTCGGGAATTGGTCCGAGCCTGCGAAGTTAGGAAATTTTAACGTTGTACGTTAGACGTCTTACGTAGTACGTTTTTTAGCCTATTGTTAACGTATAACGTACCACTTAAAACGTGCGACCAATTTCGCGCGCAATATTATCATTGTTTCACTGTTTCAGTCATGCACTCATGAAACATTGAAACAAGTGAAACATTTAAAACGTACCAATGCCTTCATATATCAACTACCCATTGTTATCGTTTATTCCTTTTATATTCGTCAATCCACACTAAGCTATGAATCGTAAACGCCTTGTTACAGGTATTACATTGGCATGCCTTTTAATCGTCGGCTTCGTCGTGATGTGGTTCCATACACCTTCCTGTGATTGCGGTATAAGCCACGGAACGGTGGTTATCGCCTCGGTAGATAAGGACAGCATCGTTATAGCGGCCGATTCGAGGGAGACGGAAATTGCCTTCAGGGAAAAAAGGGTAACCCACACCGATACCGCGCATAAAATATTCCGCATCGGGAACACTTTCTTCGCCGTTGCCGGATTGAGCGAATTGTGCAATATGTCCACCCGTGAATTTGTCGCCCGTAATTACGATACGACCAAATCCATCAAAGAAAACGCGCCGGTAATCGAGGACAAACTGAAAAAAGCCCTGCAAACCGAGCTGGATGGTTATAGTAAAAAGCAGAAGGGCTACCTTGCCGGGCATGACTATTCGGTGGAGCTATTCATTTCCGGATATGAAAAGGGCATGCCCATATTTGGCCACGTCGATGCCGGCGTGAAGTTCGTCACGCTGTTTAAGAACCCGGTTGAAAGCTTTAGCGGCGTGTCAACAGGTGGCAATATGCCCTTTGACGTAGCGGGCATCCACGATCATATTTACGAGGTAAAGATCAATTTCAACAGCAATAAACTGCAAACGATGCGGCGGTTGATCGCGCTCGAAGCCCGGCACCATAACGATGTGGACTCGCTGGTTCAATACGCCATTATTAAGAAGGACGGATATCGGGTTAGTTTTGGTCGCTCTCGTTAGGGTTATACGTTAAACGTTTTACGTAGTACGTTTTTTAGCTTCATGCTAACATATAACGTACCACGTAAAACGTACAACCAATTCCCGGAAATATCTTTATTTGGCGGGAGTTATAACAATATTCCGGTAATCTATCGGCCCATGATCGCCCTGGAACAGGATCGGTCCGGGTTCGCCTTCCTTGCTGTCAATAGCGCCGCCGGTGATGCCGGGGATGATGGCATCGCAAATAACCCTTTTGCCATTGGCCACTACGGTTACTGTGCGGCCAATCAAAGTAATATCATAGGTCTGCCACTGACCGGGGTCTTTAGCCATCATCTTATTTGGCTGCAGGAAACCATAAATAGCGCTGAACTGGTTGGCCAAAGGCTCCGGTTCGCCGCTCTTGGTATCGATGATCTGTGTTTCATAACGACCGCGCAGATAGACGCCGCTGTTGCTGCCCTGCTGGTAGCGGAACTCCACGTGCAGTTTAAAGTCGGTAAATTTCTGGTCGGTGATCAGGTTGGCGCCGGAGTGTTTGCTCCTCAGGATGCCGTCTTCCACTACCCACTGGTTCTTGCCGTCGGTATGCCAGCCTTTGGTGTCCTTGCCGTTAAACAGCTTTATCGGCGTACCCCATACCACAGGCTTATCGCGCTCCAGCGTCGGCGCGCGTACGCCCGTCCAGTTGTAGGTCTTGCCGTCGGCGGCAACCATCGTACCGTGAATGTTATCACCGCTTGCTTCGAACTCAAAATCTATGTTATGGTTATCGGCCTCCCATTGCGGCGGAATTGAAAAACTGTATTTGCTGCCGTTCACCATCACCTGCGAAATGGGCCTTGCACTGCCGCCATCGGACACAAAACGCCCGATAAGCCTGTGGAAGCCCGATTTTTGCACCTCGAGCCACGATGGTTTGCTTTTACCATTTTTATCTACGGTAAGGTCCCAGCGGCCTATCACATCCGGGTCCTTGGTTTGCTGCGCATGGGCAGGAATAAAAAATAAGCTGAGCATAAGCAGCACAGGCAGTACGCGTATGCCGCGGGTAATTTGTTGGTTCATTGTTGGTTGGTTTTTAGTAGGATTTAAAGGTAGTATTTTTTTGGTTATACGTTCGACGTTGTACGTTTTACCTATTTAGACCTAAACGTACAACGTAATACGTATAACGTACAACCTCTCTGAAACACGCTCACTCCTTACCTGCATCATCCAACCTCGTAGCTTCAGAATAACCGAAGTGGCTTACGGTGTCCAGGGTAAGCACAATTCTTACCCGCTTTTTGGCGTCATTCCAAACGTTGCCGCCAACATTCACGTAGCCGTCATCTGCCATGTGTTTGGTGATCATGTCCTTAAATATGAGCGGGAAGCGGCTCTGGGAACGATAGCAAATCCCGTCCTTATAGTAAAATATCGTCTGCATGCCGGCTTGAAATTTAAGCGTATCGGTGTTTTCCCCTGCGCCCAGCTGAAAGGTCGGTGTAGCTTTTATTATCTTCCCGATCTGGTCCCTGGTTTTTCCAATCGTCAGATCCTGCGCGAACAGGAACAACGGGGCACCCAGTAAAACCAATAGCGCGAATAGTTTTTTCATGTCAATTTAGGTTTAGTTAAAGATAGTGAATTTGTTTCACGTGTTTCACGTTTGGAAGGATGAAACGGTGCAACGAGTGAAACGCCTCTCTCCGCGCGTCATTGCGAGCGAGAGCGAAGCAATCTCCGCGTATGCAAATCTGTGAGTCGCTGTACGAAGCCTTAAGTATCGTAAAGACCGAAGCGCGGCATCGTCCTTTGCAGGAACATCGTGGTTCTTTGACTGTCCTGTGCAGAGATGGCTTCGTTCCTCGCCATGACGGTTGGGGTCTTGTTTCATGCGTTTCAGGTATGGGAAGATGAAACGGTGAAACATTGGATTTTCAATTTTCGCATTACAAATCTTATCTTTAAAACAAACCTTGCCATATGCTTTTCTTTGTTTGGCTTTTTTACATCAGGCTTTGCGCTCATTTAGGCTCCAAACGTATTATTGGTTGGTTTGCCGGTTTATGCTATGGTATGTTTTTCGGCATTTTTGGCATTATGATGGTGCTGTCTTCACGGCGGTTAGATGATGAGCAAGCCGATGCAGCTCTTATAAAAGAGTATAGCACACGGTAAACCTTTCGCCTTTCACCTTTTCGGCTTTTGCCTTATTTGTTTCATGTGTTTCAGGTATTGAAGCATGAAACGGTGAAACGGTGAAACAGCAAAAGGGGTTGTATATTTGATTGTCAAATGATGGTGTTTTACTTAAATAGTCAAAAAAATGAAAAAGACGCTAAGCGATTTATTATGCCTGACAAAATCAGACCTGAGCATCACCGCCAAAGGCAGAACAACCTCAGATCTGACACAGATCGTAGAGGGAATCGGCTTGAATAGCAGCCATGTAACCATAAGAGACGCGGACAACATCACCTTAGCCGATCTTTTACTGATCGCCGGGAGCTACCCCGCAAATGTGACTTTTGAGTTCAATCTTTAAAATCATCACATTAACCGGGTTATACCCTTTTTAGTTTAAGGGCTTAGCCGGCACGCTTAATGGCGTAGCCCTTTTGAACCTTTGAAACAGATGGGTTTTGTTTCGTGTGTTTTAGCTATTAGGGTGTGAAACGGTGATACAATTGAAACGTGCATCATTACCACAAACGGGATGCTTGCGAGAGCCAGGGATAAATATCATTTCGACTTATTATACCGAGTGAGTTTCTTTTTAAATATTTTTTTAATTCGATCTTCATATGGAACCCATATTAAACTAGCTTTTTGCGTCACATTACTTAATGCTAAACCTGCCAAATGTCCGTCCTTGCTTATAAAAATTGCACAGCCGCTAATTGGTTTTTCTTCGCCTACTTTCCGAAGAATTTTAAAGATTCCATAATGGGCCAGGCTCGTTTTTGTGACGATGCCATAGAACTCGGCATTTTTTATCTTAATTTTCTGGTCGTCTATTTGAACGAATGTTTGCTCGCTAAATGCAAAATCTTCGTGTTTAATGCGCATAGAACTTTCTAACGCCATCGATTTGGATAAATCTGATTTCGACCACTCGGCCTTCATAGCATTGAATACGTATGGCACTAAGTCTTTAAATATTTTTACTTGAGGAAATGGCTCACCATTTTCATTACATACAGGTAAGAAATCATTCATGGGTTGGCTGGCTTCAATCGGTTCTGGGAGATCGAAATTGAAGTAAACCGTATACTCTGGCCAAATAAAAAAAACATCTTTAAATTGGTAATTTTTTTTTGAAGTGGTCCAAAAGTCGAATCCCTTTGTCGTGTCATTCCAAGGGACGATCTCCAGTAATTTGACATTGTGACTTGCCGCTTTTAACTTAGCTGGTTCTGTATATCCGCTTGAAGAAACTATATGCTTCGCCTTGATTGCTGGCATGTCGGCCATTTTAATACAAAGTTGCTCAACATGAGTGACATCCAACGGTTTGCTATGGTCTTTTACTTCATAAGCACCATAAATTTCTTTGGTGCCATCGAATAGGGTTTTGGTGACAGTAACATCGACATCTCTTTCTTTTTTAACGCTTGCATCGTAAACCATGTCCCCTAACTCTATATCCAAGTCGGTCCCGGTGTCATTATTTGTCAATAGCCCTACTAAGTAATGGATATCAGATGGAGTTAACATGCTATTTAAGTTGAGAGGACGAATTTATTGGTCCAGTCTTTTTAGTAATTAGATCATTTCAGTTTCGAGGAATCTTGTAAATGCGACCTTTGGGTTATTTGACGCTCAAGAGTTTTAACTCTTCTCGACAAATTTTTAATAGCGCTGTCAATTTGAGTATTCTCAATTCGTTTATTCTGTCGATTATTAGCCTCTAACTTATAAGACAGCACCTGATAAATCCCTGAGATTATCACAAATACGCCAACTAATCCAGATATAATAATTTGATAAATAGTATTTTTTTTGACAGACCTATTCGTGCTAATATTGGTTTTTAATAAGTCATGCACAAGCTGGGACTTTAATCTTAATTCTTCAAAGCTTTTTTTGTAGCCACCATCGATCCAAAACTGTCTTCCTTCAACGGTTATCGAAATAAAAAAGGGAGCGGATTGAGCATTGACTCTATGAATGTATCCGTCATTGTCGAGTTTCCGAACAAGCGCTAATTTTACACGTCTAGGCTCCTTCAGAAAGTTTTCAATATTGACTTCATGCATATCATCGTTTTCTCTAATATTGTTAAGGATATCGTCGCAAAGCTGATAGTGAACTGTGTAGGTGTAATTCATCGTGTCGTTGATTTAGGATTTCTTGTAAATATAATGTTATAACTACTTCGACAATAATATATAGGCCCACAATTTCAATAAAGATTATTCTTGTATTTTACAAATTTATCTTTATATTTGAACGTTCGCTCTGCAACACCCTCCCTTTGTTTCATTGTTTCAAACGCTGCGCCCTGCAACACATGAAACGCTGGAAACAGGGTTGTACGTTCGACGTTATACGTTTTACGTCCAATTTGCCCAACGTATAACGTAACACGTACTACGTACAACCATCGCAGACTTGTCATTCAAAAAACGTAAATCTTAATCATCATGGAAGAAAAACCATCTTACCTGCGGACAGGCGATGCCGCGGGAATACCCACCGTTTCGCCGAAGATCGACTTCTCCGATCTCAACATTCCGGCCACCGTAACCCCGCGCATCACGGCCATGTTCAAAGAAGAACTATTGCGCGACAACGAAGAATACTGGGCGCAGGAAAACGAGGTCCGCGGATTGTTCCTTGTCCGCCCGGTTAAAAAATGGATAGACGAGGCGAAGAATGAGCCTATCCCTAAAATGCTGTTCTCGGAGTTCTGGCACGAGGGCGAACTGTGCATCCTGTTTTCGGACACCAACCTGGGCAAATCGGTACTGGCGATACAGATCGGCAACAGCATCAGCACCGGCACGCCGATACCGGGCTTTCGTATTGACGCCGACGCGCAAAAAGTGCTTTACTTCGACTTTGAAATGAGCAAAAAGCAACTGGAGGTGCGCTACGCCGCCGATTACAAGCAGCATTACCAGTTTCACCCCGATTTTTTCCGCGCGGTGATAGACCCGGATTTTGACATGCCCGAAGACACCGCCGGTTATGAGCAATACCTGGCCGATTCGCTGGAGGCCACGGTGCAGGCATTCGGCGCCAAAGTGCTCATCATCGATAACCTGACGTACCTGCGCAACGAGACCGAAAAGGCGCACAGCGCCCTGCCGCTGATGAAGCAGCTGAAGCGGATGAAGACCAAATACCGGCTCAGCATTCTCGCCCTGGCGCATACGCCCAAGCGCGACAAAAGCAAGCCCATCACCCGCAACGACCTCCATGGGAGCAAAATGCTCATCAACTTTTGCGACAGCGCCTTTGCGATCGGCGAAAACCCGAAGGACAAGGACGTGCGCTACCTGAAACAGATAAAACAGCGCAACACCGGCGAAATGTACGGCGCCGAGAACGTGTGCGTATGCGTGGTGAACAAGCCGCACAACTTTTTACAATACGAGTTCACAGGCTTCGGTCGTGAATGGGACCACCTGAAAGAACCTTCGGAAGGCAGTCCCGACCATCTGCTTGAAAAAGTTCGCGAGCTGCACGATGTGGGCATGACGCAGCGCGAAATTGCCGCCGAGCTGGCTATATCAGCGGCCAAAGTGAACCGGGTGCTGAAGAAGGGAAGCGAGGAATAGTTGTTGGGTTTAATGAGTTTTTACCGTATAAAGAGAGGTCGAGGGCAGGCCGCCCTGGTGTTTGACGATAAAGGTATCCCGACCTGCGGACTTGATCAGGCTGTCTCCTTTGCTGCCAACGTCATAAATGGAAACTCCATTATGATCGAGGGGAACCGGAATTATCCTGTACTCGATGTTGTTTACATAGATCATGACATAATCCCTGTAACGATAGATTGTGTCGATTTTGCCTTTTATTTCAGCCTTATGAAATTCGTCATATTTAGCCTTTCGGGCAAAAAACAGGAAGGCAGCAAAGAGCAGTATAAATACAAGGGAAAACCAGCCTTTGGGATTCATTGCGTTAAGGTTTACCGAAGATACGGATTTGTTTCACGTGTTTCAGCCATTGCAGTATGAAACCGTGAAACAAGAGAAACGCCTTGTCTTAGTTGATTAGCGATCAGTTGCGCCTAACCACTAATTAACCGGTTAACCAATCACTAACACCTACCTCAGCTTCTCCAGCGCCGCCTTTATCCTGTGCGGAACCTGTTCGATATCCTGCAAGGTGCTTGCGCCTACCGATACGCGGAACCAGTTCACATCTTCTTCGGTGCCAAAGGCCGAGAACGGCACCAGCGCTACTTTCGCTTCTTTGATGAGGTAGAAGTTGATATCGGTAGCGGTTTTCAGCAAGTCGCCGTCGGGCGTGGTTTTGCCGGCATAGTCAACCTTTACGGTGAGGTATATGGCGCCCATCGGTTCGATAGAATCCACCTTAAAGCCTTCGGCTTTGAGCCGCTGGAAACCTTTGTGCAGCGCATTCAGGCTGTTTTGAATTTGCGTTTTGAAACCTTCCAGGTAGCCGTTTACTTCGTCGTCTTGTTTCAGGAATTTGGCCATGGCCACCTGTTCAGCTTTTGGCGCCCAAGCGCCCATATGGCCCACGATGGCCTTCATATTGGTGATCACGTCTTTCGGCCCGAATCCCCAGCCTACGCGAACGCCAGTGGCGGCAAAGCACTTGGAGCCGCCATCGACGAAAACCACATAGTCCTCCAGTTCGGGGCGCAGCGTCACCGGGTCGTAATGCTGGTGGCTGCCAAAGGTGAGTTGAGAGTATATCTGGTCGTATAAAATGTACAGCGGTTTTTCGCCTGCTTTACGGGTTTTGTTTTCAGCAATTACCAGGTCGCATATTTCTTCCAGGTCCTTTTTGGTGAACATGGTGCCTGTAGGGTTCAGCGGCGAACATAATGCCAGCAGCGCAGCGCCTTTCAGGTGCGGGCGGAGTTCCTCAGCAGTAGGCATAAAGTTATTTTCCGGCGATGTAGGTACCATCACCTCCACTGCGCCCGTGAGGTTACAGTAATGGTTGTTGTTCCATGACGGTACGGGGAAAACCACCCGGTCGCCCGGGTCAACCAATGCCAGGTATATAGAATAAATAAGCGGCCTCGAACCGCCCGAGATCAGTATCTGGTTTGGTGCATATTCCAGGTCATAGCGGCTCTTCAGGAATGCGGATACGCTTTCGCGCAGGTTCAGCATACCGTCCGCAGGCGGATAGTTGGTCTGGTGATGGTTGTAGGCATCAATTATCCCGGCTTTCAACGGCTCGGGAATAGGGTAGATGTTAGCATCAAAATCGCCGATGGTCAGGTTGGCAATATCCTGGCCCTGCCTTTTCAATTCATTGATCTCGCCCGCGATCTTGATAATTTCAGAACCTCTCAGGTTCTGCGCCAAAACGGAAACACTCATGGTAAGTCGAATAACTGGGCAAATATAGTAAAAGCTTAAAGCTGAAGGCGAAAAGCGGAAAGCAATAAAAGGGGCCCGGTGAATATGACAATTAAGCGATTAAAATACCGCGATCTACTTGATGGTATAATCGAACAAGGTTTCGGTTTCAAAAAAGGTATCGAGCGTATTGGAGTCGTTCTCGATGAGCCCGATGCCTTTGGCGAGGTAAAAGTCGTAGGTGATAGTGGTCTCAAAACCCGACCCCAGGTCGTATTGAAGCCAAACTTGCGTATGACTTACGTTTGAGAAGGTTTTGCCGTTAATAGTTCTTGAAATATTCTTCTCCACTATCTTGTTCACAGTTCTGGCAGGTTTTCCTCCCAGCATACCGTCATCAGTAGGGTAGGAAATCCATTGGTAGCCTACGGAAGCCGTATCGTTAAGCAACTGGAATTCCATAGCAACGTTTGATCCGACCGCGACACTCCTGGTTGTGTAGATATGATTGCCGGTGTAAAAATACCCCTGGCTGGTGCCCTGCTTATAGGCGCTTGTCACATTATGATAGGTTTTACCATTGATCAGGGTAGTGGCGCCGGTCATGGTAAGGGTCAGCGTATCGGTTGTACCACCATCGGACATGTAGCTGTATTTCCAGCTTGAGCCACCGGTAACAGGCAGGTAGTTCCCGGCCGACGGTGTCACCGCACGATCCTTTTTGCAGCCAAAAAAGCAAAAAGCGCCAAAGAACAATACCGGCATCAGGCACTTAGTCATATCATTACGCTCAGTTCGAACGTAAATATAAGGTTTCGCAATTTATTTTACCGAATAATCGGTCAGCGTTTCCGATTCGATAACAGCACGCCCTGAACGCGTATCGAGTTCTATCATGCCTATGCCTTTGGCCAGGAAAAAATCATAGGTGCATACGGTTTCAAATCCCTTACCTTCGTCATATTGCAATTCAACCTGGGTATGTATAACGTGCGCATAATTTTGACCGTTGGCGGTCAAAGTGCCATCAGTCGAGATCACCTGGTTGAGCGTTTGTGTTGGGACGCTTTCTATCATGCCGTTATCGGTAGGCTGCATCGTCCATATATAGCCGGCCTTTTGCGCATCGTCGCACATCTGAAGTTCCAGGGCGCAACCAAGGGCGTCAAGCGTATCGCGCAGTGCGTAGGTATGGGCGGTTTCGTAGATGTAGGAAACTAAATTTATACCGTTCTTCAGCGAACTGCAAGCATAGTATGTTTTGTCATTGATGGAGCGGGTGGTGCCGGTCATCGTGAGCGTGAAATTGGAGACGCCCATGCTGGTGGCATCCCGGTAGGTCCAGGAATTGCCTGGTGTTACCGGCCAGTAACTGTCGGAAGCCGCCCCCATGACTTTGGTTGAGGAATCTTTTTTGCAGCATATAAGAGCACTGATCACTATCGGCAAAATAACGAGTAGATTTCTTTTCATTGGAAAGCGGCAAACGGTACTGTAAAAGCAATAACGCCAATAAGATAAGTGTTGTTTGCTTGTTTCAGTGTTATGAAACGTCTGAATCAGAATTTACAGAATTTAATAATTTTCAGAATGACAAGTTTTCTATGATTTAAACTTACTCCCAACCACTCACTTAATCAACTTAATCTAACTCAATCAACTAAAGTAAAAATCCATTTGTAAATAATCCTGAAACCCGTATCTTTGCAGTCCCGAATTTTGCGGGGTATATAAACATTTAATTAATTAAATTTTAAGCAAGTGAATACGTTAAGTTACAAAACTGTCTCAGCCAATAAAAAGACCGTTAACAAGGAATGGGTTGTTGTTGACGCTCAGGGCGAGATTTTGGGGCGCTTGTCTTCGAAGATCGCAATGATCATTCGCGGAAAACACAAGCCAGGGTTCACCCCGAACGTAGACTGCGGTGATAATGTAATTGTTATCAATGCAGACAAGGTAAAGTTGACCGGCGACAAATTCAGCGAAAAGACTTATGTGTCTTACACTGGTTACCCGGGCGGTCAGCGTTTCATTTCTCCTAAGGAGTTAATGGCAAAGCATCCCGAGCGCGTGATTGAAAAGGCCGTGCGCGGTATGTTACCTAAAAATCGTTTGGGCCGTGCCTTATTTGGCAACCTGCATGTTTATGCCGGAGCCGAGCACCCGCACGCAGCACAAAACCCGAAAGCCATCTAAGTCATTAATTAAAAAGGAAAAAAGAAATGCCAACAACAAACACTTCAGGCAGAAGAAAAACCGCAGTTGCCCGCATTTATTTGAGCGAAGGCAACGGCGCCATTACCGTTAACGGTAAGGACTACAAAGAATATTTCCCCACTTTGCCTTTACAGTACATTGTTACCCAGTCAACAGAAGTTTCTGGCTCGACAGGCAAATATGATGTACAGGTAAACGTAGCAGGTGGCGGTGTTAAAGGACAGGCAGAAGCCGTTCGCTTAGCAATTGCTAAGGCTATTGTTGAACTTGATGCTGAAAAGAAACCAGCGTTGCGCGCCAAAGGTCTGATGACCCGTGACGACCGTATGGTTGAGCGTAAAAAACCAGGACGCAAGAAAGCACGCAAGAGATTCCAGTTCAGTAAACGTTAATTTAAGGAGGAAACAACAATGGCAAGAACAACATATCAGGATCTGCTGGATGCAGGTGTACACTTTGGTCACCTTACCCGTAAATGGGACCCGAAAATGGCTCAGTACATTTTCATGGAGCGCAATGGCATCCACATTATCGATCTTAACAAGACTTTAAATAAAGTTGAAGAAGCTGCTTCAGCTATCAAACAAATCGTGAAATCGGGCCGTAAGGTTCTTTTCGTAGCAACAAAGAAACAAGCGAAAGATATCGTAGCCGATTACGCGAAAACAGTGAACATGCCTTTCGTAACCGAGCGCTGGCTGGGTGGTATGTTAACCAACTTCGCAACTGTTCGCAAGTCGATAAAAAAGATGTCGAACATCGATAAATTGACGAAAGACGGTACGTATTCGAACCTTTCGAAGAAAGAACGGTTAATGATACAGCGCGAGCGTGTGAAACTGGAAACTTTACTGGGCGGTATTGCCGACCTGAACCGTTTGCCGGCTGCATTGTTCCTGATCGACGTGAAGAAAGAGCATATCGCTGTTTCTGAAGCGCTGAAGCTGAACATCCCGACTTTTGCGATGGTGGACACCAACTCCGACCCGTCGAACATCGATTTCCCGATCCCGGCGAACGACGATGCTACCAAGTCGATCTCTCTGATCACCGGTATCATCATCAAAGCTATCGAAGAAGGTTTGGACGAGCGTAAACGCGAGAAGGAAGAAGAAGCAGAAAAAGAAGCTGCAGCTGCAAAAGCTAAAGCTGATACCAAGCCCGAGGCTGCTGCCGAAGCGCCTGCCGCACCTGCAGAGGGCGGTAAACGCAAAAGGGTAGCTGCTGAGGCGGAGGCCGATGCTTCTGCTGAGAAAACAGAAGAATAAGTTACTGGTTGGAAAAGTTGTAGAGGTTGTAAAGGTTAATTAACGTTTACAACTTCTACAACCTCTTCAACATCTACAACAACATTTAAACATACAAACATGTCTTTAGTACAAATTAGTGCATCTGATGTAAATAAGCTGCGTCAGCAGACAGGTGCAGGTATGATGGATTGCAAAAAAGCTTTGACCGAAACCAATGGCGACTTCGAAGCAGCAATCGACTATTTAAGGAAGAAAGGCGCTAAAGTTGCCGCAAGCCGCCAGGACCGTGAATCGAAAGAAGGTGTGGTTATCGCGCGTACTTCTGAGGATGGCAAGCGTGGCGTGATCATCGAGCTGAACTGCGAAACTGACTTCGTGGCTAAGAACGCTGAATTCATTGCTTTTGGTAATGCTATAGCTAACAATGCGGTTGAAAGCAAACCAAAAGACATCGCCGAATTAGGACAAACAATGATCGATACAGAAGCAGACCGGGTTAGTATAGCTGATGCTATCCTGGACAAAACAGGTAAGATCGGTGAGAAGATCGGTATATCAAAATATGAAGTACTGGAAGGCGAAAAGGTAGTTGCTTACATCCACGGTAATTTTCGTTTAGGCGTATTGGTTGCTTTGAGCGCCAATGTTGCCGGTTCGGAAGAAGCGGGAAAAGACGTTGCAATGCAGATCGCAGCGATGAATCCTATCGCCGTTGATAAAGATGGCGTTGACGCAACTACCATTCAGAGAGAACTGGAAATTGCCAAAGAGCAGATCCGCCAGGAAGGTAAACCGGAAGAAATGGTTGAAAAGATTGCTACCGGTAAACTGAACAAATTCTACAAGGATTCGACCTTGTTGAACCAGGAATTTGTAAAGGACCCGTCGAAGAGCGTAGCGCAGTTCCTGTCCGCTGTGGATAAGGGACTCACCGTTACCGCATTCAAACGGGTAGCTTTAGGAGCTTAAATATTAAATCCCCCTCGAATTTCGAGGGGGATTTTTTTTGACCTTATATTTACGCCATGATAACCGCCCTGCATAATACCCGCATCGTTTCGGATGGAAAGATCACCGAAGGCAAAGCCGTTCTGGTCGAAGGGAAGCTGATCAAAGCAATCGTTGATGAGAGCGCGATACCGGCTGATACCAAAAAGATCGACCTGGAAGGAAATTACCTTGCGCCGGGTTTCCTGGATCTTCAGCTTTATGGCAGCGGCGGCCGTCTGTTGAGCATCGATACAGATGAAGCGACTCTGCTGCAAATGGAGAACGATTTGCTTGACCAGGGAACCATCGGCTTCTTTCCAACTATCTCGACGAATACGGATGAGGTCATTGAACAGACGATACAGGTTTGCCGTTCATATCGTGACAAACGCAAGGGTAATTTCTTAGGGCTTCATCTTGAAGGACCTTTCCTTAACCCCATTCGTCGCGGAGCACATAATAAGGATTTTATCAAAAAGGCATCGCTGGAGCTTGTCCGCAAATGGGTTGAAATGGGAGATGGCGTTATCTCGATGATGACTATTGCGCCGGAATTACAGGACCAGGAAGTGATCGATTATATGCACAATGCAGGTATCATTCTATCGTCCGGGCATAGCAATGCGACTTATGCGGAAGGCAAATCGTTCCTGAATAAACCCATCCCGGCGGTGACGCATATTTATAATGCCATGCCGCAGATGCACCACCGCGATCCGGGCTATATTCCTGCGATATTTGAGGAGCGGCCATATACAAGCATCGTTCCCGATGGAATTCATGTTGACTTTGTGATGG
>JAFDZL010000287.1 GCA_018266935.1 Bacteroidota bacterium | reverse complement strand
CGTCGATTTCTGGCACCAGGCTTACCAGGATGTTCCCGGCGGCGATTTTATCGATTTTATCGAAGTTGACGAGCGTTACAGCTTTATCGTTTTGGGCGATGTGATGGGCAAGAAATGGGTGGCTTGGTTCTTTACTTTCAGCTTTTTGAGCTATATCCGCGCGGCTATCCGCTTCGGCATTATGAACCGCGATTTCTGTACAGCCGAGATACTTCAAAAAGTGAATAGCGTTATTTGTTATGATAATGCTTTAAAAGATATTCTTTCCACCATGTCGCTCATCATGATCGACAAGCAGGAGCAGGTAGTAAGTTATTCGGGCGCGGGCGACCTGCCTGTTTTGCATTATAAGGCGTGCACGGGTGAAATGGTGCAGGTGGAATCTTCAGGACTGCTGCTGGGCCTGTTCCCTGATGGCGGTTATACTGAAGAGCGCATCAAACTGGCGCCGAATGATCAGCTTTTCATCTTTACCGACGGTCTGATCGATTACGAGGATGAGAACGGCGAGAAAAAAACAGATTATAACCTATTCAAAGATAAACTATTGGGCATGGCTGAAGACGGGATGAACTTTAAGCAGATCAGGCAGAGCCTGCTGCAAAACCTGTCGCCTTCCCTGGTAGATGATTGCAGTATAATTAACATAAAAAAACAATAGACCCTATGATCACCATAGTAAAAGAATCGCCAAAATACATGATCGGCGAAGTGACCATTACCGAAGCGAACCTAAGCAACTCGGACGAATTCAAGGCCGAACTGGTGAAGCTGCTTGACGAGCACCAGAAGGTGCTGATCCTCGACCTGCAGGAATTGAAGTATGTGGATAGCGCTTTTTTGGGCGCATTGGTTAGCGCGCTGAAATACGCCATCAGCCTGAAGCTGGACATTGTGCTGGCAGGCCTGAGGAATGATATCCGCGACCTGATCAAACTGATACGCCTGGATAAGGTGTTCAAGATATACAACTACGCCGAGGAAGCATCGTTCGCGGTGAACAAAATGTAATGCAAAGCTGCGCCTGCAAAGTGGAATTCGAATTCGACAATACGGCTGATAAACTTGTCAGCTCGCTGGAATATATGCTCGGCCAGGTAAAGGCATGTCTGCCAAAACATGCCAATCCGGACGATATTTTGTTCAGGTGCAAGGTTATTATTACTGAGTTGCTTACCAATGCTATCAAACACGCCGGCAAGGGCAATACCCGCTTTGATGTGGAGGGTGACGGCGCCAAACTCATCATTTACAAGACGGATACCGGTATGCCGCTTTACCTGGTCAATACGCGGAATAATGCTGTTCCTGAAAATAACGCAGAGAACAAACGCCTCATCAGCGCCGACCCGCTTTCGTCGCTGTACGCCAATTGGGAAAGCGAAAACCACATCCGCTTTACCAGCGAAGAAGGCTCGCTGGACGACTTCCTGTCTGTCGAACAGGTGGCGGAACACTTTGGTATCCTGATCATTACCAATTCTTCCGACGAATTTACCTACACCTACAATAAAAAAACCCGCGAAAATATCTTCCGGGTGAGGGTTGATTTCTAATATCCCGTTTGCGGAAATCTGAAAACCGTAAACGCGTAATATTACGTATCACTTTCCGTAATAACCCTGCCTTTTGAGTTTGGCGTCGCTTATACTTTTGGTTTAGATAAAAACCTGCCGTATGAGCAAACTGACTTACATCGACGATTGCCGCCTGGATCAGTTCATTTTGAGAAAGCTATTGAACCGTTATGGCTTCCCATTCGAGGTAAACTGCATGGATACCAGCGAAGAAGCCCTGGTGCAACTGAAGCGCGAGTGCCTGCACCGGGAGAACCTCCCCGACATCATCCTGCTGGATATTTATAATCCATACCTGGACGCGTGGAACTTCCTCGACCGCGTACAGGCTCTGTATCCGATACTGGCAAAACCGGTTGAGGTATTCATTCTGTCGGCGTCAAAGTACCCGACCGATGTAGAACGGCTGAAGCTATATGGTTTTGTAAAGGCATACATCTTAAAGCCCATCACGAAAGCAGCGCTGCAGCAGTTAATATATACCAGGGAGGTATTTCAAAGCGGGTTTTTGACCCTGGAGGCGCAGAACTAAAATATTTAACCTAATTTCTTTGTGCATCTCTGTGAATCTCTCTGTGTTCTTTGTGGTTAATTTTTACCACAGAGCACACTAAGGAGGCACAAAGTTCACAGAGCATCAGATTTTCTTACCTGTCAGATTTATAGTAATAATGCTGGTGTGGGGTATCCCCAGCGTGTTGCCTGGTATGGCTTGAACATACCGGGCGACATAACCGGCAAGAATCTCTTTGATAGCCTTTTCAGTCGATGCCTTGAACTCGGGATAAGAAAATATCTGCGATTTTCGGAAAGTTATACGCCCCTTATCATTAACAAAAGCTGAGAATTTATAGACGAAATTCTCATACGCGTGGTGAATAGTAATATTATATTCAGGATAAAGGTAATCCTCATCCGGATCCAGGTCGCTGAATGGGTCACCGGTATTGACTACTCTTTCGGCAATCACGTAAGGGCTGTTGCTTTTCAGAACAACCGGTTCACGGGCCGAAAAAGCGCTGTCAGGATGGGTATTCACAAAGTTTGAACGCTGGCGGATAAAGACTGTATCCTTCACACCGGGCAGGCCCATCCTTTTTACGGCTTCGGCGTTTTTCTTTTTCAGGAACGCCTCCGAATAAAAGGTCATAAAAACTTTGGAGCCTTCGTCGTCCATCAGTATTTGCTTTTTGTCATTTACGCGCAACGAGCGGAAAATTATGCTGTCGGCGTTCATCTTTTGGAGCTGCAGCCATGAATCGATCATGTTGAATATTTGGTCGTGATCGTAATAGACATGAAAGCCGTAATACCGCTGCTTTTTTGGCGAGAAAACCTGCACCGAATCATCGGAAACAAAATGGAATTTCCAAACCGGCGACAGTTGGTAACCTTGTTTATCGAAAACAAGACCATTGTCAAACGCCCTTCGCACCTCGGTATAAGTAATATTTTTGAAATCGCCGAACGGAATATAGTGCCGCTTGTAACGCTCACAGGAAAAGGCAAGGCTGATAAAGAGTAGTAAAAATAGTACCCCGGTGTATTTCATAAATCGACCCAAAATAAGTAAAAAAGCGGCATCTTTGAATAAATTGCCTGTTACAAAATACTATGAAAAGACTGTTAACCTTTCTTTCCGGCTTGTTTTTGATGATTTCAGCATACGCTCAGCCGCGCGTGGTGCTCGATTCGTGGTTCAACGACGAGCATATCAGGGATGCCTCGGGAAAGCTGATCCCTTACCATTACAAATGGGAGGAAACCGATAACAACGGCTTTTCCATATTCGGCGACGCTTTTAAACGAAATGGCGCACAGATCGGCACCTTATACAAAGAGCCGACCGAAGAGAATTTAAAGCAAGCTGATATCTACATTATCGTCGATCCGGACACCAAAAAAGAAAGCCCGGATCCCAAATACATCTCGCCTAAGGATGTGAAAGTGATCAGCGAGTGGGTAAATAACGGCGGTGTCCTGCTGATAATGGCCAACGATAGCGCGAACGTCGAACTGCCACATTTCAATACG
>JAFDZL010000286.1 GCA_018266935.1 Bacteroidota bacterium | reverse complement strand
CCCACCGGGTTAGTCGCCGTCCTGGTGGCGCCCCCACGCTGCCCGCCCGAATTGTTCGACCCTCCCAAAATTTCGGCATAGATTCGTGCACCTCTCGCAACCGCTACGTCAAGGTCTTCCAAAACCATCGCCGCGGCGCCTGAACCGGGCACAAACCCGGCGGCAGTAGCGCTCATCGGGCGCGAGGCTTTTTCTGGCTGATCATTGAACTTCCGCGAAAGCACGCGCATCGCATCGAACGTACCGAAAATATACGGGTCGATATATTCACTGCTGCCTACCAGCATACGGTCGGCAAAGCCGCATTTGATATACTCGTAACCCATCAAAATGGCCTGTGTGCCCGTAGCGCAGGCGGATGAATTGGTTACGATCTTATTACCGAGCCCAAGCCTGCCTGAAATATAAGACGTAACGCCGCTGTTCATGGTTTGCTCAACCACACGCGAACCAAGCTTTTTTACCTCTTTTGCGTCAACTTTAGTGATCACATTTTTCGTTGCCTCAGCATCGGGGGCGCTGTTGCCGAAGACACAACCTGTTTCCCAGCGGGGTTCGGTAGTCTCACGCTCAAGACCGGCATCCGACCAGGCATCCAGAGCCGCAGTGATGCCATAGGCGATATTCATACCCTTCAGGCCATGAAGAGATACTTCGGAAAGATAGTTTTGAAGGCTTTCCCATACAAACTCGGGCATTCCTGCCACATGGCAGCTCATGTTTAGCTCTCTATACAATGGGTTGAAACGGATACCAGATTTGCCATTTTGGATGGCGGTCAGAAAAGCCGGTATCCCGATCCCATTCGGCGATACCACGCCCAAACCCGTAATTACAACCCGCTTACCCATTCTTTATATCCATCTTTTTAACAATGCCCGAAAACATACCCTTCGCCACAATATCACCAGCACTATCCCGCATTTCGACATAGCATTTGAGTTTCCCGAAGCGGAAGTATTGTTTTTCAGAAACGACAGTAACTTTTTCGCCGGGTAAAACCATTTTATGGAATGAAATATCGGTAGATGTGAACAACGGAAGTGTTGGATCGTCCGGGTCAAAGCGAAAATTATTCTCCTTTACGATAAGGTAAATGCCCAAAACAACGAGGCCGATCTGCGCCATGATCTCGGTGATGATCACGCCCGGGGTAACCGGATTTCCGACAAAATGGTCCTCATAAAAAAAGGAATCCGGCTTCAGGGTATAGTCGCCAATCACGCCGTCCTCACGCAATTCGGTGATATGATCCACAAAGCGGAATGAGGATTTATAGGGTAAGTGGCTGAGTATCTCGTCGATCATTCGATAAAAATAAAAATTAACGGCAATGTTCGCCGCCGTCCACGTGAATTAACGCGCCGTTGATCCAAAAAGCGTCGTCGGTACATAATAAATAAACGACTTTTGCTACATCAGCGGTTTGCGTGATTCGCCCTAACGGGTTCCGCGAATTGCCGATCCCGATCAGTTTTTCGCTGCCGGGTATCATCTTCAGCGAAGACGTTTCTGTTATCCCTGCCTGTATGATATTGGTTTTCAGGCCGAATGGAGCGAACTCCACCGCCATATACTTTGCCAGGCTTTCAAGGGACGACTTGGCTATGGAAACCGCTGCATAACCGTCCCAGTATTTATGAGCGCCTTCGCTCGTCAACCCGATCACACGCGCATCCGCATGAAATAATCCGGCTGTCAACACATCCCTTGCCCAGTCGAGCATACTGTTGGACATGGCATAAGATGTAAACTGTATATCTTCAGTGGTAAGGGTGTTATCACCGGTGAGCGGTTTCAGATTTCCCCGTGCGATGGAATGGAGCATCAATTTCACACCATGCTTTGGGATGGGTGTTTCTTTGATGAATTTATCCCGTGCTTCCGCTGTCAAAGCATTTAAATTGTGCGGCAAAATGGTGATGTTGTTCTCTTCAGCTATTTTAGAAAGTTGTTTAAGCAGGGGCCTTTCGGTAATCGCGGTTTCCCGGTACAATACAGCTATATTCATGCCGTGAGCGGCCAGTTTTTCGGCAGTAGCCAGACCGAAACCGCTCGATCCGCCTAAAATTATAGCCCATAAACCTTTAAACTGTGTATTCGTGCTCACCTTGGTTTTTAAACTTTTGCAACACTGGTCTGTCTTAACCGGTATTACCAATTTTAAACAATTAATAAATTAATGCCAAAATTGAGGCACGAAAGTACGCAAAAGTAAGTCAGTTTATAGTCACACTTTTGAGTCATACCGTAAAGCTCTGCCGTATTTTCAGTTTATATTTTCTTATGTTTGATAGAGTTACAATGAGAAGGATAGCATTTTTTTTATGCGGCATAGTGTTCGCAATAGATTGTTCCATAGCGGCGCCTTTGCAGCAGAAATTTGATAAAGCTGCTTTTTATGCAGTGATGAAATCTGGCGATCTGGCGGCTATTGATAACGAGATAGGTGTTGTAAAAGATCTTCCTGCCAATGAACGCGATGGATACGCAGGCGCCCTCCTTTTAAAAAAAGCCGACCTGCAAAAAAAAGCTAAAGACAAGCTGAAATATTTTAAAGAGGGCCGCATTAAGCTGGAAACCGCGTTGATGGCCGATAATAGCAATACCGAGTTCCATTTTCTGCGATTGACCGTAGAGGAGCACGCACCAAGAATTGTAAAATACAGGGCCGATATAGAAAAGGATAAGGCGCTGGTCATAAAAAACTTCAAAAGTCTGCCAACCGCGGTTCAGCACGCAATCCTGGATTATTGTTCCGATTCGAAAGTGCTGCACAAAGAAGACTTTTAACTTTGCGGCAGAATGGATAAAAAGGTTTTAGCGATTTACTACACCCAGACGGGGCAAATGCGCGATATTATCAATGCGTTCACTGCGCCATTGGAAGCCGCCGGAGCATCTGTCGAAAAGGTAGAAGTGAAACTGGTGTCAGATTATGCTTTCCCCTGGACGGGCAGCCGCTTTTATTCCGTCATGCCCGATTGCGTGCTCGAAGTACCGGCGCAACTCGAGCCTATCCATTTGAAAGAAAAAAAATATGATCTCGTGATCCTGGGTTATCAGCCCTGGTTCCTTTGGCCGAGCATACCCACGAATTCTATACTAAGCGACCCGAACGTTCGGGCAGTACTGCAAAATACCCCGGTAGTGACGATCAGCGAGGCGCGCAACATGTGGTTAAATGCCTATTCACGCGTCCGATCCAAACTTAAGGAAGCCGGTGCGAATTTGGTTGGTAACATTGCGCTGGTGGACAGGCATCTTAATGCCATCAGCTTTATCACCATTTTTCACTGGATGCTTCGGGGGAAAAAGGATCGGTATCTCAATATTTTTCCAAAACCAGGCGTGTCTGATGAAGACATTGCCAATACTAAAACCTATGGTGAAACCGTTTCCAAACATTTGGAGACGAATGAATGGGAAAAATTGCACGATGAGTTGCTGCAGCAAAAGGCTGTGACCATAAAGTATCCGCTTCTAATACTCGAAACCACGGCGATCTCTACTTATGTCAAATGGGCAAACTTTATAGTACGCAAAAGGAACCGCCGGCCATGGCTAACCGCATTTAAATATTATCTTTATGTCGCGCTCTTTTTCGGTGCGCCCATTCTTCTTACCTTAGATGCGATTTTTGTGAAACCATTTTCATCTAAAAGAATTAACGCTAAAAAACAAAGCTTTTTACAAGTAATATCATAACATGTCTGATAAACAGGTTTATATCAATCATACTTCTAAATTTTTTCCGAATAACCCCGTTTCGAATGATGAGATGGAAGAGTACCTCGGCTATATCGATGGCCGTCCTTCCAAATCAAAAAAGATAGTATTGCGTAATAACGGTATCATTAACCGTTACTATGCGCTCGATAAGAATGGTAAATCAACCCATACCAATGCCCAGATGACGGCTTTGGCTGTAAGGGAATTGTTTAAAAATGACCCGAACAAGATCAAAGAGGTCGAATTGCTTTCCTGTGGGACATCGTCACCCGACCAGGTGATGCCTAGCCACGCCGTTATGGCGCATGGCTGGCTGCCCGAAATGGAAGCCATTGAAGTGGTATCACCTGCTGGCGTATGCTGCGCTGGTATGCACGCCATCAAATATGCCTACCTGGCTATTAAATCGGGTGAGATGCACAATGCAGTAGCAACAGGGTCGGAACGATTTTCGGGACTGTTGGTTTCTGATGTTTTTGAGGAAGAAGCGCAGAAATTGAAAGAAATGGAAGAGAATCCTTTCATCGCTTTTCAAAAGGACTTTTTACGCTGGATGCTTTCGGACGGGGCCTCGGCGTTTTTGATGTCGGATAAGCCAAATACAAAAGGATTGAGCCTGCGTATCGACTGGATCGAGGGGGTATCGTACGCCAACGAAATGGACACCTGCATGTATATGGGCGGTGAAAAGCAGGAGGATGGAACGCTAAAGGGTTTTATGGATTATACGCCTGAGGAGATCATGAATAAATCGATCTTCAGCATCAAACAGGATATAACATTGCTTAGTGATAATATTGTTCACCTGGGCGGTAAAAAGATCAAGGAGATTATGGACAGGCGAGGCCTTACTGCAGCGGACGTCGATCATTTCCTGCCGCATATTTCCAGCGATTTCTTCAAAACCAAGATATACGACCTCGTTGAGTACTACGGCGGCGGCATCCCTTACGAGAAATGGTTCATCAATTTATATACGGTAGGTAACGTTGGCGCTGCTTCGGTTTATTTGATGATCGATGAGTTGTTCCACAGCGGCCGTTTGAAAAAAGGCGAAAGGCTGCTGCTTTTAGTTCCCGAAAGCGCCCGTTTCTCATACATGTACGCGCTCCTTACCGTTGTATAAAACAAAAAATCCGGTGATCTCTTAAATCATTAAATCGTGTTTTATGAAGAAGGAAAATGTGCCGCAGGATGAGGGAGCTCTCGGGAAGATCACGAAAGAGGTTTGCTACGCGACGGATAGTTCCGGTAAATACACCACCCAGCTAAGCGCAGGATGGCAGGTAAAAAACGAAGCGCTGGATGTGGCCTGGAAGGATGTGGAACAACGCATTGCCGGTGCAAGGCAAAGGGTGCTGAACGGCGAAGCAAGCCCCCTGCTGTTTTTTATGGAATTGCGATTAATGGACTTGGGTATTTTGTCCGATTACACCGGTTACTGGAAATGGCAGATCAAAAGGCACCTGAAGCCGGAAATATTTAAGAAATTATCAAACAGAAAGCTGCAGAAATATGCCGAAACGTTCAGCGTAACGGTTGAGGAATTAAAAACAATGACCGTTAATGAAACTTGATTTTGAACACCGTCAGTCGGCACATTGCGAATCAGGGGTTACCAGCAGCTTATTAAGCAACATTTCAGGAGGCAGGATCACAGAGCCGCTGGCTTTCGGCATCGGAGCCGGATTGTTCTTTTGCTATATCCCGCTGATCAAGATCAATAATGGTCCGGCTATCGCTTTCCGGACTTTTCCCGGATTGATATTTAAACGGACCTGCAACGCGTTGGGTATTCCCGTAGTCCGTAAAAAATTCAACTCAAAAGCCAAAGCCGAAGCATTTTTGGAAAAATGTTTGGCCGAAGGTACACCAGCGGGCTGCCAGGTAGGGGTTTATTATCTTTCCTATTTCCCGCGCGAATACCGTTTTCACTTCAACGCGCATAACCTGATCGTTTTCGGTAAGGAAGGCGATAACTATCTGATCAGCGACCCGGTTATGGAAACATCGACCTCGCTCACCAGCTATGAACTGGAACGCGTACGGTTTGCTAAAGGCGCCCTCGCGCCCAAAGGTCAGATTTATTATCCGAAGAGTTCGGTTTATATCACGGATGAACGGATGCGCAAAGCCATTATCAGCGGCATTAAGAACAATGTGAACCAAATGCTGCGCATCCCGGGCAATTTTGCGGGGGTAAAGGGTATTAAATATACAGGCAAAAAGATCAAAAAATGGCGCGATAAGCTGGGGGTGCAAAAGGCAGGTTCATACTTAGCCCAACTGGTGCGTATGCAGGAAGAGATCGGTACCGGCGGCGGCGGATTTCGCTATATTTATGCTGCGTTTTTACAGGAAGCGCATTCGTATGTGCAGCAGGACGAACTCCTGGAAATTTCTAAAATATTTACGCAGTCGGGCGACCTTTGGCGGGATGCGGCCGTACAGGCTTCAGGGATATACAAAGGACGTTTGGGCAGCCAGGAAGATTTCGATAGGATGGGAGATTATTTGATCGAAATCGCCGAATTGGAAAAGAACGCTTTCAGGGCCTTAAAGAATATCAAATGGAAGTAAACAACCTATTGGCGGTCAATATTGCCAACCTTGGTTTTCATTACAAAGATAATGAGGGTGTTGTTTTTTCCGGCCTAAACCTGCAGGTCAAAAAAGGCGAGCGGTTCGGTCTGTTCGGGCCGAACGGCGCGGGTAAAACCACGTTGCTAAGTCTAACGACCGGCTTGCTGTCCCCGGCTGAAGGAAGTGTCCAACTGCTTGGCCTGGATGTGCACAGGAACCACCGGGAGGTAAATAAACTCCTTGGTTTTGTGCCGCAGGATTTTTCTTTTTATGAAGAGCTGACCCCGGTAGAGAATATGGAGTTTTTCGGCGCCTGGGCGGGTTTATCCAAACAACAGATCAAAGTCAAAACCGACGAATTGCTGCAAATACTCGGTCTCGAAAACGTGCGCGACAAGCGTGTAGGCAGATTTTCAGGAGGGATGAAACGCCGGGTGAACCTTGCTATCGGCGTTATTCACGACCCGGCGATACTTATATTAGACGAACCTACCGTGGGCGTGGATGTGCAAACCAGGCATGCCATCGTCGATTACCTGGTGCAGTTGAATAACAAAGGCACGACGCTGATCTACACTTCACACCAATTAAGCGAAGCAGAAGATCTGTGTCATGTCGCGGCTTTAATAGACGACGGCAAGATCATTGCGCAGGGACTTATCAGGGATCTTTTAGAAGAACATAAACAGGAAGACCTGGAACATTTGTTTCTTGAGCTGACCGGAAAGGAGTTTCGCAACGATGTTTAAGCTTTGGTCAGCCATAGTAAAAGATTCACGCGTGCTTTGGCGCGACCGGGTCGGCCTGGCGCTCATGTTCGTGATGCCGATCGTATTGGTTATCGTTATCACCGATATTCAGGACAGCACCTTCAGGCTCATCAACAAAAACAAACTCCCTGTGCTGATATGCAACCGTGACACCGGCGCTTCGGGCAAACAACTGGTTGAGGCTATCGATAAGGTCGGCATGTTCAGCCTGTCGCAATTGCCGAAAAACACGGATGAGAAGTCATTATCGGATTCGATGAAAAAGGATAATGCGCTGCTGAGCATCATTATTCCGGCGGACTTTACACACAAAGTAATGGCCAGGGCGAAGATCACCGCGGGCAAAGCTTTGACGAGTTTCGGTTTGCAAGCCGATTCAACCCAAAAGGATTTGGGAGAAATTTCACCACTCACGATGCATTACAACCCTGTTTTGCAGGAATCGCTGCGGTTGTCTGTCAAAGGCGCATTGCAAAGCGCTTTGCAGATGGTGGAAAGCCGTCAGACTTTACGCACGCTTTATCTCGACATCAACGATAAGCCCCTCCCGCCAAAACTGGAGGACGAGATGTTGAACAACAAAGCCGTAATCCATGACCTTCCCGTTTCCTCCAACGGCTCGCTGAAACCGCCGAATGCTGCGCAGCACAACGTGCCGGCCTGGTCCATTTTTGCTATGTTTTTTGTGGTGGTGTCGCTCGGCGGAAGCATCGTCAGGGAAAAAACAAGCGGCAGCTACATTCGCCTCAGGACGCTGCCTACAAGTTACCTGGTGGGTATGTTCTCTAAACAGATAGCCTACCTCGTTGTTACCATCGTACAGGCCATCGTGATATTTTCGCTGGGGATATGGCTGTTTCCGCTGATCCATTTACCAGGGCTCAATTTACCGGACGATATTTTCGGGTTAGTAGTGGTGACCATCATCAGCGGTTGGTGCGCCGTGAGCTTTGCGATGTGCGTTGGCGTTTTTGCCGAAACACACCAGCAGAACAATGCATTTGGGGCTATTGCGATCGTGATTTTGTCGGCCATCGGCGGGCTAATGGTGCCAACGTTCAACATGGATACCGCACTGAAAACGTTGGCGAATTTCTCTCCTATGCACTGGTGCCTGCAGTCATATTATGGGCTGTTCCTCGAAAACGGGAAGCTGGCGGATGTGGTAAGTTATTTGCTGCCATTGGTGGGAATAACTATTGCATTCCAATTGATAGCCATCTGGGGCCTGAAACGAAAAAATTTAATATGACACGATTGAAGAATTAAAAAGATTTTAAAGGCGGATTGGATGTGTTTTATTAACAGATGATTACGGGAATTAATGGGGCCACTTTAAATAGCCGGCTTAGCACGAGACGTTCCTGACGGAACGGGAAAATAATTTTTCACGCGTTCTACCAACCAGCCGTCCCTACGGGACGCGTATAGTATAGAATTCGTCCCGTAGGGACGGCTGGTTG
>JAFDZL010000285.1 GCA_018266935.1 Bacteroidota bacterium | reverse complement strand
TGGTTTATTTCAGTCTGGTTGATGTCTAATCCGATTACATATGAGCCAGGAATACCTGCCATTTTTGCCGATAACCAGCCGTTCCCACAGCCCACTTCCAGGATACGCAGCGAACGGCGCTTTTTTCGTAAGTAATCAACCAGGCGCGCACCTGAACGCTTCCTGATCTTCCATTCAGCCGCGTGGATATGGTCAGGATCGATATCTGGCAGGTTCAGCAATTGCTCATCGCTGTAAATGCGTTTCTCGCGGCGGCGCACAGCAAGATACAAGTCCTCAAAATCATTGGTGACTACCTGCGGCGCCCGGGCTATCATGTGTTTGCTGCGCATGTTCTTAAAATCCCTGTATCTCAGGCTGGCGATATTTCCACATGCGCTGCAGCAACTTGATCTCATATGGGTGGCTGTACAAGTTGGCCTTATAGCGCATACTTGCGATGAGTTTTATGGCGCGCCGCTTCAGGTCGTTCAGACGGATATCCGTTACTGTCGGATATACGCCGTTCAGCACCGTCTCGAAATTTCGTATCTTATCTATCATTTCCGGGGTGAGCCAGGGGGTAAGCGGGTTTTTGCGCATGTCGAAATTTTCCCAGGCCGGACTTATCCAATCCTCCAATGCTTGGGGATATTTGAACCCGTGCGCCTGCACCTCTTTGAACAGCGCCGAACCTTCAGTAGGCACCGGGCTGTAGGTATATAATACGATCTCAGTGCGCGGGTTCACGTCCTTCACCCTTTTAATAAAATCGATCTCAAAATCTATCTGTTCCTGTACTTCCTTAGCCGTAGGTGCGGGCGTCCCCAATACAAAAGAATATTCGGGTATGATGTCGAATTTTTTCAGGCGTTCTGCAAAGCGGATGATCTGGTCGCCGGTTTGAGTGCCGCCTTTATCTAATTGATCAAGTATTTTGTTGTTGCCGCTCTCGGCGCCGAAAAAAATAATACGGCACCCGCCTTCGCGAACCGCGGCCAGCGATGCATCGCTGAACTTATCCATGGTATCGATGCGGGCCATACCCCACCACGACATATTTTCGGGCTTGATCAACCTGGCGAATTCGACGGTACGTTTTTCAGATACGAAGAAATTATTATCGTGAAATTCCACCGCGTCGGCACCCCATTTATCTTTGATGTATTTTATATCGTTATAAACATGCTGCGCTGATTTGGCTTTCCAGCGTGCCTCAAAAATGGGCACAACCGCACAAAATGAACAGGTAAAAGGGCAGCCGATACTCGAATGGTAAGCCATAGTACGCTCGCCCAAATAAGTGCGGCCCAGGTACCATTTATCTATCGCGTAAAAATCATGCAGTTTGTCATAAGGCAAAGCCGGTAACGGGTCCTGCTCAAATAGATCCTCCTTAGGGTTCTTGATCACATCGCCGTTGGCATGATAGATCACATTTTTAATGAATTCGTAAGGCGTATTATTTTCCAGTGCATCAATCAGCGCGGGAAAGGCATGATCGCCGGGTCCGTTAATAATAAAATCTACGTATCCCGAAGTAAGCACCGCTTTGGATTGGGTCGAGGGGAAATACCCGCCCCAGATCATAAAAGTATGCGGGAATTTTTCTTTTATCGCCTTTGCGAAAGGTACGGCCTGCCTTAGTTGCGGGCCGGGCATAACGGTAAAGCCGATATATTTATATTCACCTGTTTCGAGATAGCTTTCCAGTTTGCCCAACGGATCGGCCTCGCAATTGCCGTCAACGATCGCCCAGTCGTATTTACCTTCAATCGATGCAGCAATGCTGAGTATAGAATTTGGGATGCGGTGCTTGGCAACAGCGCTCTTTGGGTTAAACAACAGTATCTTATTCATTCTTGATTAAGGATAAGAAGTAACCCCCGGCGGCAACGGTAACCAGCCTTTGCCGCCCGCGGGGTTATTCAGCTATCTACTAACATCGCTCGAAATGATTACGCGGCAAAAATTGACTCGGTTGCCTGCGAAATGAAATAAACGCGCGGCAACCATACGCAAATACTGGACGTATCGGTTAAAAAGATTAAACTACTTGATCCCCGCTATCAAAAACTACATCAGCCGGCATGTGCTGAATCGCGCTGTTGCCGAAAAAGGTTCGGCAGAAGCATATGATCTCTGGTCGGCCAGCTATGATGCGCAGCCAGGTAACCTGATGCTCGACCTCGATGAGGTGCTTTTTACGAGGTTGCTTAGTAATATCGATCTTCAAAATAAGGATTTAGCCGATATCGGCTGTGGCACTGGCAGGCATTGGAACAAACTGCTTGAAAAGAAGCCGCTGAGCCTGACCGGCTTTGATGTATCGGAAGGGATGCTTCACCGCTTAAAGGAAAAATTTCCGCAGGCGAATGCGTACCGGATAACCGATGATCTTTTTTCGTCAATACCGGGTGCCGCTTACGATATCATTGTTTCCACCCTGACGGTAGCACATATCGAAAACATCGATAAAGCGTTGCGTGCCTGGTGCAGGTTGCTGAAACCACAGGCGGAGATCATTATTACTGATTTTCACCCGAAAATGCTGGCTTTTGGCGGAAAACGGACCTTCAGCCATAACAATCGGCGAATGGCGGTACGGAATTACGTATATCCTATTCACACGGTCAAAAACCTGCTGCGGGAGAACGGTTTTACAGTGGCAGCCGAAGAAGAGTTCTGTATTGATGAAACCATGAGGCATTACTATGAGCGCCTAAATGCTTTGCCGGTATTTGAACAGTTCAAGGGTTTCCCGGTGATCTATGGTATTCACTTGAAGCGCGGCAATGATATTGAATAACCTGAGAACGGCGTTAGCAGGCGCACCGATAAGCGTGAGGGTAACCGGCAGCCGGATAGCGGCCGTGTCGCCCTCGCCGTTTCAGCAGGCGCCGCACGATCTCAGCATCGATCTGGAAGGCGCCCTGGTTTTCCCCGGGCTCGTCAATTCCCACGATCATCTTGATTTCAACCTCTTTCCCGCCCTTGGCGATAAAATCTATAATAATTATACCCAGTGGGGCCAGCATATTCACCAAAATTTCAAGAAAGAAATAGCACAGGTGCTGAGCATACCTATTCATCTGCGGGAGGAATGGGGTATTTATAAGAACCTGCTCTGCGGTGTAACGACCGTTGTAAATCATGGGAAGAAAGTCCGGACTACCAATAAACACATCACGGTTTATGAGGGTTGCCAGTCGATCCACTCGGTAAGGTTTGAAAAGAAGTGGAAACTATCGCTCAATAACCCGCTAAAAAAGAAACTTGCCGCGGCCATTCATACAGGCGAAGGGACAGACCCTTCTTCGTCGGAGGAGATCGATACTTTGTCGAGCTGGAACCTATTGAACAGACCGGTTATCGGTGTCCACGGCGTAGCTATGAGCTGTCAGCAAGCTAAAGCATTCAAAGCATTGGTTTGGTGCCCTGAATCGAATTATTTTTTGCTCGACCGCACCGCAAATGTGGATGAGCTGAAAGCACACCTGCCGATATTATTCGGTACGGACTCCACGCTCACAGGGAGCTGGAACATTTGGGAACACATCAGGCTGGCGCGAAAAACGGGGCAACTCACCGATCAGGAATTATTCGCCAGTCTAACCATCAACCCGGCTCAAACATGGGATTTGCCTTGTGGTGAACTATCAGTCGACAAAGATGCCGACATCGTAGTCGCCAAATGCGACGATTTCTTTTCGGTCGGTCCGCAGGCTATTTTGCTGGTGATACATAACGGCGAAGTGAGGTTGTTTGATGAAAGATTGCTATCACAAATGGCACTTATTGAGCCGGACAATTATTGCAGGATATGCATCAATGGCGCCTATAAGTATGTTGCAGGCGATTTGCCTAAACTGATCGAAAACATAAAGTATTATTATCCGCAAGGCGGTCTTTCCCTGACATGACGACCCACCTTTACAATTCACCGTTATTATTTCTTATAAACAACTGCAAGGTTAATCGTAAAGAAATATTATCTTTATTAGAGAAATGTCTGTCGGCACTTGGCGGAGTTAGTAATCAGCTTGTTATAAGCAAACAATTTCCCGTTAAGACAGTTGATAAACCTGTTAACAGCACGGTGTTCCTGGTTTTCCGGCTGTTAACCGAGCGAGGAGCGTGGTTATGAATGGCAGTGTAGCAACGAAGGATTACACTATTGAGCGGTTGTGTAAAGATAAGCTTGACGACCTGGAAATGCTGCATCGGGCCATTTCCCGAAAACCGCACTCGCCGGGTTATTTCAAGAAAAAATACGACACCGCTTATACCGGCGTCGAAAATATTGGCTTCCTCGCATATAATGCCCGGCACGAACCGATAGCATTTTATGGCGTGATCCCCTACTTTATACGTTATCAGGATCAGTTGTACCTTGCCGCGCAGTCAGCCGATAACCTAACCCACCCGAATTATCGCTTTAAAGGTTTGTTCGCCCAACTGGCCACCTTAACTTTTGACCTTGCGCGGGAAGAAGGGATCTGCCTCATCTTCGGCTTTCCGAACCAGAATGCGCTGCATGGTTTCCTCGTTAAACTAAAATGGCATCTTACCGAAATGATGGATTGCTATAATATCCCAGTCACCTTAGTTCCTGCGGAGAGATGGGCAAAAAAACTGCCTATTACACGAAAAATATACCAGAAATACCAGCAGCAGGTGTTAAAGAGTTATCTGGTCAATGCAAAAGGGATCGAAAACTCTGTTTTCAGGGATCATTTTGCGGGTGTGAACCGAAACGGGCATTACCTGAATTACAGGACCTACCACGATACAAAGGTTATTAAGGTCGGCAACGCTTACTTATGGATTAAGATCCGGAACGGGCTGATCATTGGCGACATTAATTGTGAAATAGAACATTTCGACGATATGATGGAGCGTCTGTACAAGCTGGCGTTCAAACTCGGGTTGCACCGCATCCAATTTCATACCAGTCACCAGACACAACTGGCGAGCCTTTTTTCGGAACGATATGAAAGTATCCCCTCCTACTATGTGCTGTTCAAGGACCTCGGCTCGGATATTCCGCTCGATAAGATCAAATTCACTTACGCCGATACCGAATTATTCTAAGCTAAAATATGGGCCTTCTTCAGACGCTATTCTTTAACAACGCCAAAATAACCACGTTTGGCATAACGCGGCTAGCGCCCGGCCAGGTTAAGGAACAGGTATTTTTTAAACAAGGCAAACATTACATTGACGTGAGCAAACATCATGGCATGATATGCCTTGACCCTTTCTG
>JAFDZL010000284.1 GCA_018266935.1 Bacteroidota bacterium | reverse complement strand
CCCTGTTCCCCCGCCGGTGCCTGTATTAGTGCCGGTACTTCCGGTAGCGCCGGTCGGCGAATTGTTTGCTGATGGTTTGATGTAATCGTGCGTGCAGGAAAATACGATAGTTAGCACAACAGCAAAAAATGCTGCAAGAGCGATCAGGGGCTTTTTCATGGTTGAGATGGTTAATCTTTTCTGATTGCATCAGGGCATATTAAGCCCGTAATCCATTCGGAATAAATGTATTACGCTGAAGTAACAGAAAAGTTACATTTTAACTAACGGAACATTCCCGTCGTTATTATATCCCCTGCATGAAAATTTTTAACCTATGAAATAATTTATTGAGAAAAAATAGCCTGAATATCGTTTGAAGTTATCCGATGGCACAAAAAAACCCGGCATGACCGGGTTCCAAATATTTGCAAAGATTTGACAACTTTTGAAAAGTTGTTAAATCTCTTATACGCCTAATAATAATCTGGCCGGGTCCTCCAGCAACTGCTTCACGCGCACCAGGAAGCTCACCGATTCGCGACCATCGATGATGCGATGGTCGTAAGATAAGGCGACATACATCATCGGCCTGATCACTACCTGCCCGTTCACTGCTACCGGGCGCTCGATGATATTGTGCATACCCAGAATAGCCGACTGGGGCGAATTGATGATCGGGGTGGACATCATCGATCCGAACACGCCGCCATTGGTGATGGTAAACGTACCACCGGTCATTTCGTCGATGGTCAGTTTATTCTCGCGCGCTTTGACGGCAAGACCTGCTACGGCTTTCTCAATATCAGCCAGGCTCAGGCTATCGGCACTACGGATGACCGGTACTACCAATCCCTTGGGCCCCGACACGGCTATAGACATATCAACAAAGCTGCTGTAAACGATCTCATCGCCATCGATGCGGGCATTAACAGCCGGCCATTCCTTCAATGCTTCGCAAACTGCTTTGGTGAAGAACGACATAAACCCAAGGCCCACACCGTGTTTCTCCTTGAATTTGTCCTTGTATTTGGCGCGCAACTCCATAATGGGCGACATATCCACTTCGTTGAAAGTGGTTAGCATCGCGGTCTCGTTCTTCACAGCAACCAGCCTGCGGGCCACCGTCTTGCGCAGCGGCGACATCTTTTCGCGGCGCTCCCGGCCATCTTGTATTTTCGGAGCCGCTTCAGGGGCCTTCACTTCTTTTTGCAAGCTCGGCGGCATTGGTTTGCGGCTTCCGCCCTGCGGATTTTCAGAGGCCATGTCGGCGGTAACAGCGGTCAAAGCGTCTGCTTTAGTGATCCTGCCGTCAACACCGCTTCCCGGGACGGAAGCGGGACTAATGCCCTTTTCCGCCAATATTTTGGCAGCGGCAGGCGATGGCGTGCCCGAGGCGTAACTTTTTTCAGTGGCAGGTGCAGTGGCAGTAGCAGTTGGTGCTGCCACAGGTTCAGACGATTTAGCCGTTTGGGCAACAGCGCCGCCTTCGATGGTGCAAACTACGGCGCCGATCGGCAATACATCGCCTTCTTTGGCTATATTTCTCAAAACGCCGGCTTTTTCGGCGGTCAGTTCAAAAGTGGCTTTATCAGATTCCAGCTCGGCCAATGCCTCGTCCATCGCCACCTGGTCGCCGTCTTTCTTCAGCCAGCGTGTAAGCGTCACTTCCGTGATGGATTCGCCCACGGCGGGCACT
>JAFDZL010000283.1 GCA_018266935.1 Bacteroidota bacterium | reverse complement strand
TTTTGATAAATGGCAGCAGCATCTTGGAAGTATAGCCCTGGCGTACGGCATATAGTGTGAGATCAGCCTGTTTGGCGATGATTATCGCGTCAGTAACAATATTCACCGGCGGTGTATCGATCACGATATCATCATACTGCTCCCTCAGGTGTGCTATCAGTGTGGCAAGCCTGTCCTGCTCCAGTAATTCCGAAGGGTTTGGATAAAAATCACCGCTGCCGATAATGTCCAGGTTCGGATAGGTTGGACTTTTTTGTATTATCCCGGCCTCGGTGACCCCGCTCTCGCCGTTCAGGTAATTGGAGATGCCCGGCAGTTTATCACTCATGCTAAATACTTCGGTAACCCTTGGCTTGCGAAGGTCCATTTCCAGAATAACGGTTTTCCTGCCCGAAGCGGCGATCGCTACCGCCAGGTTTGTAGAAATAAAGCTTTTTCCTTCGCTCGATATACTTGACGTGATGAGCGTTACCCTGCCCTTTTCCGTTTTCCCGTGCAAATAATGCAGCTTTGTCCGCAACGTCCTGAACTCTTCCGCTATCGCGAATTTGCCCTTGTCATGCACTACGATCGGCGTCTTTGTTTTCTCGAACGACAATTCGCACAATACAGGTACGCCTGTGCCATTGGTTATATCTCTGGTGTGGGTAATGGCATTTTTAATCGTACTGCGTCCATATACTAATCCTATCGGGAATAAGAAGGTCATCGCCATGGCAACCAGGAACGGCGCGTATTTTTTTAGCGGTTTTACCGGCATTACGTAAGCCGGGTCAACCACCCGCGCATTAGGCAGGATCGATGCATAGCTTACCGAAAGTTCTTCGCGTTTTTGCAGCAGGTAAGTATAAAGGTTGTCCTTAACGGTTTGATCGCGCTTAAGGCCCATAAGGTCCTTAACCTGTGTTGGCACACCCCTTATGGTAGATTGATATTTTGTATTAAACTTTTCCAGCTGAGCTTTTTGCGCCAGCAGGGACGCCTTGATATTTTTTACATTCTCGATGATCGCTGTGCGTGTGGCAGATATTTGTTTGTTTATAGGGTCAACCATCGGGTTGCCTTCAGGTACTGTGGCCAGCAAGCGGTCCCTTTCTATCTGCTGTTCAGATAGTTTCTGTACTAAAGCGCCCAATTCATTATCCTGTACACCTAAGGTGGATGGTACGCTTGTACTGCCCGGCGTATTGGCGTATCGCTCGATACCATTTATCACCTGTAATTCGACATTTACCTCGTTCAGGTTCTTGTCGTTCTCCATGGTGCCTTGTATGTATGATTTCGACTGGTCGTCTAGATCGGTAATACCCATTGAACTTGAATACGACTGCACCTTTCCCTCAGCATTGGCCAATTCACCTGTAAGCGTTTTCAAACGTTCATTGATAAAATCCAGCGTGCTTTGCGTTATCTTATTTTTCATTTGCACTTCGGCCTCGTTGTACCTGGCGAGCAGGTCATTCAGCTCATCCATACCCCTGTCGGGCAGGTTGTCTGTAACCGTAAGCGTTATCGTAGATGCCTGTTTGTCCGTTAATGCAACAAGCAGACCTTTTTGGGTGCCATCTACAACCGAGTATGGATTACTGAGGGTGACCGTGATCGTCGAACCGATGAAATCATTTATATTCTGATTCGGCTGCAGCCGCCACAACCCGAAATTATTTTGCAGCACATCGCTAAAGTTGAATTGTGTGTATTTCCCGTTCGACCGCTTGAGCAAAAATGTGTTGGCATTTTTTATCACAACGTCAAACTTCTGGCCGCCAATATCGCCCCTCTTTTGCAATAATTTGAATGAGATAGGGCTCCTTTTATATAAGTCCTCTTTTTTTACAAGCTTGGTTGTGCGGGTATAGTTCACCCACAATTGCAGGTCATATACTACCTTGCTGACGAGGGTGAACGACCTTAACACCTCCATCTCGTTCTCTGCGATCTTCGACGTATTGATCAGGTCGATCTGGTCAAGCGGAGTTTTTTCCGAATTTGGCGCCTTGTCTTTACTGTCGTCCTGTATCTGCAATGTAGCTGTCACATCATAGCCCGGTTTCTTTACTTTGAAGTAGATGCCTGCCATGGCCATAGTCACCACAAACACCAGCACAAATAGCGGCCAGTGAAAGGTGTATTTCGAAATTAATTCACGTACATCTACGCCTTCTTCTTGTCCTGCCGGAGTGTTACCGCGATAAACGGTGGATTGCTTTGCGCACATAATTTTTGGTTACTTTTTATATATTACTACAGTTGCAACAAGGGCTAATGCCGATATAGCAGCTACACCGATCGTAAGGTTACGGTAATCGCGGCTAACAGTTGCAAATTTTGTTTTGTCAGGATCGACGTACAAAACGTCGTTGCTTTTTAAATAATAGTAAGGTGATTCGAACAGTTTTTTAGAAGTTAAGTCTATTGGTACAAAAACCCTTTTGCCTTCCACTTCCCTGATAAGCAGTACAGATGTCCGCTTAGCCGTGATATTCAGGTCGCCGGCAGCCGCTAACGCTTGCGGAATAGTTACGTCATCGACCTGGAAAGTATAAACATCAGGTTTTAACACATCGCCCATTACTGATATCCTGAAATTAAGAATGCGGACATTAACTATAGGCGATTTAAGATATTTGGTTAGCGATTTTTGCAATTGGTCTTTAAGGTCAACTATAGTATAGCCAGCCACCTTCATCGGCCCGACAAGCGGTACCTGGATATACCCTCTTGCATCCACTAGCGTACCGACTATGGGGTTCGTAGGGGAATTGTCCCCGTTAAGGCCGTTGGTACGGTTAAGACTGAAGTTGAATGGTTGAGCAGCGTCGGGATTTACTGCGTCACTTACATATATACCCAGTATGTCGTTTGGCTGAATGGTGTATGGCGTGTAATTTTTAATGTCCTGCTGTATAACTGAACTCCGGTCCAGATCCTGGAAATAAGGCACTTGCCTGTAAGAATCGCATGAGGCGAACAGCAACATTGCGATGATGGCTAAAAAGGGATAAAATTTCATCGATTTTTTAAATAAAATTGGTTTTCCTACGTATTTATTCGTTTTTGTATTACTCAATATTATGGATTTTTTTTCAAGAATCTAAAGCTGAAGTGCCCGGGCCATTTGCCCTTTAACTCCTTATCATCCAATCTTTAAGTAATATTTTTATTGCTATATAAATTAACGCGTTACGTATCCCCTCGCTGCTGTTTGTAACCCCTCGCCAGCCTTGTACGTAAAAATCAGTAACAAGTTATTGATAACACGTTTTTCAAACATTCTTTATTAACTAATCGCCATGAACTCTGCTCCCAAAATGAGTACCCCTAAAATGAGTAAACTCGAAACGGTAATTATCGTATCTATTTATGGTCTCAGCCTCGTTGGCTTCTGCGTTGCTGCTGTTTCGTTTTTTCTGCATTTGATCCGTTAATCATCATTCACAATGGCTTGAACAGGAACACAAAGTGTTCGGCCTGTAAGTAATCAATGTGATTATAGAACTGGAACGCGGGCATGTGTTTGTTCGTCATTAAAGTGACCACTTCATAGCCTTGCCCTCTTGCATATTCCTCCATGTGATCCAGTAACTTTTTGCCATAGCCCTTTCCCCTGCTATCCGGCGCTACAAATAATTCATCGATATAGATAATATCATTTGTCCACCAGGTTTTTGAGTGACCGAGTACCGCTCCAACAAGATTGGCGTCATCTTCAGCTACAAAACCTTCAAAACGGGTCCTGTCGGCATATTCGGCCAGGTATTTTGCTGCTTTTTCGAGCGAGAAATTGTAATTCCATGGCGGGCGGTTATAAGCCTGGAGATATAATGCGGCGCATTTATCGATATCGCTTTTCAAAAAGGGTCTAATATTCATGAATCAGTATATCAATAGTTCGTCAAGTATCGTGGGTTAAACACGGGTTAAATGAAATTGTTTAGTCAATGATTATTTAAAGCCTCTTGTAACGCCTTCCCTAATTCCGCCACATGAGGCATTACCATCATCGTCAGGTGATTACCTGGCACAGCGTACCTTTTTACTTCTTTCGTGGTATATTTCTTCCAGCCAAGGAACACCTCATCATCATTATAATGGTCATTAAAATCGGCCTTAAAAAGGTGGATGGTGTGGTTTACAGGCTCAAGCTTGTGATTACCAAGCGCCTTAAAATAACGCCTGATGACCGAATCCAGCAATGCATAATATTCGTCCGATTCGGTTTTCTTCGCTATTCCCAATTTCCCTTTTACGGCAGTCAGTTTGTTATTAAATACATACACCAATTGCTTGCCCAGCGACTTTTTACCACCCATAAACTTCGGCAGGTAACGTTTAGCCACTTTAGGCATAATGATATGCCAGGGCTCACGTTCACGGGCGTTATCGGCATCGGTGTCAAAAATTGCCAGCATTTTTATTGCCTTGCCCATGGCTTCCAACTGACGTGCCATTTCAACGGCTATAAAGCCGCCGATCGAATATCCAGCAATAGCATAAGGCCCGTCAGGGTTGTGTTTGACCACCTCATCCACGTAATATTTGGCTATACTTTCAATGCTGTCAACAGACACATCTTCGCCATCAAGCCCTATCCCCTGCAATCCAAATACCGGCTGGTCAGGATCAACGTATTGCGCCAGGTCATTGAAAGTCAGCACATTCAAACCTGCACCGTGGACTATATAAACCGGAGTTTTACTCCCATTTGGTCTTATCGGCACTATCGACCGCCATTTGATATTCTTCGTACTCTCTTTGTCGATGTACGAGCTTAACTGCGCTATGGTCGGATAACTGAACAAAGTCGCTATCTGCATCTTTTTACCCAGTTTCTTTTCAATCCTCGTCGTGATCTGAACTGCCAGCAGCGAATGTCCGCCGATGTCGAAAAAGTTATCGTCGATGCCGATACGCTGCACTTTGAGCACATCCTGCCAGATACCGGCCATTACCTTCTCCGTTTCAGTGCGCGGCGCCGCGTAATTGTCTTTGATC
>JAFDZL010000282.1 GCA_018266935.1 Bacteroidota bacterium | reverse complement strand
TGTAGTTTCAGATAAGGCAACTATTAAGGTTAACCAGGTAACGCCAGACAGCACAAATTGCTTGTCTATATACCCTATTGAAGAAGTAGCTCTGCCCGAAGACCTGTACAAACCATGGTTATTGGCAAGGTCGGTTTCACAGTCCAGGCTTGTGGGAGTTATGCAGAAACTGGATAAACGCTTGAGCGATTGGGGGTATAAAGTAAGTACAGGCCCGCTTGTTTGGAACCGGCATAAAGAGCAATTAAAGGAAAAATTTGAAGGGGCTTCCTACCCGATTGTTTGGTCAGAATCAATAACTGCGAATGGAAATTTCGTGTGGAAAACAGAAAAGAAAAACCACCTGCCATATTTAAAACTGAAGAATGGCGACAATTGGCTAATCACTAAAAAATCATGTGTTCTGCTTCAAAGAACAACCTCAAAGGAGCAAAGTAAACGGTTGATTGCATCAGTTCTGCCGATTGAATTTATCCGGGAGAAAGGCGGTGTTGTAGTTGAAAACCACTTAAATATGTTAATCCCAATAATTGGGAATGATATTGTGGACCCGATAGTACTTTCTGTTTTTCTTAATAGCGAGATAGTTAATGACGCTTTCAGATGCCTTAGCGGAAGTGTTGCAGTTTCTGCATATGAACTGGAATCCTTACCACTGCCACATCCGGCTCAACTCGAAATCTTAGCAAATCTTATAGAGAATAATGCTTGTCAAAGTGCAATCGAAGCCGAGTGTAAAAGAATATATTACGTCAGTGAATGACCAACTTACCACCTTATATTACCAGAGAGTTAATCTCTGAGAGACTACCTTTAATTTTCCCTCCAGGGTTAACCAATCGCGGCTACCTGATACGGCAATTATCGGCCAGTACAATTTTTACGATGCTTTATATAGGTGCAATCGAGGGGAACGAAGTTTACTTAGGTCCAGTTCACGTTTACAGGATGACACATGAACAGGCGTCCAAATCTGACTATCAAAGCAGGGTTTCCTATAGCAGAGACGTTTTAAAGAAGGGTTTTTCAGTTGAAGGAGACAGATGGTATGAAGACAATACAAGAGAACCGATCAGGGATGAAACGATAAAGGATGGCTTGGTTCAAATCGGAGTTGTAGGCTCATTAAATCTCCCTACTACTTCGGGTAAACCAAGATACTTTCTGAAAAAGAGCTTTGCAGATTTATTTAACCCTGACTTAAGGGATGAAGAATTAACCAACGAAATCGAAAGATGGCAAGATGAGAATATTTCAAAGGCTGCACTCACGCGATTAAAGCTCGTTAAACACTCATCGTCCGGCGGCCTTGACAAGGTAAAGATTGAACTTCCCAACGGAGAAACAAGGTTGTTGTCACCGGGCCCAAGTTCTGAAATCTCAAAGTCGGTGATTGAAGTGTTTGCTTCAAAGTTTTTGGAAACGCCGGCGGTTTTGTGGTTGAGCACAAGCGACAACAAGGTCGTGCAGCGGGACAATGACCTTGCAAAAGACATAGGCATCAGGATAGAGGCTGACAAAAATCTTCCGGATATAATACTTGTTGATTTAGCTCCGAAAAACCCGGTAATAGTTTTTATAGAAGTAGTTGCAACTGATGGCCCAATTAATGAAAGAAGAAAAGGCGCATTATTGGAACTAACAGATTCGGATCAATTCGAGCGATCGAGTGTTGCGTTTGTTACAGCCTACTTAGATCGCGAATCAGCAGCATTTAAGAAAACAGTAAGTTCTTTAGCATGGGATTCCTTTGCCTGGTTTGTGTCCGAGCCGGAAAAACTGATTATCATGAAAGATGGAGAAGAATATCTTCATAAACGCACGAATTTTCATTGAGAACAAAAGACCTGCTATTTAGCAGATCTTTTGTTGTATCCGTTCGCATGAGAGCATAGGTAAGAATTAATACCCACCTACCTATTTCCTCAGTGCGCGTCAGTCGGCATCTTTGCCGCTTTCTTCCTGAACGGCTGCAGGTAAAGCAGCGGTATCGAAAACAGCATCACCAGGCCCGAGATTAGGTAGGCCTCGTCGTAAGTGAGTAACAGCGACTGTCTAATTACTCTGCCCTCAATTGCCTGGTACGCCATATGGGTGGCATCGAGTAATGATTTCCCTCTTGCCATAAAACCCTGCACCGCCTGATTCAGCCCTTGAACAAAAGCATTGTTGTAAGGATTGATGTTTACGAGAAGGTCGCTCCTGTGCTTTGCCTGCCGGATGTGTATTAAGGTTGTCAAAGCCGCAATGCCAAAAGAGCCGCCCAGCTGCCGCATCATGTTATTCAAGCCTGTGCCTTGTCCGATTTCCGGCCCT
>JAFDZL010000281.1 GCA_018266935.1 Bacteroidota bacterium | reverse complement strand
CGTATTTTCGGTGGAACGACGTCCGAACGCGCTTACGGTTTTGATCGCGCCGATCGAAGCCTTGCCGCATACCCCGCAGCTTGAAGTCGTATAAAAGTTTCGTTCGCTATTATTGAGAATCGGAACCATGCTCTCTTTCAAGCTCACCTGGATCACATTCTCCTTATTCTCATTGCAGGCAGTAATGCTATGCTCTGCCGAAATAATGTCATCATGCCCGGAAATAATTCCTTCCGTAAACAGGAAGCCGGCAGCTAATTCCGCATCATTTCCCGGCGTGCGCATAGTGACAGATACATTCTTTACCTGCCTGTTTTCCGCAGGGCCAAATTCCAGCCTGATCTCCAAAGGCTCTTCAATCGCCAGCGAATCGGAAAAATTCACGCGGTTATCATCGTTTATGTTAATAACAGGCAGCTTTATACTCGAATTTGCAGGCATTGGGATGTAATAAACAGGTCAAGCTAAGTTAACCTTTTATTAAGGAAACACGGTACTCGGTTAAAAGTTTAGGGATGAAACCGTGACAAAAAAAAACCGTCCGTGTTTTTAGATTTTGGGATGTGCCATTAGGCACGTTTCGTTGGTAGGGCCAATTCCGGCACCACCAAGCGTTCCGATAGGAACGCCTCGTGACTATTTTGCCTTTTTCTACCAACCAAAAGTCGCTACGGGACTTGGATAAATGTTTAGCCAACAAAAAAGCCTCCGGTCCGGAGGCTCTGTCTTATTGCGAGTTTTAATTCTGCTTACAGCACTTTAGTATCGTACAATACCTGGTTCATGTTGCGAACCGCGTCAGCACTTTTATTGAAGTTAGTTTGTTCTTCCTCGCTCAGTTTGAAATTGACGATCTTTTCCCAGCCATTCTTACCTATAATTACAGGAACCACCAGTGAAATATCTTTCTGACCGTATTCACCGTCAAGCGCAACGCCGCAGCTGATCAGTTTTTTCTCGTCGCGAACGATACTTTCCACCATCGACATGGTGCCTGCACCGGGAGCATACCATGCGGAGGTACCGATCAGTTTGGTCAAAGTCGCGCCGCCAACCATGGTTGATGATACTACACGGTCCTGTTGTTCCTGGGTCAGCAGTTGCGTAACCGGAACACTGTTCCAGGTGGCATGCTTTATTAAAGGTATCATGGTCGTATCACCATGACCACCAATAACCACTGCATTCAGGTCGGCCGGCGAACAGCCCAACTCCACGCTCAGGTAATATTTAAACCTTGACGAATCCAGCGCGCCGCCCATACCAAGGATACGGTTCTTCGGCAGGCCTGAACTTTTCAGCGTCAAGTAATTCATCGTATCCATCGGGTTCGATACTACTATGATAATAGTGTTAGGGGAATGCTTCAGGATACTTTCAGTAACGCTCTTCACAATCCCGGCGTTGGTGCCGATCAATTCCTCGCGGGTCATTCCCGGTTTACGCGGCAGACCCGAGGTGATCACCACTACTTCCGAACCTGCGGTAGCGGCATAATCGTTGGTCACGCCTTTTACTTTGGTATCGAAACCCAATATCGCTGATGTTTGCATGATATCGATAGCTTTGCCTTCGGCAAAACCTTCCCGGATATCCAATAAGATCAGTTCTTCGGCTAATTCTTTTCTTGCGATGTTATCTGCGCAAGTGGCGCCTACAGCTCCGGCGCCTACGACGGTTATTTTCATACGTACTTAATTTATAGAAGGGAAAATGGGATTGATCTTTGCAGCACGCGGTTACTTGTTCAATCCGCGGCAATTTTAAGAAATTTTGGAACAGTGTAGGTAATTATTTTGAAAATATAACGGCGGGTAAATAATCAGGTAATTTTTAGGAATTTGATCGAAATAAAGACCAATATCCCGGATTTTTTGAGAAAATATTAAAAAATAGCCTTGCCTTTGAGCTGAATATGGCATTTATAACAAAAACACGATGTAAGATTTACCAATGTGAGTTTTTGGATGCTCAAATAATTAGCTAATTCAGATTTTCAGCCATTTCCACAAAAATTTTACTCCGATAGAGATCAATTATCCACATTTTTGAGAAAAATTTTAATTTTTTATCACAATCATGATGAATTTTGCAAAAAATATTTACATTCGCCTCCGATAATTGAATTAAATCCATAAAAAATACTAAACGATCCAAATTCAAAAAAAAACTAAACAATGGCAAAATTAGAGTACATCTGGCTTGACGGCTACAAACCAACCCAAAGCCTTCGCAGCAAAACAAAAATTGAAGGCGATTTCAGCGGTAAATTAGAAGATTGCCCAAACTGGAGCTTTGATGGTTCATCAACCGAACAAGCACCAGGTGGTTCTTCAGACTGCGTATTAAAACCTGTTTTTATCTGTCCTGACCCGCAACGCAGAGATGCTTACCTGGTAATGTGCGAAGTACTCGACTCTAAAGGCCAGCCGCACGAGTCAAACGGCCGTGCCCATATCGATGATGACGATAATGATTTCTGGTTCGGTTTCGAGCAGGAGTATTTCCTGTGGGATCCTGAAACCAATAAACCCCTTGGCTTCCCTGCGGGCGGCTACCCTGGCCCGCAAGGCCCATACTACTGCTCTGTAGGAGCAAAAAATGCCTATGGACGCGAGATAGTTGAAGAGCACCTGGATGCCTGCCTTGACGCAGGTCTGAACGTTGAAGGTATCAACGCTGAAGTTGCCGCAGGTCAGTGGGAATTCCAGATATTCGCTAAAGGAGCCAAAGAAGCCGGTGACCAGATTTGGGTTGCGCGCTATCTGTTAGAAAGAATTGGTGAAAAATACGGAGTTTCTATCAACTGGCATTGCAAACCGCTCGGTCAATTAGACTGGAACGGTTCGGGTATGCATGCTAACTTCTCCAACACTACATTGAGAACCGCAGGCAATGAAGATGTTTACAAAAAGATATTGGAAGCGTTCCGTCCTGTTGTTGCTGAACATATCGCGGTTTACGGCGCCGACAACGATCAGCGTTTAACAGGTAAACACGAAACCGCTTCTATCCACGACTACAGCTACGGCGTATCCGATCGCGGCGCTTCTATCCGTATTCCTTTATACACTGTACAAAAAGGTTGGAAAGGTTACCTGGAAGATCGCCGTCCGAACTCGGCCGCCGATCCATACAAAGTTGCTGCAAGAATTATCAAAACCGTGAAATCGGTAAAGGCATAATAAAAACAGCCCTAACTACCTTAATTAATTCAAACCAAACGACCCTGTCCCGTACCTACGGGCCAGGGTTTATTATTTATATATCATTCTTCTTTTATAAAGTAATACCTGAATACTTCAGTATTACTGGATGGAATGAATTCCAGTGATGTGGTTACCAGTTTCCACCCATCATTATAATAGGGTTTCAAAAGGTTCATCAGCAAGCTTTCGTAAGCCGCCGGCTCCTCGCGCAGTTTTACGTGCGGATTAAGATCGACCAACTTTTGAACTTGGGCCGTGTCATCACGGGTGATAATCATGTTGTTCACTTTTTTACCAACGGTAAAAGCAGCATGGTCATTAAATAACATAATTGTCATGTGCTTAACTTTTGTTTTTTGTTGCGCGAAGCTACTATACCCCGCAACCAATACGAGGCATAGAATAAGGATCCTTTTCATAGTGAAATTGTGTTTTGGTGAATATATTATATAGGATAGGATAAACAGTAATAAGTCAATTTAGCGATGGGTAAAAAGAGTGTTACGAAAATTGTCTATTTCCGGTAAACTCCCGATTCGATGCGTGGGCCGTTTTCGTGCGGTAAATTGTAAACATATATCCAGCATTCCACCGGGCCTGAGTCAGTTTTGGCTTCTGTCAGCACACGAACAAATTCATTGGGTTGCGGCTGATCATCACCAAACCCTTCATAAATGTCGATCAGTTTAAGCGCTTCCGCCGGGTTATCCATTTGCAGAATGATCCCATAGACGTAATCGCTTCCGCCTAATATCGTACCCGGATATTCGCCTAAGTGATAAAGCTTTCCTTTAACTCTGGCGTTTGCGTAAAAACGGCTGTTATCGCGCACGTAAATGCCATAGGTATTATCCTCGTCCAACAGCGTGCCGTAAACAAAAAGCTTATCGTTCATTATTTATTGGTAACTTGAACAATATAACTATACTAACCATATTCCATGCGGCGAAAAGTTATAATAGCTAACTTGCCGCACACATTTTCGTATTAATTTGCTATGGATAAGCAGCAGATCGTATCCTATCTAAAGGATAATGATATACATAAAATAAAATTCGCCTTTGCCGATATCGACGGGGTGCTACGCGGAAAGATCATCAGTACTGAAAAATTTCTCGACGGCTTACAGGACGGCTACGGCTTTTGCGACGTGGTTTTTGGTTGGGATAGCAGTGATACCGTTTATGATAAAGTGGAATTGACCGGCTGGCACACCGGCTATCCCGACAGACCTGCGCGGGTTGACTTATCGACTTTTCGCGTTATTCCGTGGCAGGATAATATCCCCTTTTTTATCGCCGATTTCAGCAAGACTGATAGCACTTCGCTTGCGGCCTGTTCGCGCAGCTTATTGAAAAAGGTCGCGGCTGAATGCGAGGCGTTGGGCTTTCATCCTGAATTTGCACAGGAGTTTGAATGGTTCAACTTCAGGGAGACGACACAAACACTTAACGACAAAAGCTACCGGGATATTCAAACGCTGACCCCGGGCATGTTTGGTTATTCGATATTAAGGACCTCGCAGCAAAGCGGCTACTATTATGACCTGTTCAACCTGCTGCAGCAATTTAACGTTCCGTTAGAGGGGTTACATACTGAAACCGGTCCGGGTGTATATGAGGCGGCGATCGCACATGACAAGGTTCTGGCTGCTGCCGATAAGGCTGTTCTTTTTAAAAATGCCGTGAAGGAAATAGCTAATTTGCACGGTATCACGGCCTCATTTATGGCCAAATGGAACGAGCGTTTACCCGGCTGCAGCGGGCATCTGCATCAAAGCCTGTGGGATAAAAACAAATCAAAAAATTTATTCCATGCTATTGATAGCGAGCACAATATGAGCGACTTGATGAAGCATTACTTAGCAGGGCAACTGCATTGCCTGCCGTATATTTTACCGATGTATGCCCCTACTGTTAATAGCTATAAACGCCTGGTTGAAGGGGCCTGGGCGCCGACTACAATCACCTGGGGCATCGACAACCGTACAACGGCGTTCCGTATCCTGCATCCTTCTGAAAAACACACCCGGCTGGAGACACGGATCCCGGGTTCCGATAGTAACCCTTACCTGGCAATGGCCGCAGCCCTGGCGTCAGGGCTCTATGGTATCAGGCATAAGTTGCCGCTAAACATTAAACCAACCACGGGTAACGGATACCAGGATAAAAGCAATGGCGTATTAGCTTCTGATTTGCATGAAGCTACAATTGTGATGAGAGACTCGACGATTGGGACTGAACTTTTCGGTGCTGACTTTGTGGAGCATTTCACCCAAACGCGCCTTTGGGAATGGAAACAATATTCAAAAGCGGTTACAGACTGGGAGTTGAAAAGATATTTTGAAATAGTTTAATTTTTAACCACAGAGGGCGCGGAGAGCTTCACCGAGACGCACAGAGTAATATGATAGAAAATGATATTTCGGGTCAGATTATCGGGGCAGCTATCGAAGTGCATCGTGCTTTGGGTCCGGGTTTACTTGAAAGTGCTTACAAGGAATGCCTCTTTTATAAATTATTTCAAAGCGGGTTAAATGTTGTAAAGGAAAAGGCCATGCCTTTGATCTTTGAAGAAGTCATATTAGAATGTGGGTATAGGATTGATTTGTTGGTTGAAAATAAAGTTGTTGTTGAGGTAAAAAGTGTTGAGGCGCTTAACGATGTGCACGTGGCTCAAACTTTGACATATATGAAGTTGGGCGATTATAAATTAGGGTTATTAATTAATTTCAACGTTTTAAAACTCAAAGATGGCGTAAGAAGAGTAATAAATGGCACCCTGTGACCTCTGTGAAACTCTCTGTGCCCTCTGTGGTTAAAAAGATGGACTATTCATATATATTACAACGTGCCTGGGAAGGCTATGACGCTTCTAAAACCATTCGCGATATAGAGGATATCAGTGCGATGGTATCTACCAATCATGTTTTTAAGATCACATTCGATGACAACGATATAGTGATCGCAAAGCTGTCACATTTCGGCAAATTCGAGTACTTTAAGGAAGATCATCGCATCATCCATAGCCTGTGTAACAACCTGTTATATCCTTTTGAAAATGTGCTTTCAAAGTCATTGCTGAAGAATAACCGCGTTTATATCTATCGTCACAGGCAGGGAAAAATCGATGCATGGGTGGTATTCTATAATCCGACCCGCATTGACCAGCGCATGCCCCGGCGCCTGGATGAGCACCACATTCGCAAACTGGGCCAGCAGATCGGCAAGTTCCATAAAGCGTGTTCAAGAATAAAGAATGTTTTGCCAAAATCATCCAAGACGCTGCGCACTGATATTTATGCGCTGCAGCAACAACTGGAGAAGAATGAAGAGGAATTTGGGTCGGCTATGCAGGCCGATTTCCTGAAATATCACTGTGATTTGTTCCTCAAAAACCGGTCGAAGTATGATATGAAATCGTTTGAGATCATTCCCGTGTTCATCGATTGGAACATCGGCAATTTCTCAGTGACGAAAGACCTGGAGTTGTATTCCCGCTGGGATTATGACTGGTTCAGGATGAGTTATCGTGTGCTCGATTTTTATTTCCTGAGCCGCGTGGTATCCGATATCGGGGACCGGACAGTATTCAGCTATTACATCAATACGCTGATGGAGGACCGTTTTATCATCTTCCTGGAGGAATATCATAAAGTTAACCCCTTAACAGCAAATGAGATCAGGTTCCTGAAAGAAGCCTATCGTTTTTTTATCTTAAATTACGTGATCAAAGACGGCAAGCATTTTTTCAGCGAACAATACGCGAAAAAACTACAGGCCGAAGCATTTGATATTTACCTGCCATCGGTTGACCGTGATTTTGACGCCGAAAGAATTATTGATGCCCTGAAACTGGAAACCAAAGCCCCCGCCCTCGCACACTGATGAAGAAGATAGACAATTTCAAATCCATTGCAGATAAGTATGAGATCATTTTCTTCGACGCATTTGGCGTTATTAAAACTTATGCCGGTTTGGTGCCCGGTATTGAAAAGACCTTCGAGTACTTAGCAAAGGAAGGCAAAGAATATTACATCGTAACCAACGACGCCTCGCGCAGCCCCAAACAATTGGCCGAATCCTATCACCGTATGGGATTAAAAGCCATCACGCCCGAGCGGATCGTGTCATCAGGTATGCTGACCAAAGAATTTTTGGACCTGAAAGTACCCGATGGTATTGTGGCATACCTTGGTACGCCTGATTCGGCGCATTATATCGAACGTTCGGGGCTGCAAACACTGCCTATAAGCGAGGTTAACGAACATAATATCGATAAGATCAGTGTGATGATCTTCCTCGACGACGAAGGTTTTGATTGGTTTCGCGACCTGAACAAAACCGTCAACCTGCTGCGCCGTAAACCTATACCGGTCATCGTCGCCAATACCGACCGGGCTTATCCCCTCACTGCATCTAACGTGTCTATCGCGATCGGTGGTATTGCTGCCATGATCGAAAGCGTGGTGGGCAAGCAATTCATTCGTTTTGGCAAACCGGACTCACAAATGTTTATGTTCACCTACGACCTTATACGCGAGTCGCGGCAGGTTGGCAAACACGAGATCGTAATGGTTGGCGATACATTGAATACCGATATTTTGGGCGGCAATAAATTCGGGCTGGATACGGTGCTCGTGCTTACCGGCAACACCCAGGCCAAAGATTATGAAAACCGTATCATATCGGCGGGCATCATGCCAACCTATATTTGCGATTCGGCGGTCGTCGATCTGAGCGGATTAAACCTTTGATATAATGTGTTATGCCATTCAAACTTTTACTCTGTTAGGTTGAATCGTAAAGTCATTATAAGACAAAAAATATTT
>JAFDZL010000280.1 GCA_018266935.1 Bacteroidota bacterium | reverse complement strand
GATCATATTCATTAGAAATATTAATTCCAAACTTTTTAAGGAAGCCATCAATAATTTCTTCCCATAATGGCTTAGCTAACAGCGTTATCCCTGCCAACATTAAGGTTTTTGTTAACCAATTGTAGTACTTAGGATTTACAAATTTCGGTATGGTATCTTCCATGATTAATGTACACAAATATAAAGTACATTAACCATCAAATTTATCAAGCAATTTCAGCAACGTCTCAAAGTCTTTTGGATATGGCGCGCGGATCGTTATATCCCTACCGTCCATCAGCTTAAAGCTAACTTGATAGGCATGCAGCGCAAAACGCTTCATGATCGGCTGTTCTTCCTGGTCTTTGCCCAGGTGATATTTTCTTTTTAGCGCTGAAAGAAAGACAGGTTTCCCTTTGTACATCTCGTCGCCGGCTATTGAGGCCCGCTGCGTAGCTAAATGGATGCGTATCTGGTGCATACGGCCGGTAACAGGGCGGCATTCAACCAAAGTGTAATGCTTGAAATATTTGAGCGACTGGAACCAGGTTTCGGCGTCTTTCCCCTCCTGCCTGCTGATGCTGACATTCCCCCGGCCCGAATTGAGGATCGGCAGATCGACCTTCAAATTATCAAACACATGCGTTCCGTCGATTACAGCGTGATACACCTTTTTCACCTTTCGCTTTTCAAATTGTATGGAAATATTGCGGTAAGCGTCGGGATTCTTAGCGATGATCAATGCACCCGAGGTTTCCTTATCCAGTCGGTGACATACCTGCGCATCAGGCGAATATTGCTTTGCGAGGCGCAGCATATTCACATCGCCGCCATCCCTTTCGTCGAGCGAACTCACAAAAGGCGGTTTATTAACCACGATCACATCATCATCCTCGAACAGTACCAACTCGGCAAACTTCGGCAGCTTCATAGCCGGCAAAGATACGGTTTATGGATGAACGGCCGGACCGCGCCATAAAACAAAAACCGTCTTCCATTGGGCTGGCCAATGAAAGACGGCTAAGTAAGACAAAATATCTCGATTACTGAAACGGTATTGTCGTGGTAGTCGTACTCCACTGCGGGTCGATCGTCATCTGGAAACCACCGGTATTCGTTAACCCATTTCCGCCGAAAAGCTTTCCGGATAAAATTGTCTGGGCTTTGTCCTGCGCAGTCACATTGGGAATAACAACAAACGCGACCGTCGTATTAGGCAAGTTCGCAGGGGGCCCGTTCGGAGCGGCCGACAGCACCTGGTTATACGCACCTATCGTCACCGTGTACGGCGCTGCCACTTTCAGAAATGCAATGCAAAACTTGAGATTCTTTGTTCCTGCAGTGATGGCTGTGGTAGGAGGAGTGTATGCATACATCAATCCGGGATCAGACGGCGGATTGCCCGGAATACCGGCTGTTTCCGATCCTACTGCAAAAGCATTACCCGATTCCTGTGTAGGGTTGTCGGTCATGGAAACAATGATAGATTTTACGTTAGAAGGCACCGCATCCTCGATGTTAACAACAAGCTGAGCCCCAATCCGGTTCATCGTAACGTTTTGGTTTATGCTGCTGCTACCCACCGTCAGGTTCAACTTTTGAAAAAAGGTATTTTGCCAGGGATTCATGCCATTACCACCAATACCATAATTTATATAGGTGTTGTTTAATGTTGTGCCGGTTTCAATCATTCCGGTTTGGCCGGCAGCAAATGTTACGATGTAATTGCCGGGCGCCAAATTATAATTTACAGTGCCGAAAACCGTGTCGGTAGCCAGCTGCTTGGTCAGAAACAATTGGTCGCCGCTTGTTGTGTAAACGCCCACATAGATCACCGAGGCGTATTTAGCGAGTGTAGTATCGACTGCCAGGGTGTGCGGGCCAAACTTGCTTTTGCTTATATTGACTGCTCCGTTAAACCCGCCTTTTGCTTGTGAATAACCGACGCTGAATGTGACAGGCGTGGTTTTATTATCATTGACCTTTTTATTGACAGCATCTTTTTTACATGCTGAAAGAATGATCATGATCGCGATTATACTTAATAGGTATCTTTTCATGTCAGTATGTTTTAAGATGATCAGTAATGAATAACGTTCGATGATGTCCAGCTTGGGTCAACATTAACGTTGAACTGCGTACCGTTGTTGGTCGCTGTATTTGAAAAATTACCCGTCAATATCGTGCGCTGGTTTTTAGTACAAGTCACATTGGGGACATTATGCGTAGCGATCACCGCATTCGAGCTGTCATAGGCAGTAAGAACGACGTTAAAAGTCGTCGCTGTATTCAATGTTATCTCCGAAACCTTGTACGTGTTGGTGCCCTTAACCGAATCCGGGATGGTTAAATGATAGGTAAGCGTATCAGGATGGATGGGCGAGTCGGTATTAGGGTCATAAGCAAAATCCTCGTTAGTTAACCTTATATCTAAATGGGATGCATTAGCCGGGATCATATCCCCGAAATCGACTTCGAGCTTGCCAACAATCCTCGTTAGAGCGACGGTTTGATTCACCGGGCCGTTGGTTATC
>JAFDZL010000027.1 GCA_018266935.1 Bacteroidota bacterium | reverse complement strand
TGTAATGACCGACAAAGAGGCACGCCAGCAAAACATCGGCGGCGAGGTATTGTGCTACGTTTATTAATTAAGGAGGAAAGAAGCAATGTCAAGAATAGGAAAAGCACCTATAGCGATCCCGGAGGGAGTTACAATTACTGTTGGCGACGGCAACGTGGTTACAGTAAAGGGCCCTAAAGGCGAATTGCATCAGGCAATAGATAGCGATATCACTGTCGCACAGGAAGAAGGCAACCTGTTAGTTCAGCGCCCTTCCGATCAGAAACGCCATAAAGCGCTGCACGGTTTGTACCGTGCCCTGCTGAACAACATGGTTGTTGGCGTTACCAAAGGTTACAAACTGGAGCAGGAATTGGTTGGTGTGGGTTACCGCGCCACTCACCAGGGCCATACTTTGGACCTTGTATTGGGCTACTCTCACCACTATGTGTTCGAGCTGCCTAAAGAAGTTAAAGTTACTACTACTGCTGAGAAGGGTAAAAACCCGACCATCATCCTCGAATCTATCGACAAGCAGTTGATAGGCCAGGTAGCGGCAAAAATACGCTCGCTGCGCGCACCGGAACCTTACAAAGGTAAAGGTATCAAGTTTGTGGGCGAGGAATTGAGAAGAAAAGCAGGTAAATCAGCATCTAAAAAATAATCGTCATGACAGGTAAATTATCAAGAAGAGACAGAATTAAGAAAGGCATCAGAAAACGCCTTTCGGGTTCATCAGAGCGTCCGCGCTTGTCAGTTTACAGGAGCAATAAAGGTATTTATGCCCAGGTGATTGACGATGTAACCGGAAAAACATTGGTTTCAGCATCATCTTTGTCAAAAGACTTTAATGCAAAAGGCACCAAGTCAGAACAATCGGCAGCCGTTGGCAAGCTGGTAGCTGAGAAGGCTGTTGCAGCAGGAATTAAAGACGTGGTGTTCGACCGCAACGGTTACTTATATCATGGCCGTGTGAAATCGCTGGCCGAAGGTGCACGTGAAGGCGGCTTAAACTTTTAATCGGAACAAGAGATGTCAACAATCAATATAAAGAGAGTAAAGACCAGCGAGATCGAACTGAAAGATCGCCTGGTGAGCATACAGCGTGTAGCCAAAGTAACCAAAGGCGGCCGTACCTTCAGCTTCTCTGCCATTGTGGTAGTAGGCGACGAGAATGGCGTGGTTGGTTACGGTTTGGGTAAGGCAAAGGAAGTAACCGAAGCAATTGCCAAGGGTGTGGATGATGCCAAGAAGAACCTGGTGAAAGTTCCGATCATCAACGGAACCGTTCCTCACGAACAATATGGTAAATTCTCGGGTGGCTTTGTGTTTATCAAACCAGCTGCGAACGGTACAGGCGTTATTGCAGGCGGTGCTATGCGCGCCGTGCTCGAATCGGCCGGTATTCACAACGTATTGGCTAAATCAAAAGGTTCGTCGAACCCGCACAACGTGGTTAAGGCAACCGTAGCGGCGCTGTCGCAAATGCGCGATGCCTATACGGTAGCTCAGCACCGCAGCATCAATTTAGGTAAAGTATTTAACGGATAATCGTCATGGCAAAGATCAAAATAACACAGATTAAGAGCGTGATCGATAGAAATGAGCGCCAGAAAAAGACCATCCAGGCTTTGGGTCTGAAGAAGATCAACCATAGTGTTGAGGTGGAAGCTACACCTGCCATCATCGGCATGGTGCGTACAGTAAATCATTTGGTAGCGGTTGAAAATATTTAATATCATGAATTTAAGTAATCTGAAACCTGCTGAAGGTTCAACTAAAAACAGGAAGAGAATTGGCCGTGGTACAGGCTCGGGCCGTGGCGGTACGTCAACCCGTGGCCACAAAGGCGCCGGTTCGCGCTCTGGTACAACTACCAAGGTAGGTTTTGAAGGCGGTCAGATGCCTTTGCAGCGCCGCTTGCCGAAGGTTGGCTTTAAAAATGCCAATCGCGTTGAGTACGTAGGCGTAAACCTGGATACTTTGCAAAAATTATCAGACGAGCATAAGGTTTCTGCAATTGATTTTGCAACTTTGAAAGATCATGGTTTGGTTTCGCGCAACGACCTGGTGAAAATACTGGGCCGCGGCGAACTGAAAGCTAAGCTGGAAGTAAAGGCGCACGCTTTTTCTGCTTCGGCACAAAAAGCGATAGAAGCAGCCGGTGGTACTATCGTAAAGTTGTAAATTCCGATGAAGAAATTCATAGAAACATTATCCAACATCTGGAAAATTGAAGACTTAAGAGTGCGTTTAACCAACACACTCTTATTCCTTTTAATATACCGTTTAGGTTCCTTCGTGGTATTACCGGGAGTGATCTACGGCACTTTGAACACCCAGAGCGGCAATGCCGGCCTGGTTGGCCTGCTGAACATGTTCGCGGGCGGATCGTTCTCGCGTGCTTCTATATTTGCGCTCGGTGTTATGCCTTATATATCGGCATCCATCGTGGTGCAGCTGCTGGGTATCGCAGTGCCTTATTTCACCAAATTGCAGAAGGAAGGTGAAAGCGGCCGCAATAAACTAAACCAGTGGACCCGATACCTGACCATCCTGATCACAGCCGTACAGGCGGTGGCTTATGTGCGTTCGCAGATAACCGCAAACCAGATCAGCCCGGAAGTGGGACAAGGACTATTCAATATCATGTCAGTATTTATATTGACAGCAGGCACCTTATTCGTAATGTGGCTGGGTGAGAAGATCACCGACAAAGGTATTGGCAACGGTATCTCGATCATCATCATGGTGGGTATCATCGCGCAGTTACCGGGGGCATTCCTCTCCGAATTCTCGACCCGTACCAACGGTCACGGTGGTTTGTTCACCTTTATCATTGAGCTTGTGGCGCTTATCGGTGTGGTGATGTTCACTATACTTATTGTGCAGGGCACGCGCAAAGTCGCGGTCCAGTATGCTAAGCGCATCGTAGGGAACAAGCAATATGGCGGTGTTCGCCAGTATATCCCGCTGAAGGTAAACGCGGCAGGCGTAATGCCTATCATCTTCGCCCAGGCGCTGATGTTCATTCCGGCGTATATTCCGCAGTTGTTCCCGTCATCGGCTTCAAACCCGATCGTGATGCTGCTGGCTAATTACAGCTCGTGGCTGCATAACCTGATATTTGCGATATTCATTATCATATTCACCTACTTTTATACGGCTATCACCATCAACCCCAGCCAGATGGCGGAGGATATGAAGAAGAACGGCGGTTTTGTACCAGGAGTGAAGCCAGGCAGAACCACTTCCGAATATATAGACGGTATTCTCTCGAGGATCACGCTGCCCGGATCGATATTTCTGGCGATTGTTGCCATAATCCCGGCGTTTGCGACTGTTATCGGCGTAAGCAATGTGTTTGCACGGTTCTTTGGCGGAACGTCGCTGATCATCCTTGTAGGTGTTGTGCTGGATACGCTACAGCAGATAGAAAGCCACTTGCTGATGAGGCATTATGACGGTTTGATGAAGACGGGACGTATCACTGGAAGGACGTCGGTGCCGAGCGCGGCCGGAACTACGCCGCCCGTGATCTAATTTTTTAACATGTCAAAGATCAATTATAAGTCTGTCGAAGAGATAGAACTGATAAGAGAAAGTTCTTTACTTGTTGCTAAAACATTAGGGGAGATCGCTAAGATCATAGGCCCCGGAGTAAAAACAATAACATTAAACAAGCTTGCCGAAACTTTCATCCGTGACAACGGAGGGGTTCCGGCATTTTTGAATTATAACGGTTTCCCCTATTCATTGTGCATTTCACTGAACGACCAGGTCGTTCATGGTTTTCCCAGCCAGCATGAGCTGGTTGAAGGCGAGATCGTATCGGTAGATTGCGGCGTGGTCAAAAACAGGTACTACGGCGACTCAGCCTACACCTTTGCCATCGGCGAAGTAAGCGACGAAGTGAAGAAGCTGATGCGTGTGACCAAAGAGTGCCTTTACTTAGGTATCGAAAAAGCCGTGGCAGGCATGCGCGTTGGCGACATCGGCTACGCTGTCCAGGAACATGCGGAGCGCAACGGTTTTGGAGTGGTGAAGGAATTGGTGGGACATGGCGTGGGTACGCACCTGCACGAGAAACCCGAGGTGCCCAACTATGGCAAACGCGGTTCGGGCATTAAGCTGGAAGAAGGCATGGTGATCGCTATCGAGCCGATGATAAACGCCGGCAGGGCGGGAGTGAAGTTCTGGAACGACGGCTGGACGGTTTCGACCGTGGATAAGAAGCCATCGTGCCATTATGAGCACACCGTGGCCATCCGCAAGGGCGCAGCCGACATCCTTTCTTCTTTTTCCTACGTGGATGAAGTTTTAAAAGAAAAAGTTAATATTTAGAAATATTTTACTTAATTTTGCAACCCGGTTTTTAAGCGGACAAAAGAGTAATAATCAATAAAATATGGCCAAACAAGCCTCAATTGAACAAGACGGTACAATTAAGGAAGCGTTATCAAACGCTATGTTCCGGGTAGAACTGGAGAATGGTCATGAAATTATTGCGCATATTTCCGGTAAAATGCGTATGCACTACATCAAGATTTTGCCTGGCGACAAGGTGAAGCTGGAGATGAGCCCATACGATCTGACCAAAGGTCGAATAACTTATAGATACAGATAATAAAGCGATGAAAGTTAGAGCATCCATCAAAAAGCGCAGCGCTGATTGCAAGATCATCCGCCGTAAAGGTAAACTTTACGTGATCAACAAGAAGAACCCTAAGTTCAAGCAACGCCAGGGTTAATTAAGAACATTGGGACGAATCGTACAACGGTGGCCCGCCGTTCGGTCGTTCAGTTAAAAACAATTTATAAATATGGCAAGGATAGCAGGTATTGATTTACCAAAGAACAAAAGAGGAGAGATCGGACTTACTTACATTTACGGTATCGGCCGTTCGACCGCCCAGGAGATCTTGACCCAGGCAGGCATCGACTTCGACACCAAAGTACAAGACTGGACCGATGAGCAGCTAACAGCGATCCGCGGAATTATTAACGATCAGATCAAGGTGGAAGGCGCCCTTCGCTCAGAAGTGCAGCTGAACATCAAGCGCCTGATGGACATCGGTTGCTACCGCGGTACCCGTCACCGTAAAGGTTTGCCTTTGCGTGGCCAGCGTACCAAAAACAACTCACGTACCCGTAAAGGAAAACGTAAGACGGTTGCTAACAAGAAGAAAGCTACTAAGTAATAGATTTGAGATGTGAGATGTGAGATATTAGATTTCGCATCGAGCGTTTTGAGTGATAAAGTTAAATAGGGTATGATGTATTTGAAATGAGTTATTAAGTCTCACATCTCAAATCTCATATCTCAAACCTCAAAAAACACATGGCTAAAACAGCAAAAAAAGTTACCAAAAAGCGCGTAGTAGTAGTTGAGCCGGTAGGCGAAGCGCACGTTAACGCTACCTTCAACAACATCATCATTACCTTAACCAACAAGAGCGGCCAGGCTATTTCATGGTCCTCAGCCGGTAAAATGGGTTTCAAGGGTTCAAAGAAAAACACTCCATATGCCGCTTCACAGGCCGCTGCCGATTGTGGCAAAGTTGCCTATGACCTGGGCCTGCGTAAAGTCGAGGTGTTTGTAAAAGGTCCCGGTGCAGGTCGCGAGTCGGCTATCCGTACTTTACAGACTTCGGGCATCGAGGTAACTACGATAAAAGATATTACCCCGCTTCCGCACAACGGTTGCCGTCCTTCAAAAAGGAGAAGAGTTTAATCAATATAATTTTTAAAGCTAAGAGTCGCCGGCTGCGGGCCGGTTGATACTTTAAAACAAACACAATGGCTAGATACACAGGACCAAAATCCAAAATTGCGCGTAAATTCCGCGAGCCGATCTTCGGCCCGGACAAGGCGCTCGAAAGAAAAAATTACCCTCCGGGTATGCACGGCGTTTCAAAGCGTCGCGGCAAACAATCAGAATACTCCGTTCAGCTGCAGGAAAAACAGAAAGTTAAATACACTTACGGTGTGTTGGAACGCCAGTTTGAGAACCTGTTCCACCGCGCTTCTTCTAAGGAAGGTATTACCGGTGAGAACCTGCTGAAATTTTTGGAGGCTCGTTTAGATAACGCGGTTTACCGTTTCGGTATCGCTCCAACCCGTTCGGGTGCACGCCAGCTGGTGAGCCACAAGCACATCACGGTGAACGGCGAAGTAGTGAGCATAGCTTCCTACACGCTGAAGGCTGGTGACGTAGTTGCAGTTCGCGAGAAATCAAAATCGCTGGAGGCTATTACCAATTCGGTTGCCGGAAGAAAGATCAATAAATACAGCTGGCTGGAGTGGGATGCTGCCAATTTAACAGGCAAATTCCTGAACTACCCCAACCGCGACGAGATCCCTGAGAATATCAAGGAAAACCTTATCGTCGAGTTGTACTCTAAGTAAGATTTGAGATATGAGATGTGAGATATGAGAAAAAACTCAAAATCTCACATCTTGTTTTAAATAAAAAGTAAAAAGACAGGTACAGGAAGTAAGAAGACAGATAAGCGGACGGAAGTCTCACATCTCAAATCTCACATCTCATATCTGTAGTCAAGTAAACAAATTAACAAAAGGATATAAATGGCAATTTTAGCATTTCAAAAACCAGACAAGGTTATCATGCAGAAATCTACGGATTTTGACGGTACGTTCGAATTCCGCCCGTTAGAACCAGGTTTCGGTATAACCATTGGTAATGCTTTACGTCGTATCTTACTTTCATCTTTGGAAGGTTATGCGATCACGTCTGTACGTTTCTCAGGCGTTACGCATGAATTTTCTACCATCAAGGGTGTTGTTGAGGACGTTACCGAGATCATCCTGAACCTGAAGCAGGTTCGTTTGAAAAAGACAGGTGAATCCGGCGATACTGAAAAGGTGTTCGTGATCGTAAACGGTCAGGATGCTTTCCGCGCCGGTGACATTACCAAGTTCTCCAATAACTTCACCGTGCTGAACCCCGACCTGGTGATCTGCAACATGGATACTTCAGTAACCCTGGAGATCGAGCTGACCATCAACAAAGGCCGCGGTTACATCCCGAGCGAGGAAAACAAGAACCCGGATGCTAATGTTGGTGTGATCGCTATCGACTCGATCTACACACCGATCAAAAATGTAAAATATACTATCGAGAACTACCGCGTTGAGCAAAAGACCGACTACGAAAAATTAGTCCTTGACATTGCTACCGATGGTTCTATCCATCCTGAGGATGCCCTGAAGGAAGCTGCGAAGATCTTGATCCAGCACTTTATGCTGTTCAGCGACGAGAACATGATGCTCGAAGCACAGGCTAAGGAAGAAACCAAAGAGGTTGACGAAGAGATTCTGCACATGCGCAAGATCCTGAAGACCGAGTTGGTTGACCTCGACCTTTCGGTGCGCGCGCTGAACTGCCTCAAAGCTGCCGACATCCGCAGCCTGGCCGACCTGGTATCTTACGACGTTGCAGATATGTTGAAGTTCCGCAACTTCGGTAAGAAATCACTGACCGAGATCCAGGACCTGGTGAAATCCAAAGGCTTGTCCTTCGGCATGAACCTGGCGAAGTATAAACTGGACGAAGAATAATTCTTCAGATGTGAGATTTGAGATATGAGATTTGAGACAAGCCGTCCTAAATCTTATATCTCAGCCTTAGATCAAAATAAATAAACAAAATAGTAGGGTTTGCGAAAACGGTGAGAGATCAATCTCATATCTCACATCTCATATCTCAAATCTAACACCGCGTAATTCCAAGGGCTTGACGGTAACGCCGCCCGACGGTATGCACGTGCCACAACAAACAAAACAATGAGACACGGAAAAAAAGTAAATCATTTAGGTCGTACCGACAGCCACCGCAAGGCGATGATGGCAAACATGGCGACCTCGCTTATCACCCATAAGCGCATCCAAACTACACTGGCCAAAGCAAAAGCGCTGCGCGTTTATGTTGAGCCATTGCTGACCAAATCAAAGAGCGACACTACGCACTCACGCCGTACCGTATTCAGCTACCTGCAGGATAAGGACGCGGTGAGCGAGCTGTTCCGCGATATCGCACCGAAAATTGCTAACCGTCCGGGTGGTTATACCCGTATCATCAAAATGGAAAACCGTTTGGGTGATAACGCCGAAATGGCGCTGATCGAACTGGTTGACTACAACACCACCTACGTTAAAGAAGGTGCTGCTGCAGCTAAGAAATCAACCCGTCGTCGCGGTTCGGGCAAAGGTGGCGCTGCTAAGCCTGCCGCAACTGCTGCTCCTGCAGCCACTGCTGAAGTAGTTGAAGAGCCAAAAGCAGAAGCTGCACCAGTTGTTGAAGCAGCCGCTGAGGTTGAAGAAGCCCCTGCTGCGGAAGCAACAGAAACTCCTTCTGCCGAAGAAGCTGCTGAGAATGACGAGCAAGCTGAAAAAGGCGAGTAAGCCCCTCTAAATCTCCCCTGAAGGGGAGACTTAAAATATAACGCCCTGGTCGAAAGATCGGGGCTTTTTGTTTTGTATCGTATCGCCCATGGTCCATAGACCATGGTTTTGAAGAGCAGCTATCGACTATGGTCCATGGACTGTTGCCAAAAATATTTACCATCCCTGCCAACTATTTAACGCTTAGCTGCGTCTTGTAGGAAGTAATTAAGAAAGTCATATTCAGTGGGATATATCGGCTTTCTAAATACGAAAAAATTCGTACTTAAACTTAAAAAACCAATTAAAAACAATGAAGAAAGTATTATTAGCCACCGCTGTTATTTTATTTACCGCACGGCTATCCTTTGGTCAAGCCTGTTCATGCGCCGATGTATTGAGCCAGGTGGTATGGAAAACCGAACACGATTATGCAGGTTACATCCACAAAGTAAAGGAGAAGGATAGCACCGCTTATTCCAAATTGAAAATGAAACTGGTGCGGGAAGCCAAAAACGCGTCGTTCAAAGCGTGTTATACACTGCTGGAAGAATATGTTGATTTCTTTCACGACGGTCATTTATACATCGGCGAGTTCCCCGGCAAACAGCCCGACAGCCTGATCAACGGCGTTAAGCGTTACCAGGTTCCGGGAAACTACGCGTCGGCATTGCTGAAGAACAGGCACCGGGATTCGATAGAAGGGATATGGAACGGCGGGGGCGGGCTGCAGCTGGCTATTGTTAAGGCGGGCCCGAATAAGTTTTACGGCGTGGTGCGGAAAACGAAGGCGCCCCGCTGGGAACCGGGTATGGTGAAACTGGAACTGGAGAAGGTGGGCGATAACCGCTACAACGCGGCGCTGTACCGGAACGATTTTGCGAAGATCCATTTCTTCGGCCTCGAAATATCCAAAAACACCATGTTTTCATTCGGGGTGTACCGCTTTGCCAAAACTTTCCCTGTGAACCCGGAAACGCAATACATCGACCCGGACGGCCCTGAATTGCCCACGGTTCGCGCACTGGATCAGGATAATGTGCTCCTCACCATTCCTTCGGCGCTGATAGACGGGCGTTACTTAGACAGCATCCTGGTGAAGAATTTGACGCTGGTTACCACCACGCCCAACCTCATCATCGATGTGCGCGGCAACGGCGGCGGCAATTACATCTGGGGCGATATTTATGAGCTGGCCAATACTATTGTGAAGCCGGAACCCAAAAAACCCGGCGACCAGTTCCTGCTGCTGGCTTCGGAGGATGATGCTGACTACGTGTATAAACTGGGTGCCTATTATAGGCAGCAAAAGGATAGCGCCGCCATGAAATTTATTGACGACGAGGTAGCGAAGATCCGAGCCAATATTGGTAAGATGGTGGGCTTTTCGTTCTATAGCGCCGGGCCGGATACCGCTAAGCGCACGGTTTACGACAAGATCAAACACGTGGCGGTGATCATGGACAAGAACGTGGCCAGTGCCGGCGAGGCCTTTATCATCGATCTGCTTGAAACCAGCAGCAAGGTGATGCTGTACGGCGCCAACACCCACGGCATGATCGATTACATGCAAGTGAACACGCTGCCGGTAGGCGCCTGCGACTGGTATTATTTCGGCTACCCGACATATTTTGCACCGGATATCAAAACCAACCCGAGAAATCCTACGGGCATTAAGCCGGATGTGGATGTTCCGGCCGGTACACCGGATTGGGTGGAATGGGTCAGGAAGGATTTGGGAAAAAGAAAATTTTAGTCCGAAGTCTGAGATCGGAGGTCAGACATCAGAGGCCGGGAGTCCGAAAGATGATTTGCAGGCAATGTAGTTCCCTCCCCGGGGGGTAGGGAGGGGTTATGATGTTGTTCGGGCCTAACGTTTTTATTAAGCAAAAATTCATTAAATTTGTGTAAGAAAGGTTCTAAATGAAGACATACCACTTTCCGGTTGTTGTTGAGATCGATGAAGACAATGTATATATTGTCTCGTGCCCTGTGTTCAAAGGCTGTCATGCTTATGGGAACACCATAGATGAGGCGCTTGAAAGCCTGCGGGAAGTTATCGAAATGTGCATTGAGGAACAATCTCTGGAAAATGTGAACCAGTTTATCGGCGTGCGTGAGATGGAAGTAACTATTCCTATTTCTGCATGAGGGATAAATTACCGGTAATTAGCGGCAAAGAATTGGTCGCGATACTCCAAAGAATCGGCTTTGAGGTTATACGCATAAAAGGTTCACACCACCGGATGAAACATGCCGATGGAAGAATTACCACTGTTCCGGTACATAAAAATGATCCTTTGCCTAAAGGATTGCTGCGCAAAATAATCAGGGAAGATTTATTGATCAGCCTGGAAGAGTTTAACCAGATATTGGATAAATAAAAGCTATATGGTGGGTGCGGCTCCCTCGCCGACCGCCTTGCGCCATGCGCCTGCCTGCCGGCAGGCAGGTTCAGCATTTTCATTATCTTAGCCCATACAACCCCAACCTGGCCCATACAATGAAACGCCTCTGGAATTACCTGGTCACAATTGGCATTGACGAGTATACGCCGGCGGCGGAGACGCGCTATATCAGCTTCCTCAATGCTATCGTGGTGCTGGTGATGGTACTCATCGTGCAGAACCTGGGGCTGTGTTTTAAGTACCGGGTCACCGGGCTGCAAACGCTCATGTTCCTGGCGCATGGGTTGGTTATTGGTATCATCCTGTTGTGGAGCAAGCTGAAGCAATTCCTGCTCGGCCGGGTATGGTTCGGGGTGTGGGCGCCGGCGTTTTTGACCTCGTACCAGGTGACGATGGGCAGCTTTTCGCGCTGGGATGTGTTCCTGGTGGTGTGCGTGTTTTTGAATTTCTTTATGTTCCCGGTGTGGCAGCGCAAGTGGATGTGGCTTTGCGTTGCTTACGCATCGGCCTGTTTCTTTGGCGTCGCCCTGGTAGCTCATGTGCCGCCGTATGGCGTGCTGCACTTGCCGATGCCGTTCATCGCGATAGAGACCTCGGGCAATCTTGCCGGGTTTTTGTTTTGCGGCATTGCCATGGGCGCGGTGGCTTTCGTGGTGATCAACCGGGCAGAGCGCAGCCTGTCCATCGAGCGCGACCGTTCGGAACGTCTGCTGACCAACATCCTGCCCGGCCCCATCGCCGAGCGGTTGAAGCACAGTCCCGCCACCATTGCCGACGACTTCGAAGAAACCACCATCCTGTTTGCCGATATCGCCGGGTTTACCAAATACACGGAGACGGTGGCGCCGACCCAACTGATAACCTTGCTGAATGCCATTTTCACCGAATTCGACGACCTGAGTGATAAGTACCAGGCCGAAAAGATCAAAACCATTGGCGATGCCTATATGGTGGTGTCGGGCGTGCCAGTGGCTTGCGGCGACCATGCCGAACGGATGGCCGACATGGCGCTGGACATGCTGCAGGCGGTGGAGCGTTATAACCGGGAAGCAGGACAAGCTTTTCAAATACGCGTGGGCATCCATTCGGGGCCGGTGATCGCCGGGGTGATCGGCAAAAAGAAGTTCGCCTACGACCTGTGGGGCGACAGCGTGAATACCGCCGCCAGGATGGAATCGCACGGGATACCGGGCGAGATACAGGTATCGGAAACCACCTGGGCGCTGCTGAAGGGGAAATACCGTTTCGAAGAACGCGGGATGGTTGAGGTTAAGGGGAAAGGTATGATGCGGGTGTTTTTGTTGAAGGGAAAGTAGTCCGGAAGTCCGAAAGTCCGCGAAAGTCCGAAAGATGTTTTAATAAACTTTGTCATTGCGAGCGCAGCGCGGCAACCTCGTTGTCATGCATAGTCCGCCATGCATAACTACGGGGTTGCTTCGTCGTTCCTCCTCGCAATGACATGGTGGTCTATTCCTGCGCTTCCAATTCCTCCTCACTTTGCTGCTCCTGAAATGCCTGCCACTGGCTTTTGCTGACCACGGTAGTGCCCGTCTGCGTGTCGTGCCAGCCGGCGTAGGCAAACCAGGACAGGACCTCAAACGGCACGAACCGCCAAAGTGTCCTGAATAAAAACGTCCGTGTCGTTGGCCGCTCGCCATAGTCGGTGACAACGATAGTTTGGGTGAGCAGTTTACCGACGGTCATGCCGGTGGTAGCTTCGGACACAAAATAATAGAGAAAATATATCACGATGCTGATCGCCAGGTAAAGCCACGAAAAATCAGCACGGGAGGTGAACAATGACGGGAATGCTTTGTCCAAAAGCGGTACAATGATCATGCGCATCAGGGCCAATCTGACAAATAGCATGTCTAAAATATAATTGAGCGAGCGAATGCCTTTTGATACAGCTTCCAATTCCATATTGTGATACTAAGGTTGTTAAGCGGGTTCAATTTAGGAATAACCGGGCAGTAAACCAATGCCTGGTGACACGCGCGGCACGCGCGCGCCACCCGGCATTGAGAGACACACGTGCGCCAGCAGTGCGAATAGTTATCTAGTTATTTAAATTTTTGATATCGTACAAAACAGCCACTTCTCTTCCGGTTATTTTTCGCTCTTCCTCCAATAATTCTATTTCTTTGTTTCGAAGCGAAATAATGCTTTTCGCTATTTTCCCAAACTTCATTTTTGCCAAATTTTCGAATATTTCGGCACTTGTCACAAATATTGTTTCTAATCTAGACAGTTGATATTTGGCTTTGTGCATTTTGAGTTGTTTTTCATAGTCCATTAATAAATAATCGATTTTTTCATCGACCTCACTGATCGTCAGCGTTGTGGTGCACAATGAATTGACAAAGTCTCTAAAAGCAAAAAACTTTAATTTGAAATCATCATCTGATTTCAGTTCAGATAATTGATCCAATGAGATCGAGTCGTCAATCATTGGGAGTTTCGTAATTGACACATTGATTACTTTAGTTTTCATATCAAATCCAATAGGTGGGCTGTGATACAATTCACGTCTTATCAACGGGACATATTCATCTTGCGTGAACTTCTGATTTTCCTCAACTGCAAAAGATCTTGTTCTAAACTGTGAGCTTTTGGAATCGGTTTCTAAGAAATCGATGAATACCTTTTGAAAATCGAGGTCTCCAGAATCTTTTCGCTTTTGCCATTGTTCCCATGCTTCTACGGCTTTAATATTGTATTCTATCCTTTTCTGAAGGGAGGCCATCTTAATTTGAATGTTATCATTTATGACCTCTTGGAGCCTATTTTCAATTTGCTCTTTTATTAATCCAAATTTTATAAAATTTTCTAATTCTCCTTTTTTCTCAGAAAAAACACGACTACTGCCAGTCAACACTTTGCATAATTCTTCTTTTTGGGATGTGACTCCGGTGATTATTAAATCATCAAAAAGCAATACCTCCCTTTTTAAATTGTCGGTCTTATCTAAGAAATAATGGACGTCTAATTCAACTATACCGATTTTTGACACATTAGTTCGAATTAAATTATGAATAGCAAAACTCTAATTTAATAATTTACCATTATTGCTGTAGCCGACCTTATAGTCGCGATAGTTTTGCGGCTTAGAAAGTTAGCCACAATACCATTCCAAAAAATGGGTGTTTTAACCCTATGATTATTAATATTTTTATATATACTTTTAATTTTTGGAGCATCTAAAATTGATATAAAAAATCAGTTACAATATGGATACACATGTGGATTATATCGAAGTGAGATGGAAGAATTTTAAAAGCTTCGAGGATACTAATTGGGTCAAAATTAAGCCCATCACGATAATTTTAGGAGCGAATAATTCTGGCAAAACTAACTTTTTGGCGCCATTTCTATTGATGAATCAAACAATAAACTCCAGAGACCGATTCTCCCCGATTATTTTAAAGGGAGACATTTATGATGGGGGAAATTTTCAGGAGATTGTAAGGGATTATGATTTAGAGAAAGAGGTCTTTTTTGGTTATCGGTATCATATACATGAAAGCGATGAAAAGCTTGATCCTAAAGAAGAAACCCAACCCGGCGGGTTTGAGGTAACCTTTAAATTCGACCCTAAAGAGGAAGAAATCAAACTTGAACAAAAGACTATATATGATATTTATAAAAGAAAATTACTAAGCCTGAAAAGAACTCTACACGACAATTATAAGTACTCCGGTATCGGTAATGACTCTTTGAACAAATTTGAAAAGGAGGCGATTACCAATAATGAGCCCGTTAATTTCCTTTTTTCGCCCAATACCGTTTTGGCAGAACTGGAAATAAATAGAGAAGATTCCGAGAATGAAAAAATAAAACGTAAAATAAATAAGTTCACGAAGGGTTTCACAATGTTTTTATCTGCTGTATCCTATAATAATTCTAGAGTTAGGAGATATTTAGGCGATTTAAGTTTTATAGGACCAATTAGAGAAAATCCGCATAGAGTTTATGAAATAACAAATGAAACCTATTATACTGTCGGCACCAAGGGCGAAAATATGCCTAATCTTGTAAAAAAAATCGGTGAAAATAATGAGGAGCTTAATAATTGGGTAAAAAAGTTTGGCTTTGGGGATAAACTCCAATTAAAACATCTATACAGTAATACATATTCGCTCCGATTTAAAAAGGACAATTCAAACTACTATACAAGTATTGCGAATGCAGGGTTTGGTGCCTCTCAGGTATTGCCATTAATAGTTCAAGCCCTAATCTCGCCAGAACGAAGCATCACAATTGCTGAACAGCCCGAGATACATTTAAATCCCAAAATTCAATCTGTCCTTTCAGATTTATTTGTTTCGATGGCAAATCGAAATCAAACCGTTATTATCGAAACTCATAGTGAATATATGCTTCTAAGCCTACGAAGACTTGTTGCTGAGAATAAGATTGATTCTGAAAAAGTAGCTATTTACTTTGTCGAGAAGGATGATAAAGATTCTAAAATTCGTGAAATCAAACTTCAAGAAAACGGGCATATAAATCCTATTGATTGGCCCAAGAATTTTCTCGATGAAACTTTAAAGGAATCAATTGCACTTGCGTCCATACAGGCTAGAAGGGGGAAAAAATGATCGACATTGTAATAGACACATGTACACTTGTACATGCGAACAATCCCGAATCTGGATATCAAGTTCACTCAATGAATCTAATTCAGAAAATGATGGAAAATGATACCTTACTAGTAGTTGATGAGGGGTTCGAATTAGATGAAACTACGAATAAAAGTTACTTGGCCTTAGAATATTTGAAGCATTTGTCTCTAGGAATGTTGGGGTATAATTTTATTCAATTCATGGCTCTCCAGCAACGGATTAAATTTGTATCAAGGAAAATACCTGAGGCTTCAAAACATTTCATAGAACAACTAATATCAAATAAAAAGGACAGAATGTTTTTGCGAGTTACATACAACTCGGAGGAAAAAATAATTGTATCGCACGATTATGAAGATTACAAAAAAGGCAAACGAAAAAAGATCAGAAAAGAAATCGGAATAAATATAGTAGATGCCGAGGACGTAATTGAATCCCTCACGCCTGTCCAGCAAGAAGAGGTGGTTGAAGCCCAATTACCACTTCACCCTCAAGAAGCAGTTGCTGGAGCCCAACTGCCGCCTTTACCATAGCTAACGACTGAAGCCAGCCCTCGCTCTAGCGCGACCACGCAGCGCAGGCATAACGCGTGTGTAGTCCTGTCTAATTTGAAACCTTTTTGTCGCAACCCACCCTCCCCAATGTCGTTTTTACAATGCATAAAATACTGAAATGCCTTGGATATTTGTATATTCAACAAACTCGAAACCATTTAAATCACGTGCTATGAAAAGAGTATTAAATATCCTGAAGCCTGTATTCGTAATGGCTGTGCTTATATTTACAGCAGTGCAATCGAACGGACAACAGCTTAAACCCTCCGCCAGCGGCCTGGCGCCGGTTAACGGCATTAAAATGTATTATGAAGTATATGGCGAGGGCAAACCCATCGTGCTGCTGCACGGCGCTTTTATGGACATTGCGAGTAACTGGGGGCAAATGATACCCGAACTGGCAAAAACCAGGAAAGTGATCGCCCTAGATTTCCAGGGGCATGGGCGCACGCCGTACGCGGACCGAAAAATGGAACTGGCTACCCTGGCAAGCGATGTGGCCGGCCTGATGGATTACCTGAAAGTGGACAATGCCGATATCGTAGGGTATAGCATGGGCGGCTCGGTGGCTTACCAGTTTATCATCAATTATCCTAAGCGGGTGAACCGCCTGGTGATCATTTCCTCCACGTATAAAAGCAGCGGCTGGATGCCGCAGGTAAGCAATGCGTTTAAAACGTTTAAACCTGAGTTTTTTGACAATAGCCCTTTGCACACGGCATACGATGCGGTGGCGCCCGATAAAACAAAATGGCCAAAGTTTATAGACCAGATGCTCACTTTCTTAAAGGAGTCATTCGACATGGGCGACGCCAATATTGCAAAAATTACAGCGCCGGTATTGATCATATCCGCTGACAATGACGGGCTGGATAAAGTTGAGCTGGCAAAAACCTACCAGTTGCTGGGAGGCGGCGTTTCAGCCGATATGACGCCTATGCCAAAGTCGCACCTGGCCATTGTTCCTAACCAGAGCCATGTGAGCCTGATGATGCAGACGGGCGTGATTTTGGGGTATTTGAATGGGTTTTTGAAATAGAGTGGTGAATAGTCAATGGTGAATGGTCAGTAAGAAAGTCAAATTCACTATTCACCATTCACTATTGACTCGCATGGCCGATAGACGGTAGTCGGGTGCGCTCATGACTTGTGGTTACGCCTTCAATGCTTATCTTCGCCTAAATACTAAATCTTATGAGATCGATCCTGTTTGTTTTACTGTTCGCGCCATTCACCTGTTTTGCACAAATATGTACGCAGAAAAAAGACCCGGCCACCGGCAAGCTGGCGCATATCGGGACGACTATGCTTACGGATTCGGCCGGAAACGAAAAGGGCGTGATCGCGTTCATGAAAGTGAGCGGCCAGGAATCCGTGATGACCGGCTGGATGTTTAAAAACCTTAATGTTCATAAAGGCACCGGGCAGATACAGATGGTTGTTACGTTTTCCGACGGTAGTACTAAACGTTTTACAGGAAATAAACGCTCGCAAGTATTGCCCTCAACCGAGGGCCTCGGTGTGCTATTTGCCGGAAATCTTGCTCCTGCCGATGTAACCTGGTTCGAAAGTCATTCCATTGTTTCGGAAACATTCTATCTCTACGCCAACCAAACCAATGGATTCACCTTGACATTGACGCCGGCCGAAGCCGAAAGCGTGATGCAGTCGGTGAAGTGTATTCAGGAATAAAGTGGTGTTACCACAAATGCCGCGGGAAGTCAGTTGGCAGTTAGTAGTGGGCAGTTTGCAGGCGGCAAATCATGGTTTACACTTTTTTAAGCGCTTTCAAATTAAAACATTGACAATCATTTAGTTGTATCCAAAATAGGCAAAAAAGTGTAAACCATGTAAACCATGTTTTAAGTAAAGAGTCCGATCTTAACACGCCACACGCCCTGATTAGCCGAAAGCCGAAGGCAGTCCCGATAGCTATCGGGAGCAAAAAGCTTTGGTCTTTCTGCTTTGAGCTTTAAGCTTCCATTCTGCCAACCTGTCATTCTGTCTGTAGTTTAAACTGACGCTATTGTACGTTGAATTAGCCTCTTAAATTGATTTTTCTGCCAAAAGCCGCCTTGGCATAGGGCTTGTTGATATGTGTAGGAATACAACAATTCACAGAAAAGGAAAAATCAATCATATGTCTAAAATAATAGGAATCGACTTAGGAACAACGAACTCTTGCGTGGCCGTGATGGAGGGTAACGAACCCGTGGTTATTGCCAACAGCGAGGGTAAACGTACCACGCCGTCGGTTGTCGCTTTTGTTGACAACGGCGAGCGTAAGGTGGGTGACCCGGCTAAGCGCCAGGCGATCACCAACCCCAAAAAGACCATTTACTCTATCAAGCGCTTCATGGGCAACAAATTCGATGAGGTGACCAAAGAGGCTGCCCGCGTACCTTATAAGGTGGTGAAAGGCGACAACAATACGCCGCGCGTTGAGATAGACGACCGCAAATATACCCCGCAGGAAATTTCGGCCATGATCCTTCAGAAAATGAAGAAGACCGCCGAGGATTTCTTAGGCACCGAGGTAACCGAAGCGGTTATTACCGTTCCGGCTTACTTTAACGACGCTCAGCGCCAGGCTACCAAAGAGGCCGGTGAGATCGCCGGTTTGACCGTAAAACGTATCATCAACGAGCCTACAGCCGCTGCCCTGGCTTACGGCCTGGATAAAGCGCACAAGGATATGAAGATCGTGGTGTTCGACTGCGGCGGCGGTACGCACGACGTATCGGTGCTGGAGTTGGGCGACGGCGTGTTCGAAGTAAAATCAACCGATGGTGATACCCACTTGGGCGGTGACGACTTTGACCACGTGATCATCGACTGGCTGGCAGATGAGTTTAAAAACGACGAAAATATCGACCTGCGCAAGGACCCGATGGCCCTGCAGCGTTTGAAAGATTCGGCTGAGAAGGCCAAGATCGAGCTTTCGAGCAGTCCGCAAACCGAGATCAACCTGCCATACATCACTGCCGCTGACGGTATGCCGAAGCACCTGGTGAAAACGTTGACCCGTGCTAAATTTGAGCAACTGTCTGACAGCCTGATCAAACGCACCATCGAGCCATGTAAATCAGCCTTGAAAGCTGCCGGTTTGAGCATTTCAGATATTGATGAAGTGATCCTGGTGGGTGGTTCAACCCGTATCCCTGCGATACAGGATGCTGTAGAGAAATTCTTCGGCAAAGCTCCTTCAAAAGGTGTAAACCCTGACGAGGTAGTTGCCATAGGCGCTGCCATACAGGGCGGTGTATTGACCGGCGAAGTAAAAGACGTGCTGCTGCTGGATGTTACCCCGCTTTCGCTGGGTATCGAAACCATGGGCGGCGTAATGACAAAGCTGATCGAAGCCAACACAACTATCCCAACCAAGAAGTCGGAAACATTCTCGACCGCTTCGGACAGCCAGCCTTCTGTAGAGATCCATATCCTGCAGGGCGAGCGCCCGATGGCTGCGCAGAACCGTACGCTGGGCCGTTTCCACCTGGATGGTATCCCGCCTGCACCGCGTGGTGTGCCGCAGATCGAGGTATCGTTCGATATCGACGCTAACGGTATCCTGCACGTATCGGCTAAGGATAAAGCAACAGGTAAGGAACAGAAGATCCGTATCGAGGCTTCATCCGGTCTGACCGATGCTGAGATCAAGAAGATGAAAGACGAAGCTGAAGCTAACGCTGAGGCAGATAAAAAAGCTAAAGAGGAAGTTGAAAAACTGAACTCTGCCGACGCCCTGATCTTCACTACCGAAAAGCAACTAAAGGAATATGGCGACAAGATCCCGGCTGACAAAAAATCAGCTATTGAAGATGGTTTGAAGAAGCTGAAAGATGCTTATGCTTCGAAAGACCTGGGCGCTATTGACACAGCACAGGCTGAACTGAATGCCGCATGGACCGCGGCTTCTGAGGATATGTACAAAGCCTCGGCCGAAGCAGGTCAGCAAAGCGGACAGCCAGGTGCCGGTGATGCCGGAGCCGCAGGCGGTCAGGGTGCCGACCATGTAACCGATGTTGACTTCGAAGAAGTAAAATAATTAATCCATCATATATGACAAAGCCCGTTCTGGATAAAAGGACGGGCTTTTTTGTTGATTCGATTGAAGTATGGCGGTTATCAGGAGGCTCCTATGGAGCCAAGGCTCGTTTTTGATTCGGTGCTATAAACAGGTAACTCCTACGGAGTTATTTTTGTTGTTTTACTGCACCTGGCGGAGCAATCCAAGATGACGGGGTAACTCCGTAGGAGTTACCTGATTATAGAATCATAAAAAAGAGAAATCTGGCTCCATAGGAGCCTCCTATAATTAACACGCTATTCAAGAACGTCGAACAGGAACCGGTCTTCGTAAGCTATCTCAAACTTTTGCAACAGGTCGAGGTACTCTTCCTTGAATGATCTCTTTTGATGGTGGGCTTCCTGGTTGAGCACATATCTGATCACAGTGTCGATCTGTGAATGCGAATAGGAAAATACGCCATATCCTTCCTGCCAGCTGAATTTGCCCTTAACCCACTTCTTACCATTGATGAATTCATTACTTTCAACCTTTATCTCTTTTACAAAATTTGAGATCAAAATTGTTGGCTTAAATCCAACGAATAGGTGAATATGATCCGGCATACAATTCACGGCAAGCATTTTAGCTTTCCGGTTCTGCACAAGGCCGGTTATGTATTTATGTATTTCTTCCTTGTGTTCTTTGGAAATCACGCTTTGTCGATGCTGAACGGCAAAACAAATTGCAAATATATCTGTGAAAAGGTATTTGGCATAATCTTAAAGATATTGCATAGAACGGGCTTTTTCCACATCAATGCCGGACCGGGCGGGCCAGATATGCCGGGTGGTTTACTGATTTAAGCTGCGAGGCTTGTTTTATCAAGCCAAGCGCTGTTGTGCCTGTCTGCCTGTCTGATAAATAGTCAGAGTCGTAAAATATACGCGTGGTACCAACTTCAGTAAGAAATGGAGTGGGGTCGTCACCCTTCGACTGAAGATATTTGGTGATCTGGAGGTTCTTGATACCGCTTGATGAAATTTCACCGCTGACAACTTCAAGCGTGGTATAGTTCACACCATAAGACACGCCCGTAGATTGTGCAAAAACCGTAAACAAATTGTTTTTTCCCGAAATAAACGTAGCTGTACTATCCGAACCGCTGTCAACAACGCTATCATCATTACTGGTGAAATCGAGCCTTATCGTGAAGCTTTTGTTATCCTGTTTGCTAAACTTATAGAGATAATCGTCGAAAGTTTCCCCTTTAAGCTGCTCCGCTGAGTTATCGACAGGGCAAACATTAGGCTGAATTAGATATACACCGGTAATATCAGGCGGTGTAGTCCCTTCATTGATCACCGTACCGTATTGCTTTAATTTAGCTAATGTGGAGGATGAAACAATCGTGTTGACTGGTGCGGGTAAGCCGTCCTTTTGGCTTTTCTTACATGAAATGATGCATGTGGCAATTAAGAGTGTGCCGAGATAAGATTTTTTAAATATTTTCATTGTGACAGGAAATGGTTACCCGAAAGATAAGCAATTTTTAAGCCGAAACGATAAATCAGTTCGCAGCAGCCGATGAAAACAAAAAATCCCGCCTTTTGGGCGGGATTCGATATCTCAATCGGGAATTTACGGCCACAAGTTCTCGGGATATACCCCGCTTGCAACCAAATCTGAAATACTTTTCTGTACGATCGGTTTATCTTCCTTATAGGTAACGCCGAACCATTTTGATGCGGTGGGGATGACCTTGAAAGAAGCGGTGCCGCTTTTGATCAACTCATCAGCAGCCAAGGGGATGAAGAATTCAGCTTTCGGATTATTTTCGTTGGCTTCCACAAACTTTTTGAACATCGGCTCGCTTTGCTTGAAGATAGCCGGAGTGAAGCCCCAGAAGTTCATCGAAACGCGGGTATCATTCGGTAATGAATGTTCGCCGGTGGCGTCTTTATAAGCTACGGTGCCATCTTCTTTGAAGTATACTTCTGTACGCTCGTTGATCTCAACCATATTACCCTTATCGTCAACCTTGCATACGCCACGTGATACAGAGCCGTAATCTGACAATGTTTTGTCGATCTGGTAACCAATAATAGAATATTGGTGGTCTGACACTTCTGTAGTCAGAAATTTGGCCATCTTTTCAAATGCGTCGCGGCCGTAATAATCATCAGCGTTGATCACACAAAAAGGCTCATGCACCTGATTACGGGCTGAAAGCACTGCATGCTGTGTGCCCCATGGCTTTGAACGCTCGATGGTTTTGTTAATACCGAATGGCGTCAGATCGTAGCTCTGGAAAACATAATCCGTTTCAACGCGGCCTTTTAATTTTGGCTCGAAAATGGATTTGAAGGTATCGGCGAATTCTTCGCGTATGATGAAGCTGATCTTTCCAAAGCCGGCGTTGATCGCGTCATAAATAGAATAATCGATAATGGTTTCGCCATGCGGGCCGAAGCCATCGACCTGTTTCATGCTTCCGTAGCGACTGGCCATACCTGCGGCCAATATCAGTAGGGTTGGTTTCATATGTTTTTTAGGTGGGTGTTTGCTTTAGTTACTTCTCCAAAAACATTTATACTCAAAATGTTTTACTAAAGTTGGGTAAAATAAATTATTTGATGTACCTGAAGTCTTGCCCGTCCTTCACATGCAGCAGCACTTCGTAGATCAGCCTGATCACGTTGTCCACGTCCTCTTTGTGGATCATCTCAACCGTGGTATGCATATAGCGCAACGGCAGTGAGATCAACGCCGATGGTACCCCGTCATTTGAATACGCGAACGCATCTGTATCAGTGCCGGTTGACCGTGATGATGCCTGGCGCTGGAAAGGAATCTCAGCTTTTTGGGCGGTTTCAATCAGCAGTTTGTTGACATTGTTCTGAACCGCAGGCGCATAAGATACCACGGGACCTTTGCCACAAGCCAGGTCGCCCTGCACGGTTTTGGTGATCATCGGCGTTTGGGTGTCGTGGGTAACATCGGTTATGATAGCCAGGTTAGGCTTGATATGGTGCGCAATCATTTCAGCTCCGCGCAAGCCGATCTCTTCCTGGACGGCGTTAACGATATATAGACCGAAAGGCAGTTTCTTTTTGTTCTCTTTCAGCAGGCGGGCAACCTCGGCGATCATAAAACCACCGGCGCGGTTATCTAAGGCGCGACCAACATAGTAACGGTCGTTCAGCACCATAAATTCATCTTCATAGGTGATCACGCAGCCCACGTGAATGCCTAACTTTTCAACTTCGTCTTTAGACGTGCAGCCGCAATCGAGGAAAATGTTTTTCAGCGTTGGCGCTTCTTCTTTTTCACCAGCGCGCGTGTGGATTGCCGGCCAGCCGAAGACTG
>JAFDZL010000279.1 GCA_018266935.1 Bacteroidota bacterium | reverse complement strand
TTCCTTCCAGAACCAGTTCAGGTCCTCGCCGGCGGCGTCGTTCATCGTACGGAAAAAGTCGTACGGCAGCGGGTGCTTGAACGCCCAATGCTTGATGTACTCGTTAAAGGCATAGTCAAAACGATCCGGTCCCAGCACTACGTTGCGCAGCATATCCAGCCCGGCCGATGTTTTAATATAATACTGGCCATATGCATTCAGGCCCATCGCTTCAGGCGCTACCATCAGCGGGTCTTTAATGCGGTTGATGAAACCAACGATGTTTCGCGCCGGTCTTGCGCTGGTATCATCATATTCGCCGTGGTTGAACATTTTGGTCGAATACTGATTGATAAAGGTGTTAAAACCTTCGTCCTGCCACATGTATTTACGCTCGTTCGAGCCAACGATCATCGGGAACCAGTTATGGCCGATCTCGTGCGTAATGTCGCCCCAAAGATTGCCTTTTTTCAGGTTACTGAGGCAGAAAACGATGCCCGGGTATTCCATACCCAGGGCCACGCCGGATACGGTAACGGCCGAGTTCCATGGATATTCATAATATTTTTTCGAGTAGATCTCGATGCTGTATTTCAGGTATTCGGTGGCGCGGCCCCATGAATCGTCGCCCGCGCTTTCGGCAGGGTAGGCGGCCATGGAAATCGCTTTACGACCGGAAGGCAGGTTAACTCGCGCCGCATCCCAGATAAAGGCTTTCGATGCTGCCCATGACACGTCGCGGGTGTTCAGCATCTTGAAGTGCCAGGTCTTGGCGCCTTTGGCGTTATCGTTTTTGCCTACTTCTTCGGGTTTTACGATCATCACCGTTTTATCGCTTTTGCGTGCTTCGGCCAGGCGCGATATTTCGGTGCCGTTAAGCACTTCAGTGCTGTTCTGCAGATCGCCCGAACCGAAAACCAGCATATTGGCAGGCGCGGTCACATAATAATCGTAGTTGCCGTAACCGCAATAGAACTCGCCGAGACCCATGTAAGGCAGCGGGTTCCAGCCTTCAACATCGTCGTAAACGCACATGCGCGGGTACCATTGCGCAAGCTCATACACCCAGCCCTGGTTGAACAGCTTCCGGCCCATGCGGTCGGCGCCGTAGAACGGTATCGAGAACCAATAGTTTACTTTTACCTGTATTTTGGCGCCGTTGGCCGCCATCGGCGCATGTAAACGTACCTGCATGCGGGCGTCGGTGATTACGGGCTTAACTGTATAGGTCTGTCCGTTGTAAGTTACCGAAACGCTTTGGATGTGGTAACCTCCGCGGCTAAATCCGCGAACATCGAAACGGTCGCCGGTTACCGGGGTAACGGCAGCGCCGCGCGAATCGGGTTTAAACAGGTTCTGATCGAGCTGCAGCCACAGGTGGTCGAGCTTGTCCGGGCTGTTATTGGTGTAGGTAATGGCTACATCGCCTTTGAGGGTGGTATCCTGGGCACCTTCGTCTAGTTTGGTGTGGATCACATAATCAGCGCGGTTTTGCCAGTAATGCGGTCCGGGGTTACCGTTTGCCGAGCGGGTATTACCGCCGGTTACGGGCCAGGTAATGGGCCCGAAAAGATCTTGGTGATCATATTTGATCGAGTCGGATGTTTGCGCGAAAGCGGGCGACGCAAACAAAAACGCAAGGGCTATCCCCGCGATCCGGTTTAATTTAAAAGCGTTCATTATTGAGTATTTGATAATTTGAAGGCAAATAAACCAAATAAATTTATCAAAGTATCAATTTACAGCCGAAACCTGTAACAAAAAGGGGAGATAACCCTATTTGCCGGCTATCTCCCCGTTAGGCAACCGGGTTATTCCGTTACCACGACGTGTACGGTATAACCTCCGGTAACCGCTTTGCCTATGCGCTGGACGATCCGGAACAGGAAGGTTTGTCCGGGTTGAGCGTCATTGGGCACTTTACCCGTCACTTCCAGCGTGCGGCTTTCCAGGGGTCCGAACCTGGCCTGGTGGTGAAACGTGTTATGGTCCTCGCCATCCAGCAGTTCTTCCAGCTCGCGCAAGCCGCGCAGCAATACATGCTCAGCAAAACGTACACTTTCAACCACGAAATTTGCGGTGCCTTCAACAAAGCTTGCTCCAAAGCCCAGATTGGCCTGCGCGGGCGTCAGATTCGCCGGCAGGTTTGCCGCGCGCAGCTGCACAAGCGGATGGATGGTTTCCGCTTTCAAGGTTTGCACGCTGATCCTCAGGTCCCGTGCCTCGTTGGTGACGTTGATGGCTTTCACTTTGATGGAGAACGGCATGCCTTTCTTAAGCATCACCAATTGCTCGTTCTTCTGGCCGACATGCCGGTCGTCGGTCGGGTCCATCGGCGCGCTCAGCGGGTCCGAAGCCGGGATAAACGCTTCGGCTATCAGGCACTCGTGGCCGCCGTTAACCTCGACGGGCACCCAGGGATTCGGGCATTTGACATCCACCGACCAGCCCGAGGGCACGTTGGCATAAGCCACACCGATCAGGTGCGCGGTGCTTTCCGTGATCGCAAGCGACGGATCGGCCCACCAGAATTTTACCATCACAGCCGTGGCCAGCTGAAATCCATAGTTGCTCACACGTGCGTAAACGGTGTTTTGTTCGCCGACTACGGGCTGATTAACGCCAAGCGAGCTTTCCACCCAAACATCCGGCGATTCCCAGAATACAGTGCCCGGCGCCAGCGGTCTCGCGCCGAAATCGCCATAATTGGCCCTTACCACCAGCCAGGGCGTGTAGTGCCGCGTCTCGCGTTTTTGCCCGAAATTGAGCGGTGGTATCTGCGGTGCATGAAAATCCTTCAGGCTGCCTTTGCCATCGCCGGTATGCCCGATTTTTATGCCTTCTTTTACTTCGATTGTATTTTCCATGATTATTGACTTTAATATCGGTTAATGATTCAATTTCATACTTCCTGAACGTCCACCACCGGCAGCACTACGGGGTTCGAGCCAGTTTGCGGGTTCCAGTCTTTCCAGCCGTAGCCGCGGTCGCCGTCGAGGTTATAATTGGGCAATCCCCATCCCCGGGATTCCACCACCTGGTCGGCATTAGCCACCGCGTCGCCGAACGATTCGTAGTTGCTCGGATAAGGCGAGAGGTTCAGCACACCGCCATTCAGCAGGCCCAAACCGTTGACAAAGGTGTTGGGATACAGGTTTGGCGCTATCGGGTTCTGGGTCGATGGCGTTTCTGTTTGGATCGTCAGCGGGTACACCGCGAAATTCAGGTCGGCTGCCGCCGCTATGGTGCTTGTCTTATCCAGGTAGGTTGGATAGCTTTTTCCCCTGGCGGCGAAGTTTGTACCCACAGTCAGGCTGTTGGACTTGCACAACGGAATGCCGGTAACTGTCGGCACGGGCGAAATGTCCGGGTCGAGCGGGGGCGTGAGGTCTGTCGCCGGCAATGTTGAATCGGTGCCCATGATATTCACTTCGGTACCGAGCATAACCGGAGGGGGATAGGCAAGCCCGCCTAATACCAGCGCTTCCTGCAGCGCGTTTTGCTGGGCTATCAGCGTTTTGCGCAGCCAGAACAGTTCGTTGGCAACGGTGTGCCAGTGGATGATCG
>JAFDZL010000278.1 GCA_018266935.1 Bacteroidota bacterium | reverse complement strand
CTGAGCATCAGCAGATACTTTCCGCTTTTAAGGCCACGCGCCTTATTTTGTCGCCGACTACCGAGACTGTGAAAAAGAACAATCTAAACTTTTTGGTCATCCACCGGTTTGGCGACGTCGGCACATCAACGGGCGGATTCAGGACCTTTTTCGGGCTTGATGCTATTAACGACGTCTATATCGGGTTCGAGTATGGAATAACGAACAATTTCCAGGTAATGGTAGGCCGCAGTGTTATCGGGCAGATTGGCGAAACGCAATTGAAATGGGCGGTACTGCATCAGACAAGCGACGATAGTTCGCCACTGAATATAACATTGCTGGCTGGCGAGGGGATTAGGCCTTATGGCAATTTTGCAAGCTTCAGCGATCGTATGTCTTTTATCGGTGAGGCCATTTTTTCCAGGAAATTCTCTTCAGCTTTTTCACTTGAGGTATTGCCGATCTATGTAGAGGATAACCAACCCCTGCCAAATGTCGCGGGCAATGAACAGGGTTTTTTCTCGCTGGCCAGCGCCGCCAGGCTGAAGGTAACCAAACACATGAGCCTGGTTGTTGATTATGAGCATGCTTTTTCAAGCTACCGGACGGGCGCCAACGGTTTTTCAGACCCGCTTGGCTTCGGCGCCGAATTTGAGACAGGCGGCCACGTGTTTACATTGAACATTACTAATGCCAGGGGGATTTCACAGATCAATTCGCTGAGCAATACGCAGGCGGACTATGGACGCGGTCAGTTCCGTTTGGGCTTTACCATTTCGCGCATGTTTGATTTCAGCCCTAAAAAAGATAAAAACAAAAACTGGTAACTTTAATTTAGAAGAAGTGGTATGGAACGTGCTGAATTTCTCTCAAAATTAGGCCTCGGTGTCGCCGCGGTGTGCGCTGGCTGCGCCATCGCGTCGTGCGGGTCGAAAAGCAGCGACCCATCGCCGGGCGCGGTCACGGTTGGCGGTGCGCCGCCTCCTCCCGCACAAGGCAGTGGTAATTTGTTCACGCTGGACCTGGGCAGCCAGATCACCAACATTGGCGATTCGGTTGTTTCGAACGGTGTAATTGTTGTGAGGCTTGATGCAGGCAATGCGGCTGCATCATTTACTGCTGTGCAAGTTGCGTGTACGCACCAGGGAACCGCAATCGCATATAATGCGGGTCAGCATCGGTTTATTTGCCCTGCTCACGGGAGCGAGTTTAGCAATAGCGGCGCAGTTTTGGTCGGGCCGGCGGCATTGCCTTTACGCGAATACACGGTTTCGGTCGATAATACAACGCTTACCGTTTCTTCCTGATCATATCGCCGATCCGTTAAATTCGGGACTAGTGTAGTACATGGCGTTTTCTTTAGTCACCACGTCAAGCGGCAGGTATTTTAACCCGGCTGCCTGTTTTTTGAATACTAAATGATCCGCCAGCCGGTGAATGCCATAGTAACCTTGCCCGCGCGGATTCTGGTTAATAAGGAAACTGATCCGGCCTTTATTCAGGTATTCAACATTTTGAGGTAGCAGGTCATAGCCCACCAATTTTAGATTTTTAATTCCTTCCCGTTCCAGCCAGGCCACGATGTCATAGGCCCTCGAAGTGGTAACGTAAATGCTGCTGAGGTCGGTATATCGGGCAAACGCCTGTTTCAGCGTATCGTCAAAGCCCCTCGGGTCAGAGCGGTTGAGGCTTATGACGACGATGGTAAACTCATCCGTCCCGGCGTTTTGATTAATGTAATCTCTGAAGCCCTGTTCTTTCTCCAGCAAATGGGCAGCATTGGTTATATCTTCGTCAATGTGTGCGACCAAAACGGAGCAAGGCCCTGACTGGCCGTAATGGATTAGTCTGCCGGCAAGCAACCCGCTTTGATACGAATCCTGGCCGACATAGCATAAAGCATTAGCCTCGGTGATATGCGTGTTGAACAAAACGTAAGGAATATGCATCTCCTGCCATTGCCGAAAGAAGGGTGTCGTTTCCCTGTGGAATATCGGCGAAAGAAATATGCCGTCCGGATGCAATCGCGTAAGCTCTTTTGCCTTATCAATATAAGAGTTTACATCATAAGGGTTGAACAGGTATTGGGCGATGTGTATTCCGTATTGTTTCAGGCTCAGGTGGGCAGCTTCAACGCCTTCTTTTGGCGCCTGCCAATATGGGTCGAAAGCCGGGTCGGGGATCAGCGCGGCGATGCGATATGTTTTGTTCGAACCCAAAGCCCGGGCTATTAGATTGGGCTCGTAGTTCAGTTCTTTAAGTATCTGCAAGACGCGGCTCTCTACATCCGGGGCAACTTTACCGCGTTTGTGCAGCACGCGGTCAACCGTACCTGCTGAAACACCCGCCTTTTCGGCAATATCCTTTATCCTGACAGAAATATTTTTCATCCTGAAAGGCTAAAAGTAATTAAAAAAATGGACGTGCAGATGTGCGGATAGGCAGATATGCAGATTGTTCGGGGTGCCATTTAAAGCGAATAATTTGCAAGCGTTCAGGCATAATTATGCCAACAGCAAACTATCAACTGCAAACTGATTATGAGGGGAATATCAACAACGGAATATTGATATTTTCCGGTATGATATACGGACTGTCGTGGCCCATCATTTCATTAAAATGGAACTTGTTATTCACCATCACCAGCAGGTCATTGTTCATGCCGTTAACCAGGATATCCAAAGCCTTCGGTACATCCCGTTCCTTAACGTTGCTGAAATAAATTTCTTCAAAATGGGCCGCGTTTTGGGCTACATCATTAAATACTGACGCAGCATAACTATCCTCCATATAAGGAAGCCCTTTTTCGGAGATATTAGCGATCAGCAGACTCGAACCTAACTGTTGAGCCAAATGCGATATGAATGCAACAACATCCCTCCTGCAAAATCGCAGATCAGTGGGGTACACGATCTTTTCGAACATTTTGTAAGGGAAGTGCTTTGGTATGAGCAACACCGGGCAGCCTGATTTGGTGGCATTTTTCAGGATATTGGCTTCGATGTATGCGCTATGCCTGTTATCGCCGCTGGTCCCCCGCAGCAAGAGGCCGACATCAAATCTTTTAACGACAGACAGCACGTTATCCGACAAGTAATCTACGCCTTCGATAAAATGTACTGCCGGCCGTAAACCCGTTTCCCAGTTCAGCCTCGATTCCAGTCGCTCCATCCACGTATTTTTGTCGGGAAGTAACTCCGGCATTTCGCCTTCCGCTCCTGCAACCACGAGTTTCATCGTCGGTATGGCTTCATACTCAATGGTATTCCATACGTATAAATTGCAGTTCGTTTTACCTGCTAATAGCAACGCCAGTTCTGCGGCGTGTTCTGCCTCAGATGAAAAATCATTGAAAAGCAACAGATTTTTCATGGCTGGTTTTTCTGTTGACCTGGTGAAATTGAATAACATAAAATTAACTAAAAATATTTCGAAAAAAGTGATGCTCGTCACAAAAAAATTATTGACATTTTGTGAAATAAACGGCACAAAAGCAATTGAATACAAATGAATTCGGGTTCGGAATTAAACTATGTGAACTGAGGATAATTGTTGGTGTAACGCTTGTATCGAGGAATTGTTTTTTAACTAATACATTAAATAAAAAATCTATTTCGACGGGCCTGTTTTTAAACAGTTATGGCGGATTTGATCGGTAAAAATCAACCGGAATTTTCCCTATTTTTAAAAAGTTCCAACAATCGATGAAAGACATGCGCAGAACCGTGGCTGTATTTTTTACAAGAGCTTTGCTCGGTATTATTTTTTTGATGCAGGGTTACGGCAAAATATTTGTTTTTACATTACCGAAAGTGTATGGCATGTTCTTTAGAAACTTTGAGAAAACGATATTACCCAAATGGCTTATATGGACAACGGCTTACTACACTTCGTATGTTGAAATGATATGCGGTTTTCTGCTCATCATTGGTCTCTTCAGAAAATGGTCGTTGTATTTTTTAGCTGCCGACCTGCTTGTTGTGTCATTCGGGCACGGCTTGCTGGAGCCGATTTGGGACCTTCAGCATGTGGTACCGAGGGCCATTTTGCTTATAGCCCTGCTGGTCTTTCCGCCTGAATGGGACGAATGGAACCTTGACAACAGCTTATTTGTTCGCAAGAGCTGATTGAGGAGACAAAGAGCAACGAGCATATTTGATCAGAAGTAGTTTTAAGTTCAAAAAACAAACTGTTCTGTTACATTTTTGTTAACATTGCACCGCTGTTAGCTCTCACTATGTTGTAGCTTGCCGCGTTTTACACGAACTAAACATACACTATTATGAAAGTTTTAAAATCTGTTCTTACGCCTGTTATTATCTTATCCGCTCTGATCACGATGGAGTCGTGCCACGCGAAAAAGAAGATCGTTCAGCAAGCTCCGCCTCCCGACACGACCAAACCTGCGCCGCCGCCGCCACCGCCTCCTGCGCCAACACCGGCTCCGGCACCCGCGCCTGCTCCGGCACCTCCGAACTATAATTTCAGCAACATCCAGTTTGAGTTCGACTCGAGCATATTGCGCACCGATGCGTACCCGATATTGGACAAAGCCGCTGCTGAAATGAAAAAGGACCCATCAGCCACTTTTGTGATGAAGGGTTATGCATCGTCCGAAGGTACACCTGAACACAATATGACCCTGTCGCAGGACAGAGCTAATTCGGTAAAGGCTTACCTGGTGAATTCAGGCATTCCCGCAGCAAACATTACAGCTAAAGGATACGGAACAGCTAACCCGGTAGCGGACAATAGCACCGAAGCGGGCCGCGTGCTAAACCGCCGTGTTGAAATGAAAAAGAGCAACTAATCGTTGCCTGATGATAAAAGCAAAACCCGCCCCGGTAAACGAGGCGGGTTTTTTTAGTTCCCCCGCATGGATTCGAACCACGACTAGCAGAGTCAGAGTCTGATGTGCTACCGTTACACAACAGGGGAATGACAGTGAAAACGATATTTAGTAGGGTAACCCGGACTCGAACCGGGAGCCTCCACAACCCGAATGTGGTAATCTGCCAATTGATATACTACCCTAAACAAAATGCCCTCTTAGTTCGGCTAAGAGGACATTCAGGTATTTTGGTTCAATACAAGCCTATCCCCTTAGCATCGCTGCTGCGGATCCTGTCGCTGTATTGACGGTGTTTTCATGCCGCAATAATAAATAAATTTTTTAAAAAACTCAACCTGTTCATTGAACGATGGCTTTCAGCAAACCCTCAATGCCTGAAACCGGTCTTATTAATTCATCACTAAGGCCATAACGTTTCTGCAGATAAGAAAAACTGTTATAGGTCAGCCATACTTTGTTCCCGTTATCCTGCCATGCCATAGCTTTCAATGGCAGATCGAGACCTGATAAAGGCTCAGCTTCCATCAGCAGTGTCCCGGCTTTGGGATTCCCGAAAATGAGCAACTCGAGCGGGTTCATATTCAGACCTGCCGTCGCGGCTTCAGCCTGCTGATCGATGCGGCCAAATATGGTCACGCCCCTGGCACGAAGGTCATGCTCAAGCCGGTCTATTGTGGCTTTTACCGAATAGTTGCTTGCCAACGTGACGATGCCATTTTCCGTACAGCGTCAGATGTTTTCCTTAGATATTATCATCCAGTCGTCGCTGCCATGCCCCCTGGCTATCCACTTGTCCATTTCGGCCGCAATGGCAGGAATAGTCACCAGGCTGGTGCCGCCACTATCCGCGCCGCTGATCATCAGCCCGGCGTCTTTCCGCGCCATCTGTAATTCCCACGAGGGTTGGCTGAAATTCGCGTCGGTCATTCGTTTTAGCCTTGCGGATACCGCTGTAGCAGGATTCCACGCGTTGAAAAGCTCGGCCACATCCGCAGCAGCAATACCCTGGGCTTTGGCTAACGATAAGGCATCAGATAGGCCCGTAGTAAATGCCAGCAGGAACAAGTTGCCTATAAGTTTCATCCCCGCGGCTTTGCCTTCTTCGGGCCCAAGGTTCAAAAGCATGCCCGTCATTTTTGATAGCTCGGGCGAAGCTTTTTCAATGACTGATTGGTCGCCTGATACCAGCATATAACCTGTGCTTTCGAGCGCATTTGGCGGACCCATGAACACCGGCGCGTGCAGGTAGGTAAAGCCTTTAGCCTTCCAGTTTGCGGTGCGTTCAATTGCGCCCTTTGCCGATGTGGTCGTATGATCGATAATCAGCGCACCCGGTGTTAAACCTGCGCTGGCTGCTGATAATACTTCATCGACTGTTGCATCATCTTTTAGTGTGATGTGGACAATATCGGCGTCTTTAACCGCATCGGCCGCGTCGTCCAGGGCTTTCGCGCCAAATTCTTCCAGCGCTTTGGCCCTGGATGCAGTGCGGTTCCATACCTGTACCTCGTCGCCCTTGCGGAGCATGGCTTTTACAAAATTCGAGCCCAGCAGGCCCATTCCTAAAAATGCTTTCATATCGGTAAAGTTAGCGACAAATAACAAGTTCAAACATAACGCCGGTCACCGAATGGTAAAAACCGGGAATATTTAAAATGGATAGCCGATCGCCAGGTTAAATACGCCATACTGTGCTTTGAAATGATAAGGCTGGCCTGGTGGAAAAGGATATCTTACCGGGAAGCCGAGATCTGTTCTAAGCAGTAGTACAGTAAAATCGAATCTTAAACCCAGACCCCAATCGACCGCCATCTGGTTCAGGAAGTGTGGGCTAAATGCCCCGCCCGGCAGATTTGGGTGGGATTTCATGTCCCAGATATTACCGGCATCCATAAACAGAGCACCGTAAACTATGCCGAATAGTTTTGGACGGTATTCTACGTTGGCTTCTATCTTGACGTCGCCGGATTCGTCAGGCAGGAAATTCGTGCCATGGGTAAGTTCTTCCGGTATCACATAGGTGCCGGGACCGAGAGAATGCGCCTGGAACCCGCGCAAACTGTTCGAACCACCGATGAAAAACTGCTGTGAATACGGCAATATCGTCGAATTGCCATAAGGCAGCCCGATGTCGAACATTATCCTGGCTGCCAGCTTACTGTTTTTGCTCAATTTGTGATAGAACCGGTATTCGTTCTCCAGTTTAATGTACTGGTTAAAGGGTATCCCAAATAGTTTGCTCACTTTTCCCGCCAGGGTATCAGCGCCCGTCACAATTCCAAGGATGTTTCCAGACAAGCTGATCTTGCTGTCATAATAATGGGTATTGGTCTTATAATCCTCGGTTGTGTTGGTCCAGGTATAACTGTAAGAGGGGCCAAACGTGAACTGCTTGTTGATAACGTGCGCTAACGCTGGGTTGCCGGTTTTGCTGATACTGTCCCGGTAAAGCTGCGTAACGTTTTGAGGATTCACAAACATCACGTCGAGCAAGTCGAGTTGGTCTGTTATGTGCAGCCTGGGTTTCCACTGATACGCCCACGAGAAGTTGAAGGAGTTCAGCGAATATAGCTGCGTTCGGTTAATGTATGTATATCCGGTTGTTAGTATGGTTTTAGGTATAAATGCGTTATGACTTGTCAGATCGAATGGTGCAATGAACCTTGGCCAGGCTAGCGATGGTTGAACACCGTATTGATAAATATTATAACCCCGATTGTATCCGCCAAATTGAATATCCGAACTGGCGAATAATGTGAGCGTATATAATTCCGCGCCTTTAAACGTATTCAGGTTCTTAAAATTGAAGTTCACCTGTGTGTCATTGTAGTTGGCCGAGGTGGTACGGACGTCAAAATCAGCGCTCAGCGCCTTCCGTTTTTTCTGCGTCAGGAAATAATAGATATCCAGCTTAGGCGAATCAGGCGTCACATCTTCAAATCGGTTTTTTACATAACTGAACGGCCCCAGCTGGATCATTCGGCTTAGCGAGTTATTGTGTTCTGTGCGGTTGTAAATATCGCCGGGATGCAGCAGGACACTGTTTTTGAATACGTATGGGTGTACGGTATTCTTTGGATCTATCACATTAAACCAGCGATATTTTACGGCCGAATCCAGCTTTAACGAAGTATCTTTTAGCGTGTAATGAGGGTAAACATAAATATTTCGAATGCTATATATCCAGCGCGCCTCATCGGGGGTTTCCGGCTTCACTTTTACCCACATATCAACCTGGTGACCTGCAACTGTGCTATCGTATTGCATGATCAGATCCTCGGGCGCGAAATAATAAAAACCTTCTTCTTTTAACCTTGCATCTATTCGCACCCTTTCAGATTTGATCACGTCCAGGTTGAATTTATCGCCCGCTTTTAATAGTGTTTTGGCTGACGTTCCGGTCACAGCAGTATCCAAATCGTCATTATCCTTAGGGAATGTTATTGAACGATATTTATAAACCGGGCCGGTTTGAATAGTGTAAACCGCTTTGGCGGTTTGCTTTTTCGTGATGGTGTCTGCTGACGCCTGGGCCAAAAAATAGCCTTCATTCTGCAGCCGGTTCTGCATGATGCTCGCATTCTTATCAACATCGACAGAACTTACCAATACTGGCGGCTCGCCAAAATGCGTGTTGAGATAATGTCTCAAACCCCTCTTTTTTTTGGTTTGCGTTTTATCATATATCCAAAGCTTTACACGCATCCACAGGACTTTTGAATTGGGTTTGGGCCTTACCAGGGCTTCCATTTCGTCCTGCAGGTCGCCGGCCTCGCTTTTGGTAGCATTTTTATCGGTGATTTTCACCTGTGCGCCGGTGTACAATTTCTGTCCCGGCTGCAAAAATTTGGTGGTGCTGCATCCATATAAAAAAATAATGATTAGAACGATAAAGTATTTATACCGGGACATATCTTATGTTATACTGATTAAAATGGCTGTTCATTTTCCGGTTCCAAAAATTCACTGGAAACCATGCTGTCAGCCTTCTTGTCTGATTCTTTTTGTTCTTGTTTTTGCTCTTTTTGATCTTCCCTATATTGCTTTTCAAGCGCCTTATTACGTTTAGACCTTCCTTTGAAAAGTTCCATGAACTTGTTGAATTCATAGGTGATAGTAAATCCGGCACCGGTTTGGACGACCTCGCCCTCAACAACAATATATTGATCCCTCCGGTAAACGCGGATCATATATCGGCCATCCTTGGTAAGCAGATAATTTACCGTGACATTGCCGGCAATGTCTGTTGTTTTCTGGCCTGGCTGGTTTTGGCCTTCGAGGTTGAAATTGTTACCCACGCTTACGGTGACCCGATCGTTCAGGAATTTTTTTGACAAGCCCACATTTAGATCCGTCCGGTTTTGCTGAACACCTGTTGAATAGTCAGCACCGGAAGTTAGATCGAAACTCAATTGTACGCCGGCGATCATATTGCCGGCCAGCTTATTCAATTGATCAGAAAGCAGGCTGCTGACGCTGTTGCGAATGGCGCCCTCGAGTCCTGCATTGCCGCCCTGGCTCTGTAACGGATTATCGCCGATGAAGTGGCCCAGCACCAGCACACCCAATACTTGTTTGTTCATTTCGTTGGTATCCAGGCGTATTTGGTCGAGCCTTTCATTAACGGTCGATATCACTTCGGGAGATACGGTGTAGGTGCTGTCCGGTAAATCAATGTTAAAGCTGATCGCAGGCTTCATCAGTTGATTTTTCATGCTGAGATCAATGTGAAATGGCAGCTTCTGTTTGTACATAGTATTGTTCTGCACGTCGCCTCCAAGTTGATCGCTCACGAGGTCGATAGGCGGTACATTGGCGACATATATAGCAGTGATGTCAACGGTTCCGGTAGTGGGGTCACCATTCCAGGTGATGGTACTGCCTTTCTGGAATATAAACTTTCGCTTTACCGTCGCATATGACAGGTTGTATGATCCCTGGTCAACGGTATAAGTACCGGTTAGATTGATCTTACCGCTCGGGTCAATCGCGCAGTTCAATTGAGCGGCGCCTTTGATTTGCACTTCGTCGCCATTTCGCTCGTCTATTACAATAGTGAAGGACGCATTTTTATTAACTCTTATTGAGGCAGAGACATCGAGCCCTTTGACGTTCGACTTTCTTAACGAATCCAGTTGCTTAGCTAAGAATGCCGAATCAGCCCTTGGTGCATGCGGATTGATTACTTCGACGACGCCTTTCCTGTCTTCAATACCCGGATCGTCCGATGGCAGCACCATCGTGAGATTGGTCTTGTCATTGACCGTTACATTAGCATCAACAACGGGCTTATCCATATTTCCGCGTACGGTTATATGGCTGTCGATGTAAAGTGTACCATAGTAGAGTTTGTTGTTATCCTGGGTTGAATTGACCAGCCTGAAATTGTTAGTCGTTATATCCAATCCAAACCGGAAATTGGTGTAAGTCTGTGTGTAGATCGCTCCTGCAATAATGTCCTTATTACCGAGAGAATCGATCATTGTAAAGTTATTGAATTGAACGCCCGACGCATTGAACGTAATGCTTTCCTTCGGCATGGTAAAATAGGAATTCAACATCGCAACGTTAAAGCCGACATGGTTAAAGTTGACATCGCCGCGCACTACAGGCGCTGAAGTGGTCCCTGTTATTTTCAGTTGCCCCGAAATATCGCCCTTAGCTTCCCTGATACTGCCGAAGCTGAAACCCTCGATGCTTTTCGTATTCAGGTGCACGATATCCAGGTTTAGGTTAAAGCTACTCGAAGGCGACGTATAATACAGGCCATTTAGATTCACCTGGTTGCCTTTTCCAGTGATCCTGACATCGGCCGCGTAAGCGTTTTGCGTTTGATTGTTGACTTTTAGCGCAATATCGCCAATTGTGTCCTGCCTGAAGCTAAAATCGTGAACATTCAGATCAGCAGTAAAATGCATGCTGGTTTGCAGATCACGGAGATGCGCATCGCCATTGAGCACGCCGCCCACTTGTAGTGAATCCTGCTGCGCGATGCGGGTCAGGGTCTCGATACGGAAATTCTTAAAACCAATCGTCATCGGTGAATTCATCACCCGCTGATCACTGTTTACACTCAAAACCTGGCTGGCATTGCTGATCGAAAAATCGTGTGCCAGTATGCCTTTGCTGCCAAATTCCAGTTCGTTATCGGCACTTACTGTCCAGGGTGTATAATTCAGCATCAGTCCATTTTGCAAAAAGCTGAATTTGTATTCGTTTGGTAACACGTTGAACACACCTGCTATGCGGTAGCGCTCTTTTTTCGTGGCATCTCTTACCTGCAAACTAATCCCGAGCTTATTGTTTTGTGCGCTTCCGGAGATGCTGGTATAGAGCAGGTCGATAGATGATGAGGCCTTGATCTGATTGGCTGCAAGGCTGTAATTCAGCGCATTATTATTGGTATTGACGGTCAATATAGCATCGTCGATCACGTTGCTCGCATAAATGACTTTCGGCATTGAAGCGTTTACCGTCAGCTCTCCGGTTGGGCTGTTGAAATGCCCGGTGATGACCACGGGATCCATCGTTTTCAGATCAGGAGCAAACTGTGTAACAAGAGGAGTTTTCACCAACCGGACATTAAACGTGTACCGTTCAGGTGAATATTTTGGTTTAGACTTGCCATTTGCTACCGTGGTGTTGTAATATTTATTGATCACATCCTGTAAAGCGACGCCCATTTCATTCAGTTTGTATTGTCCGGCAAGATGGGCCGATAGAAATGGTGTTTTAAGTTTTAACGTGCTGCTGTCGGCATTGGCGGTTGAAACAACTGATACGGTATCCAACTTGATCACCTGTTTCTTTTGGGCAACGAGAAGGTCAGTAAGCTTGATATTGGCATTCAGGTAGCCAGGGTCGGCGGTCGGTACATCAGCGACTAACTTACCGTGCACAAGCATGGGATCTTTGCTAAGATTGAGCCTCTGGAGATTAATGCTATCTATATTTAGCGCGGTATATACCGATGGGTATTTTTTATTCAGGTTTGCTTTTCCGTTTAGTGTAAAATGAATGTTCGGATCATTCATGTGCATATTCGCGGCATATTGACCTTCATGTGCGGTGGCGGTAAGCACCAGGTTGCGGTAATCATAACCCTTGTAATAAGCGCTCGCGACATTACCGCTCAACTGGAGATTTGCTTTTTTAGGATCGGTGCCGGTTCCTTTCACATTCATCGAAAGCGTAATGCTGCCAATAGTCTTTGGCTGTTTGGTCAATGCGCCCACATTAAGGTTGTTGGCCTTAATATTTGCGGCATAAGTTTCATCTCCTTTTTTATTTCCATTCTCCATGCTGCCTATAACATCCAGCGCGCCATCGCTCGAACGCAGGAACAGGCGGGTATTGAAATTGTACATGCTGCCTTTGAATTTCCCTTTGAGGTTCAGATGTTCCGGAACGCTGATATTCGAAGGGATCATATTGGCCGCAACGAGCTCGGATATGTCAGTGCGGCTGGTGTTCAGGTTGTCAATATTCAGGTCGAAATAAGCCTTGTTCATATCTGGCAGCCCCCTCAGTTTAGCCGACATTTTAATGTGCGTATCAGTCAGGCCGCTCGCTTCAAACGATGGTATGTCCAGGTCATCCACTTTGCCATTAACCCTGCCATTGATAGAGAAGACAGCATTCGGATGACTTTTGAATAGTTCCATGGAAGCCATGGCTGGCATCATGAGCAGTACATCCCGTAATCCAAGGTGACTGCCATTGAGGTTGGCGTTTACACTGACCTGCCCCAGGTCTTTATTGATATTTGTCAGCGAAGAATAGCCAACTTCCAATTGTTTTTGCAGGACGGTTTGCGGGGTTTCGAGATACAGGTTGCGTAGGTACGACTTATGCGGCCCATAAAAGAAATCGGTGTGGAACTTCCTGATGTCAAGTCCGCTTTTTTCAGAAAACGTCAACTCATTGATCTTTCCTGCGATAGCATCAGCGCTGTACGCCAGGTTCTCAAGATCGGCGTTAAAATTCCGGATACTCATATGCCCGAAATCCAGCCCTTTCCCTGTCGGTCGTTGCGCGTCGTTATCGAAACGGACGTCGTCGTTGCTGAAGTTTATTTTACGGAGTACGGCCGCCCAGCCCTTATTGCTCTGCGGTTTGGCGACCATAGTATCCAATCTTTTCACTGTTTTTACAACAGCTGTTTTTACTGTCTGCGGTTTCGCAAGCGTAAGTGATGCCCTGGTATCCGAAAGCGTGATATTGCTCACATCAGCAACCTGCTTTTTCAGGTCGAGCTTATTCATTTCTACCAGAAACTTACCCAGGTTCACACTCGCTTTCATTTCCTGGGCCTGGTAATCAACTTTGATCTTCGACAGATCAATTGTGCCCAGGTTCAGCGTCATATTGATGGGCTTGGTCGTTGTATCGGCCGTGGCGGCCGTCGCAATTGATGAACCAACGGGTGTTTGAACAATTTTAGCATCAAAACCGCTAAGGGTGATCTGCGGTATGGTAAATTTCATTTTATCCATATCAAAATCCTTGATGCGGGTATCGAAATGCCCGAGGTCGAACTTTATATTATTGCCGGTTACGGCATCTTTGTAGCCAACATGTATTTTGTCCAGGATGATCTTGCCTACTGAGAACTTCATGCCTGCGGTAGTGTCCTGTGTCTTCACAGGTCCCTTCTGCGCACCTGCAAAAGCTTTAATAATATAGTCGAAATTGAAAACGCTGTCTTTGCCGCGGTTCACATTCGCAGTAATACCTTTCAGATCGATCTCATTTATCTCAACCGTATGGTGCAGCAGCTTCAGCATGCTGATATCGACTTTCAACTGGTCGCCGGCGATGAGCGTGTCCCTTTTCTGATCTTCGAAATAGACACTATCGAGCAGGATCATTTTTGGGAAGCCGATGCTGATGTGCCCGATTTTAACTTTGGTATGTATCTTATTCTGAAGGAAGGCTACCGCCTTGTTTTTGGCGAAATTTTGTACCGCAGGTATTTGTATAAGTATAGCTATCAGCAGAAACAGAACAATAATGCTGCCGACGATCCAGAGAACAGTTTTAAGCGCTATACGTCCAAATTTTTTCAATGTACAAGGCTATTAGTTAGTTACAGCTGAATATTAGCTTGTAGTACATCAACCAATTTAAGTAACCTCTTGTTTTTATCGTTCGCTTGTTTTAATAATGAATGTGCTTTTTATAATTTTAGAAAATTAATTTTTGCCGTGTCGAAACGCCTCACTACGCTTTTCTTATTTTGCCTTTTCTTTCAAATTTCTTTTGGTCAAACCATCGACAACGCAGCTGTTTTAGCGCGTAAACAGGTGCCGGTATTGTGCTATCATCAAATCCGCAACTGGCGTGCGAGTGATAAGCAGGTGGATAAGGACTATATCATTCCGCCTGGCAATTTTAAAGCTCACATGAAAATGCTGGCCGATAGCGGCTATCATACTATTTTACCGGATGAACTTTATAATTACCTGACGACCGGCAAGACGCTGCCGCCCAAACCGATCATGCTGACATTCGACGACGATGATGAAGACGGGTTCAAGGTGGCGCGGCCCGAACTGATGAAATATGGATTTAAGGGCGTGTTCTTTATTACAACCACCAATATTTTAAAGAATAAATACTACATGGACAATATACAGCTTAAGCAGCTTTCGGATGAAGGGAACGTGATTGCCTGCCACACCCGTGACCATGTGAATTTCAAAAAAATGAAAGGAAACGACTGGGAGATACAGATAGATAAACCGACCAGGAAGCTGGAAAAGATCACCGGGAAACCGGTAAAGTATTTCGCCTATCCTTACGGGCTGTGGAGTTCGCAGAACCTGCCGGAACTGCATAAGCGTGGTTTCCTTGCGGCTTTTCAGCTGACCGATCTGCGCGACCCTAACGATCCGCTGATGACCATAAGGCGCGTATTGGACTGCGGCTACTGGAGCACCCAAACATTGGATTATAATATCAAAAACGATTTTGGGCGGCCGGCTAAAGCCAAAGCCGCTGCTCAGCCGATGGCGAGAAAACCGGCTGATCATAAAACAAATAAAGATTCATCCGGGAAATCACGCTGAGATTCTCAACCATAGGTTAGGGTTTCAATTCATTTTTTTTTTGCTTAGCAAAAGGCAGTAGGATGAGTATTTCCTAACAAACAAATTAATTAAAAGCAAGCACAGCGTAAAGCGCCGATGCTCGGGTCGAGGGTGCACTGAAACTTCTTGAAGTAGATTTATAAGCCGCTGCATTAATTTGGCCTTAGTTTTGCTGATTTTTAAGACCAATAGCATCAATCGACTTTAAACTATCGGGAGTCAACTTATCTTCACGGCCTGTCATCCTTATAGTTCAATTGGTAAAGCCAGCGGAGCAGGAAGCCTGCTATTGTGCCCGCAAAAAGGATAATGAAGAGTATTGAGAACGATACGTCGATACATTTGTGCGAAGCGTTGTTCCCGAAATAGGGATTACCCGGCCATACAAAAAGAAAGAGCAGCAATAAAAGGGACTCTAACACGGCCAGGCCGATAACCACGTTCGTGAACAGTTTTTTGAACGGCCACGAACTGCTTAGCTTTTTGATCTGAAAAAATCGGATGGCTGCTACAATAATCATAACAGCTATAACAATGATATTCAGTGTAAGCAGCAAATTACTGTAATATTTATGGTTGTTCAGGTGTTCTATAGTTTCCGAATTGCAGGGGCTTTTGATGAGAAATTCGAAAAAGTCAACGAAGGAGGGCCCATGCTTTCCTGAGATATGCACCGCTGTGATCGAGGTATCGATCTTGACTAGCTTATAGGCAAGTTCCTGCTGCAGGTACCCGTTCAATCCGTCGTCCCCAAGGTATTTGATGGCGATCCCGCCCAAAGCGCTGTTCAGCGCAAAGTCGTATTTGGCGCCCAGTGTCATGTCGTCATCATACCATAGTTCGGTCGTGGTGTTTTTATAGTCTGCGGTGATATACGCGGCCGATAATCCCGGCTCATAGCTGGCTGCCGAATCGGCATACATGCTGCGCACGTCCTGGTAGGATACGTACTGGTATTGTGGCCTGGCTCTGGGCCGGCTTACCCATTGCACTCCGCGGTATGGTACGCCAAGGATGAATTTCGATGGCGGTATATAAGGGTCCCAGCTCAGGTAAAGCGAAAAACAGGATTGAATGCTGTTGCTGCTCTTGTCGTTCAAAGGCGCCAACGCTCCCGGTGTGCCATTACTGCGGCTGAAGTCCATGATAAAGTACGAAGTCGTTTTGTTCAGCGATCCAAGATCATAAGCCACTCCCTTATCGTCTCCGGGCATAGTGATCGTTATATAATATTGCGGCGGCGCCGCCCGGCATCTCTCCCATAGCGAACGGATGAACATCACGAAATTTCCGCGCTGCGACTGGGTAAGCCCGGTCAGATCGATATTGATACCGCTGGCGCCGATCTGAGCTGCCCAATACATCGCCCTGCGGATAACCGTATCCTGCGCCGCGCGGCTGCTCATCAGTTTTGCAGTGCTTTGCGCGCTTGTATTGTAAACAGAAAATACGATGTCGTCGCCCGAACGGCGAGCGCTGTCAATGACAATATAGTTGGGCCCAAGGTTTGGTGCAGGATCGTCCACCTCATTCGATTCATATACGAACGTGGTGATCAGTTTAAAATAATTGCCGTTGATATGGTTTTTTGAATACGCATTATAAAAGCCTAACACTTTGGTTATATGGCCTATTCCTTGCTCCCGCGATACGGTCGTATCATTATTCTTATGCTTGGCCTTATCCTTAGACCAGGTGGTATCGTTTAATTTCTGCGGGCCATTTAGTAAGGAAAAGATAAGCGTGTTTTTCTTTTGCCGGGCTGCTGCTTCTGCCGCCGGGTCGCCGGTATCGATAGGGGGTTGGGCCGATGGCGCCAGTTTGTTGGCTGCGCTATCCTTACCCTTGCCCGAAGCTGGACTATTGCTAACGTCGTTTGTCCCTTTCTCATTTTTTGCCGGCGGCGATTCCTTATGGGTAGGCGTAAGCAGTGCGACTTCCTTCATCAGGCTATCCAGCTTTTTGCTTACATCGGGGGGCATCCGCTT